>NZ_JBHXTC010000030.1:56763-88345 GCF_042677605.1 Streptomyces sp. NPDC127106 | reverse complement strand
ACCCCCCCCCCCCCCAACCCCTGTGGACCGGGGGTTTGGGGGGCTGGGTGTTGTTTTTAAGAGCGCGCGCGGGGGGTGGCGCTCTTCGTCCGCTGCCCGGTCGGCGGACGCTCACTCCTCCCGTTCGGGCGGGCCCGGCGGAACGGGAGGAGTGAGAAGAAGCACGAAGAACCGAAGGGGCCGGGGCGCACCCCGGCCCCTTCGGACGCCGTTCCCGGGCGGCCCGCGCCGCGCCGCGCCGCGCCGCACCGCATCGGACCGCACCGGCCCTGCCCGGCAGGGTGTCCGCCCGTCAGGCGTAGACCGGTCCGGTGAACTTCTCGCCCGGTCCCTGGCCCGGCTCGTCCTGGACGACCGACGCCTCGCGGAACGCGAGCTGGAGCGACTTCAGGCCGTCGCGCAGCGGGGCCGCGTGGAAGGAGCTGATCTCGGTGGCGCTGGCCGTGACCAGGCCGGCCAGGGCCGTGATCAGCTTGCGGGCCTCGTCGAGGTCCTTGTGTTCGGAGTCCGGCTTGTCCAGGCCCAGGTTGACCGCCGCGGCGCTCAGCAGGTGCACGGCCACCGTGGTGATCACCTCGACGGCGGGCACGTCCGCGATGTCACGCGTCAGGGCGTCGTAGTCGGGGGCCTGGTCGGCCTCGGCGGCGGGAGAGGGGGTCGCGTCAGTCATGTCCCACACGATAAGCCGGGTCGCGCGGACCCCTGACCTGGCACCGGGTGAGCAGGTCTGGCGCGGAATGCTATATTGGGCTAACGACCGGCCGGAGACGTAAGTCCCCGGCCCACAAGTGGAGGCTCCGTTCTCCCACCTGACCGCCCTCCGGGGCGGCGGGTCACCGGTCAGGCGGCATCCATCGTTCCGTACGGACGATGGAAAGCCGCCCGATGTTGCGCCCCGCGGTTCGCATGCGGCGGTGCTCCGGTTGTCTTGGAGCCCCTGCCTGTGCCCGTCGGGGCATTTTTGTTGTCCCGCCGCGGTTGGTCATGACGACACAGACGTCAGCGGCTGTCTGCCTGACAGCCGTGTGGTGCTACCGAGGAGGATCCATCAGCACCGAGCCCCGCATCAACGATCGGATTCGTGTCCCTGAGGTGCGACTCGTCGGTCCCAGCGGCGAACAGGTGGGCATCGTCCCGCTTGCGAAGGCGCTTGAACTCGCGCAGGAGTACGACCTGGACCTTGTCGAGGTCGCAGCGTCTGCACGGCCGCCGGTCTGCAAGCTCATGGACTACGGCAAGTTCAAGTACGAGTCGGCCATGAAGGCCCGTGAGGCGCGCAAGAACCAGGCGCACACGGTCATCAAGGAGATGAAGCTCCGGCCGAAGATCGACCCGCACGACTACGACACCAAGAAGGGTCACGTCGTTCGGTTCCTCAAGCAGGGCGACAAGGTCAAGATCACGATCATGTTCCGTGGTCGCGAGCAGTCCCGGCCGGAGCTCGGCTACCGACTGCTGCAGCGTCTGGCGGAGGACGTCCAGGAGCTCGGTTTCGTCGAGTCGAACCCGAAGCAGGACGGCCGCAACATGATCATGGTTCTCGGTCCCCACAAGAAGAAGACCGAGGCGATGGCCGAAGCCCGCGAGGCCCAGGCCGCCCGCAAGGCCGAGCGCCAGGGTGCGGCCGCCGCCAAGGAAGCGGATGCCGCGGAGGGCGACGAGGTCGCGCCTGCCGAGGCTCCCGACGCCGCTGCCGACGCCTCTGGCGAGGCACAGGCCGAGGCCTGATCCCGGGGCATCCGGTCCCGGATCACCGACACACCATGACGTTCCTGCAAGCCGGTCCGGTACCGGACCGGCTGGGAATGCCACTGACGAGGAGATAACGGCGCCATGCCGAAGAACAAGACGCACAGCGGTACGAAGAAGCGCTTCAAGGTCACCGGCTCCGGCAAGGTGCTCCGCGAGCGCGCCGGCAAGCGCCACCTGCTCGAGCACAAGTCGTCCAAGCTGACGCGTCGCCTCACCGGCAACGCCGAGATGGCCCCGGGCGACGCCGCGAAGATCAAGAAGCTTCTCGGCATCTGACGTTCCGCCCCTACCGGGGCGGGACGCCAAGACCGGTACCCCATCGAACTTTCGGGCCGCGTGAACACACCCGCGGCCCCGCTACAAGGAGTTAAAAAGTGGCACGCGTCAAGCGGGCAGTAAACGCCCACAAGAAGCGCCGGGCGATCCTCGAGGCGGCCTCCGGCTACCGCGGTCAGCGTTCGCGCCTGTACCGCAAGGCCAAGGAGCAGGTCACCCACTCGCTGGTCTACAACTACAACGACCGCAAGAAGCGCAAGGGCGACTTCCGTCAGCTGTGGATCCAGCGCATCAACGCCGCTGCCCGCCAGAACGGCATGACGTACAACCGCCTCATCCAGGGTCTGAAGGCCGCCAACGTCGAGGTGGACCGCAAGATCCTCGCGGAGCTGGCCGTCAACGACGCCAACGCGTTCGCCGCGCTGGTCGAGGTCGCCCAGAAGGCGCTCCCGGCCGACGTGAACGCCCCGAAGGCCCCGGCTGCCGCCTAAGCATCGCGCTTACGCAGCCGGCCCCTTCACTGGCTTCAGCCCGGACCCGCAGGCCCTGTGCCTGCGGGTCCGGTGCGTGTGGGGTCGGTGCGTGTGGGGCCGCCGTGAGGCGCCCGGAACCGCCCCACCCCGCCCCGCCTCGTCAGACCCGCAGTAGACCCGCAGTACGCACGGAAGAGAGCCGACCGACCATGGGTACCCCCGCCCCCGCCGAGCTGATCTCCCCCCGGTCCCCGCGGGTGGCCGCCGCCAGGCGGCTGGCACGGCGCAACTTCCGCACCAAGGAGCGCCGCTTCCTCGCCGAGGGCCCCCAGGCCGTCCGCGAGGCCGTCGAGCACCGTGGGGCCACCGGTCCCACCCTGATCGAGCTGTTCGCCACCGTCGAGGCCGCCGAGCGCTACGGCGACATCATCGACGCCGCCCGCGCCGCCGGCGTCCGCGTCCACCACGCCTCCGACGAGGTGCTCGCCGAGGTCTCGCAGACCGTCACCCCCCAGGGGATCGTCGGCGTCTGCCACTTCCTCGACTCGCCGTTCGAGGAGATCCTCGCCGCCCGGCCCCGGCTCGTCGCCGTTCTCGCCCACGTCCGCGACCCCGGGAACGCCGGCACCGTGCTCCGCTGCGCCGACGCCGCCGGCGCCGACGCGGTCGTCCTGACCGACGCCTCCGTCGACCTGTACAACCCCAAGTCCGTCCGCGCCTCCGTGGGCTCCCTCTTCCACCTGCCCGTCGCCGTCGGCGTGCCCGTGGACCGGGCCGTCGAGGGGCTGCGCGCGGCCGGCGTGCGGATCCTCGCCGCGGACGGGGCCGGCGAGGACGACCTGGACGCCGAGCTCGACGCGGGGACCATGGGCGGCCCCACGGCCTGGGTCTTCGGCAACGAGGCCTGGGGCCTGCCCGAGGAGACCCGGGCGCTCGCCGACGCCGTCGTACGCGTCCCGATCCACGGCAAAGCCGAAAGCCTGAACCTCGCCACGGCCGCCGCCGTGTGCCTCTATGCTTCCGCGCGTGCACAGCGGGCGCCCGGAGGGTGCCGCTCCGTGACCCCCAGCTAGTAATGTGGCCGCCCGGGGGGCCCACTGCGCTACTCGGAGATGTGGGGTACGGGGACATGACCGTCGGTACGAACAGCTCGCCAGCGGCCACGAACGCGGCCGGGACGCCCTTCCTGGGAGCCGTGCCCGCACAGCACCCGGGCAGCGGCCGCACCGGCCCGGACAACGCCGACCCCACGGGCCTCGGCATCGACCCGGACGACCTGCCCGACGGGCTCGTCATCGCCGACGACACCGGCCGGGTCATCTGCTTCAACTCCGCCGCCGCCCGCCTCACCGCCCTCGCCCCCGCCGAGGCCCTCGGCGCCCGCATCGACCGGGCGCTGCCGCTGGAGGACCTCGACGGCCGCCGCTGGTGGGCGCTCACCGACCCGTACGGCGGCCTGGCCACCCGCCGCGGCCAGCCCGAGCGGAACCTCCTGCTCCCCGGCGGCCGCGAGGTCCT
This sequence comes from Streptomyces sp. NPDC127106, assembly GCF_042677605.1. Classification (NCBI taxonomy): domain Bacteria; kingdom Bacillati; phylum Actinomycetota; class Actinomycetes; order Kitasatosporales; family Streptomycetaceae; genus Streptomyces; species Streptomyces sp. NPDC127106. The sequence goes on along the minus strand of NZ_JBHXTC010000030.1, from coordinate 84,326 downwards.
CGTCTCCGCCCGGTACGTACGCGCCCACCCCACCGGCCCGCTGCGCCGCCTCGTCGTCACCCTGCGCGGCACCGAGGCCCGCCGCCGCACCGAGCGCAGCCACGCCGAGCTGATCGCCACCGTCGCCCACGAGCTGCGCTCCCCCCTGACCTCCGTCAAGGGGTTCACCGCGACCCTCCTCGCCAAGTGGGAGCGGTTCACCGACGACCAGAAGCGCCTGATGCTGGAGACCGTCGACGCCGACGCCGGCCGCATCACCCGCCTGATCGCCGAACTCCTCGACATCTCGCGCATCGACTCCGGGCGCCTGGAGGTCCGCCGCCAGCCCGTCGACATCGCCACCGCCGTCGGCCGGCACGTCCAGGCCCTCACCGCGAACGGCCAGGCCCCCGACCGGTTCCTCGTCCGCGTGAGCCGCTCCCTGCCCGCCCTGTGGGCCGACCCGGACAAGATCGACCAGATCCTCGGCAACCTCCTGGAAAATGCGGTGCGCCACGGCGAGGGAACCGTCACCATCGACGTATCGCCGACCAGCCTGACGAACGCAGCGGGCAAGATCGAGAAGGGAACCGCCGTCACCGTGACCGATGAGGGCCCCGGTATCCCCGAGGAGTCGATGGGCCGCGTCTTCACCCGCTTCTGGCGGGGCAGCAAGCGCGGCGGCACCGGCCTGGGCCTGTACATCGTCAAGGGCATCGTGGAAGCCCACGGCGGGACCATCACGGTCGGCCGTGGCCCCGGCGGCGGCGCAGAGTTCCGATTTATCCTGCCCGTCGGCGCGCCCGCGTACCTCGCGCAGTAGCACCAACACTGCGGAGCGTCTCGCCAGGCGGCCCTCGGGCTCCTCACCTCCCCCGCGGCCCGTAGACTCGTCCTTTGGCACCTTTGTGTCCTTGTGTCGAGCTCCTTGTGTCGAGCGGGGACCTCCAGCCAGCCCATCGGAAGTACGGGAAGAGATGTCGGCACCGAACAAGTCGTACGACCCTGTCGAGGTCGAGGCACTGAAACCGGAAGAGATCGAGCGCATGCGGGACGAGGCGCTCGCCGCCTTCGCGGCCGCCGGCGACCTCGACGAACTGGCGCACGCGAAGACCGCCCACGCCGGCGGCACCTCGCCGCTCGCCCTCGCCAACCGCGAGATCGGCGCGCTGCCCCCGCAGGCCAAGGCCGAGGCGGGCAAGCGCGTGGGCCAGGCCCGCGGCGCCGTGAACAAGGCGTACGCGGAGCGCCTCGCCCAGCTGGAGGCCGAGCGCGACGAGCGCGTGCTGGTCGAGGAGGCCGTGGACGTCACGCTGCCGTACGACCGCGTCCCGGCCGGCGCCCGCCACCCCCTGACCACGCTCATGGACCGCATCGCGGACGTCTTCGTGGCCATGGGCTACGAGGTCGCCGAAGGCCCCGAGGTCGAGGCGGAGTGGTTCAACTTCGACGCCCTCAACTTCACGCCCGACCACCCGGCCCGCCAGATGCAGGACACGTTCTTCGTCCAGGGCCCCCAGGGCGTCGAGGGCGACGAGTCCGGTGTCGTGCTGCGCACCCACACCTCGCCGGTGCAGGCCCGCTCGCTGCTGGAGCGCCGCGAGCCGCCCGTGTACGTCGTCTGCCCGGGCCGGGTGTACCGCACCGACGAGCTCGACGCCACGCACACCCCGGTCTTCCACCAGGTCGAGCTGCTGGCCGTCGACGAGGGCCTGACCATGGCCGACCTCAAGGGCACCATCGACCACATGGTCAAGGCGCTCTTCGGCGAGGACGTGACCACCCGCCTGCGCCCGAACTTCTTCCCGTTCACCGAGCCGTCCGCCGAGATGGACATGCAGTGCTACGTGTGTCGCGGCGCGTCGGTGGGCAACCCCGACCGCCCCTGCCGCACCTGCTCCAGCGAGGGCTGGATCGAGCTCGGCGGCTGCGGCATGGTCAACCCGAAGGTGCTCACCGCCTGCGGTGTGGACCCGGAGAAGTACAGCGGGTTCGCCTTCGGCTTCGGCATCGAGCGGATGCTGATGTTCCGGCACAACGTGGAAGACATGCGAGACATGGTCGAGGGTGACGTCCGGTTCACCCGACCCTTCGGGATGGAGATCTGATGCGGGTCCCGCTTTCTTGGCTGCGGGAGTACGTCGACCTGCCTGCGGGCGAGACCGGTCGTGACGTGCAGGCCAAGCTCATCGACGCCGGTCTGGAGGTCGAGACCGTCGAGCAGCTCGGCGCGGACCTCACGGGCCCCCTCGCCGTCGGCCAGGTGCTGACCATCGAGGAACTGGAGGGCTTCAAGAAGCCGATCCGCTTCTGCACCGTCGACGTCGGCCGCGCCAACGGCACCGGCGAGCCCCAGGAGATCGTCTGCGGCGCCCGCAACTTCTCCGTCGGCGACAAGGTCGTCGTGGCGCTGCCCGGTGCGGTCCTGCCCGGCGACTTCGCCATCGCCGCGCGCAAGACGTACGGCAGGAACTCGCACGGCATGATCTGCTCGGGCGACGAGCTCGGCATGGGCGACGACGGCACACACGGCATCATCGTGCTGCCGCCGGAGCACGAGGTCGGCACCGACGCGATCGAGCTCCTGGAGCTCGTCGACGAGGTCCTCGACATCGCCGTCACCCCGGACCGCGGCTACTGCCTGTCGATGCGCGGTGTGGCCCGCGAGACCGCCACCGCGTACGGCCTGCCGCTGCGCGACCCGGCGCTGCTCGACGTCCCGGCGCCCAACTCCTACGGCTACCTCGTCAAGATCAACGACCCGTCCGGCTGCGACCGCTTCACCGCGCGCACCGTCACGGGCCTCGACCCCGAGGCGAAGTCCCCGATCTGGCTCAAGCGCCGCCTGCAGAAGGCGGGCATGCGTCCGATCTCCCTCGCCGTGGACGTCACGAACTACGTGATGCTGGAGCTGGGCCAGCCGCTGCACGCCTACGACCGCTCCCGCCTGGACGGCGCCATCGGCGTCCGGCGGGCCGAGCAGGGCGAGAAGTTCACCACCCTCGACGGGGTCAAGCGGACCCTCGACGCCGAGGACCTGGTGATCACCGACAACAGCGGGCCGATCGGGCTCGCGGGTGTCATGGGCGGTGCCGACACCGAGATCGCCGACTCCCTCACGGACCCGGAGACCGGCCAGGTCACCGGCACCACGGACGTCGTCGTCGAGGCCGCACACTTCGACCCGATCGCGATCTCCCGCACCGCCCGCCGCCACAAGCTGTCCTCCGAGTCCTCCAAGCGCTTCGAGCGCGGCGTCGACCCGCAGGCCGCCTCCGCGGCCGCGCAGCGGACCGTCGACCTGCTCGTGCTGCTCGCCGGCGGCACCGCCGAGGCCGGCGTGACCGAGCTCGTCGCCCCGGGCGCCCCGCGCACCGTCGCGATGCGCGCGGACCACCCGGACAAGGTCGCGGGCGTGGACTACGGCCGCGAGACCGTCGTCCGCCGCCTCCAGGAGGTCGGCTGCGACGTCTACGGCCAGGACGAGCTCGTCGTCACCGTCCCGTCGTGGCGGCCCGACCTCGCCGAGCCGAACGACCTCGCCGAAGAGGTCATCCGGCTGGAGGGCTACGCCAACCTCCCGTCGACCCTGCCCCAGGTGCCGTCGGGCCGCGGTCTGACCGCCCGCCAGCAGCTGCACCGCCGGGTCGGCCGGGCGCTGGCCGGCGCGGGCTACGTCGAGGCGCTGAACTACCCGTTCCTCGGCGAGCAGGTCTTCGACCAGCTCCAGCTGCCCGCGCACGACGCCGCCCGCCGGGTCGTGAAGCTGGTCAACCCGATCTCCGACGAGGAGCCGGCGCTGCGCACCACGCTGCTGCCGGGCCTCCTCCACGCGCTGCGCCGCAACGACAGCCGCGGCAGCCACGACCTCGCCCTGTTCGAGACCGGTTCGGTCTTCCGGGCCGGCGACCGGCCGGGCGTCGCGGTGCGGCTGCCCGTCGACCGCCGTCCCACGGACGAGGAGATCGCCACGCTCGACGCCGCCCTGCCGGCCCAGCCGCGGTACGCCGCGGTCGTGCTGGCCGGAGCGCGCGAGCAGGCCGGCTGGTGGGGCAAGGGCCGCCCGGCCGACTGGGCGGACGCGGTCCAGGCCGCGCGGGCGCTGGCCGTCGAGGCCGGTGCGGAGCTGGTGGTCCGCCAGGGCCAGTACGGCCCCTGGCACCCGGGCCGCTGCGCCGAGCTCGTCGTCACCCTCGACGGGGTCGAGCAGGTCATCGGCCACGCCGGCGAGCTGCACCCGCGCGTCGTGAAGGCACTGGGCCTGCCGGCCCGCACCAGCGCGATGGAGCTCGACCTCGACCGCCTCGCGGCGGCCGGCGGCGAGGCCGTGGAGGCGCCCCGGATCTCCTCCTTCCCGGTGGCGACCCAGGACGTCGCGCTGATCGTCGACGCGTCCGTCCCGGCGGCCGACGTCGAGGCGGCCCTGCGCAAGGGTGCGGGCGAACTGCTGGAGTCGCTGCGGCTGTTCGACGTGTTCACCGGCGAGCAGGTGGGTGAGGGCAAGAAGTCCCTGGCGTACGCGCTGCGCTTCCGCGCGGCCGACCGCACGCTGACGGTCGAGGAGTCCACGGCCGCCCGTGACGCGGCGGTGGCGCTGGCCGGCGAGCGCACCGGGGCGGTGCTGCGCGGCGCCTAGTCGCGTGCTGAGTCCCGCGTAGGGCCAGGTGAGGGGCGTATCCGGTGAACCGGATGCGCCCCTCACTCATTCGGGTGAGAACGGCCCTCGGCCGTGTCCCGGGGCGGGCCGGCTCGCGAGAATCGAGGCGGCCGGGTGACCGGGACCGGACACGGGAGTCCCAAGGATGATCACGCGTGGGGAGATGCCCCAGCTGCGCCGGGCGGGCGTCCTCGCGTGGGGCGGCGCCGCGGTGTCCTGGGAGCTGTTCACGCCCGGGCGGCCGCTGTGGGCCGGCCTCGCCAGCTGCGCCGCCTTCCTGCTCCTCGCCGCCGGCTGCGCCCAGCACGTCCGGCGCGGCCTGAAGGCCCGGCTCAGACGCTCCCAGGAGATCGCGGGCGCTGCCCAGCGGGCCCTGCTGCGGCCCCTGCCGGGGCGGATCGAGGGCCTCGCGGTGGCGGCGGCCCAGCTGTCGGCCAGCCGGGGCGCGGCGGTCGGCGGCGACCTGTACGAGGCCGTGCCCACCCCGCACGGGGTGCGGGTCGTCATCGGGGACGTACGCGGGCACGGTCTCCCGGCGCTGGCGGCCGCGGCCGCGGTGCTGGGCGCCTTCCGGGAGGCGGCCTACGACGAGGCCTCGCTGGCCGGGGTGCTGCGGCGCATGGAGCGGGCGCTCGGCCGGCACGTACGGGAGCGGGCCCGGGCGGAACACCCGTCCGCCTGTCAGGCCGCGCCCGAATCCCCGTCCGCGGAGGAGTTCGTGACCGTGCTGCTGCTGGAGATCGGGCGGGACGGTGCCGTGACGGCCCTCAACTGCGGGCACCCGTGGCCGATCCTGCTGCGCCGCCCGGACGAGCCGCTGGAGCCCTGCGGGGCCGTTCCGTACGCCGCCGCCCCGTCCCGGAACCGAGTGGTGCTCTCCGTGCCCGCGCCGCGCCCGCCGGCGGGGCCGGCAAGGGCCGGGCCATGGACGAGGAGAGGGTGTGCGTTCCGGCCGGCTGCGGGGCGGGAAGCGGAGGAGGCACCCGCTCCGGAGGGAGTGCGGGTGCTCGACGGGGGCGATCCCCTGCCACCGCTCGGGGTGGTGCCCGTGCCCGACGGGCTGGTGGCGGGGGAGTGCGGCCAACTGCTCCCCGGCGACGTCCTGTTCCTGCACACCGACGGCGCCGAGGACGCCCGCGACGCCGCCGGCCGGTTCTTCCCGCTGCCCCGCGTCCTGGCCGGGCTCCTGGCCCGGCAGCCGGCGCCCACCCCCGCGCGGCTGGTCGCGGGCGTGCACGCCGCACTGCTGCGCCACACCGGCGGGCGGCTCACCGACGATGTGGCCCTGCTGGTCCTCCGCAGCGACCGCTGCGCCTGAACCCCGTACCCGGACGGCAACCGGAACCGCACACCGGGCCCCGGTGGGAGGGCCCGGCGCGCGTTCCTCCCGGCCCCTGCCGGGACCCGGTGACCAACCGGGCGCCGGCGGGGCCGAGGCGCGCCGCCCGCCTGCCGTGGAGTGTCGGGCAGACAACAGGCCGGGCGGCGCGGTGCGGGTCGTCGCACTGTACGAGGGGGAGCCGACGACCCGGGCTGCCTCTTTGGCGAGGCTCTTCAGTGAACCGCTCCCGGAGCCCCCAGCGGCAGAGTGCGTATCGCATTTATGCGCGTACTCGGTTCACACCCCGTGTGAACCCCGCACCCACTAGCCTGAGACCGACGAGCCCTTGGAGGGGCCCATGCAGCCCAACGCCCTGCTCGACGCCCTCCTCGCCGAGGCGGGCATGTCCCACGCCGGACTCGCCGCGCACGTGAACCAGGCGGGCCGCTCCCGCGGTCTCGCCCTGCGCTACGAACACACCGCCGTCACCCGGTGGTTGAAGGGCCAGCGGCCGCGCGGCCAGGTCCCCGACCTGATCTGCGAGGTGCTCGGCGGCCGGCTCCGCCGCCCGGTCTCCCTGGACGACGTCGGGTTCGGGGTCCCGGGCCAGCCCGCCGCCCCGCACTCCTCCCCGCTCCAGGGCTTCGTCGACCGGGCCGCCGCCCTGTGGCGCTCCGACCAGCAGGGGCGCTTCCCGCTGCTCACCACCGAGGCGGTCACCGGCACACCCGCGGTGATCCCCGTCTGGGAGTGGGAGAACCCGCCCGAGGACGCCGACGTGTCCCGCGACGGGCCGCTGCGGATCGGGCCGGAGCACATCGAGATCCTGCGGGCCGCCCGCGCCCACTACGAGCTGATGTACCGCCGGACCGGTGGGGTCGCCACCCGGGCCCGCATCGTCCGCTTCCTCGGCAGCGAGACCGCGCCCGTGCTGCGCGGCAGCTACCCCGACGCCCTGGGCCGCAGGCTGCACCGGGCCGCCGGATCCCTGGTCGCCGTCGCGGGGATCTGCGCGTACGACTCGGACGCCCACGGCCTCGCCCAGCGCTACTTCCACCAGGCGCTGCGGCTGGCCAAGGCCAGCGGCGACCGGGGGCTCGGCGCCTACGTCATCGCGCTGCTCGTCAACCAGTCCCTGCACCTGCGCGAACACCGCCAGGCAGTCGCCTTCGCCGAGGCCGCACTGCGCTCCGCCGGCCGGGACACCACCCCGGCGCTGACCGCCGACCTCTACGCGATGCAGGCCAAGGCGTACGCCCAACTCGGCGACCCGGCCGCAGCGTTGGCCTGCATCCGGCACGCCGAGGCGGCCGCCGAGCGGATCCGGCCCGGCTCGGAGCCGGACGAGACCGGGTACGTCCAGCCCGGGCTGGTCAACGTACAGGTGGCCGAAGCACTGCTGAGCCTCGGGGACCTCGACGCCGCGCACGAGCAGGCGACCGCCGCGGTCGGCACCCCGGCCCACGACCGCGGGCGGGTCCACCGGCTCGCGATGCTGTGCGAGATCCAGCTGCGCCAGGGGGAGGCGGACGGGGCGGTGGCCACGGCGGCCGAAATGGCCGAGCGGGCCAAGGGGATGGAGTCGCTGCGGCTGCGGGACCGGCTGCGGGCCGTGCGCGAGCAGCTGCTGAGCAGCGGCTGCCAGGGTGCCGAGGAGACGGCCCGGCTCATCGACGGGGCGCTGCGCGTTCCGCTGTGACCGGTGCGGCTGCTGCCATGTTGCCACCGACGATCCGGAAGGCGGCAGAACCGTGCAGTGGACGAACCTGAGTGAGCAGACCGTGTACAGGAACCGCTGGTTCGACGTGAACCGCGCCGATGTGGAACTCCCCGACGGCCGGCACCTGGACCACTTCGTGATCCGGCTGCGGCCGGTCGCGGCCGCCACCGCCGTCAACGAGGCGGACGAGGTGCTGCTGTTGTGGCGGCACCGCTTCATCACCGACAGCTGGGGCTGGGAACTGCCCGCGGGCGTGGTCGAGGACGGCGAGGACCTCGCTGGTGCGGCGGCCCGGGAGATGGAGGAGGAGTCGGGCTGGCGGCCCGGCCCGCTGCGCCCCCTGATGACCGTGGAGCCCTCCAACGGGCTGACCGACGCCCGCCACCACCTCTTCTGGGCGGAGGGGGCCACGTACGTCGGCCATCCCGAGGACGACTTCGAGTCCTCGCGGCGCGAGTGGGTGCCCTTGAAGCTCGTCCCGGAGATGATCGCCCGCGGCGAGGTTCCGGCCGCGAACACGGCGGCCGGGCTGCTCCTCCTGCACCATCTGCGCCTCGGCTGACCCCCGTCCCGCCCGGCGGCGACCACCCGGGCCGGTTCCTCCGGGGCGACCGCCGCGGCGGAACCGGCGCCGCGGGGCGCGGCCGGCAGCGGGCGGCTCAGGCGTAGGCGTAGAAGCCGGAGCCGGTCTTGCGGCCGAGGCGGCCCGCGTCGACCATCCGCTGGAGCAGCGGGGGAGCGGCGTACAGCGGCTCCTTGAACTCGGAGTACATCGAGTCGGCGATCGAGACGATCGTGTCCAGGCCGATCAGGTCGGAGAGCTTGAGCGGGCCCATCGGGTGGGCGCAGCCGAACTCCATGCCGTTGTCGATGTCCTCGCGGCTCGCGATGCCCGACTCGAACATCCGGATCGCGGACAGCAGGTACGGGACCAGCAGCGCGTTGACCACGAAGCCGGACCGGTCCTGGGCGCGGATCGCGTGCTTGCCCAGGACGCCCTGCACCAGGCCCTCGGCCCGCTTGATGGTCTCCTCGCTCGTGGTCAGCGCCGGGATCAGCTCGACGAGCTTCTGCACCGGGGCCGGGTTGAAGAAGTGGATGCCGATGACCTGGTCGGGCCGCGAGGTCGCCACGGCCAGCTTGACCAGCGGGATCGACGAGGTGTTCGACGCGAGGATGGCGTCGGGGCGGGTGATCACCTGGTCCAGGACCTGGAAGATCTCCGTCTTGACCTGCTCGTTCTCGACGACCGCCTCGATGACCAGGTCGCGGTCGGCGAACTCGCCGAGGTCGGTGGTGAAGGAGAGTCGGGCCAGGGTGGCGTCCCGCTCCTCCTCGCTGATCTTGCCGCGGGCGGCGGCCTTGGTCAGGGAGTTGTGCAGCCGGGTCCGCCCGAGTTCCAGGGCCTCGCCCGTGGTCTCGGCGACCTTCACGTCGAGACCGCTGCGGGCGCACACCTCGGCGATGCCGGCACCCATCTGGCCACAGCCCACTACGCCGACCCGTGTGATGTCGGAAGGGAGGTCAGTCACTTCGTGCCTTTCGCTGCTCCGTCGTCGGCGGGTCCCCCGTTGTCGTCAGTGGTCACTGCGATCCGGCGCCCGCCACGCCCCCCGACGTTACCCCCGATCTTGCCGGTGGTGACGGGCCGGGGCGGGCATGCTGGGCGCAGACAAGCGATGTCACGCAACGGAACGGAGTCGTCACATGGCGTACATCGGACGGCGGGGGCTGCTGGCGGGGGCCGCGGGGGCGTTCGCCGCCGCGGCGGCGGGCCCGGCGCGGGTGGCGGGAGCGACCGAGGCGGTGCGGGGTCGGCCGCCGGCGGCCCGGGCGGCCGCGCACGCGGAGGGGGCCGGGGCGGCGCCGGGGGCGGCGGGCCGCCGGGGCTCCCGGGGGGAGGCCGCCGCGGAGTTCCGCGGCATGTGGATCGCCGCCGTGGAGAACGTGGACTGGCCGTCCGCGGCCGGGCTGGATGCCGGGGAGCAGCGCGACGAACTGACCGCCCTCTTCGACGCCGCCGTCGGGCGGCGCCTGAACGCGGTGTTCCTCCAGGTCCGGCCCACCGCCGACGCGATGTGGCCCGCCGCCCGGGAGCCCTGGTCGCAGTGGCTGACGGGTCGACAGGGCACCGACCCGGGCTGGGACCCGCTCGGCACCGCCGTCGCCGAAGCCCATGCCCGGGGGCTCGAACTGCACGCCTGGTTCAACCCGTACCGGGTCGCCAACAACCACACCGACCCCACGCGCCTGGCCTCTTCTCACCCGGCGCGCCGCAATCCCGGCTGGACGGTGCCGTACGGCGGCAAGCTGTACTACAACCCGGGGCTGCCCGAGGTGCGGGCCTTCGTGCAGGAGGCCATGCTCGACGCCGTCTCCCGCTACGCCGTGGACGGGGTGCACTGGGACGACTACTTCTACCCGTACCCGGTCGAGGGGGAGTACTTCGACGACGACGACGCCTACGCGCGCCACGGCGCCGGCTTCGCCACCCGCGCCGACTGGCGCCGCTCCAACATCGACGCCCTGGTCCGGGAGATGTCCGAGCAGGTGCGGTCGGTGCGCCCGGCCGCCCGGTTCGGCATCAGCCCGTTCGCGGTCTGGCGCAACCGGGACCGGGATCCCCTCGGCTCGGACACCCAGTCCCTCGCCACGTACGACGACCTGTACGCCGACACCCGCACGTGGGTGCGGGAGGGCTGGATCGACTACGTCGTGCCGCAGGTCTACTGGCACATCGGCCACCCGACGGCCGACTACGCGAAGCTCGTCCCGTGGTGGGCGCAGACCGTCGCCGGGACGGACGTCGACCTGTACGTCGGGGAGGCGCTGTACCGCTGCGACCCCGACAGTGCGACGGCCGCCTGGCGCGACCCTGCCGAGCTGTCCCGGCACCTGTCCTTCACCCGCCGGTACGCCGAGGTCCGCGGCCACGTCTACTTCTCCGCGAAGCAGGTGGCCGCGGACCCCAATGGAGCGATGGCCAGGGTCGTCGCCGACCACTACCCGACGGCGGTGCCGCCCCGCTGAGGCGCCGGGCCGCCGGGCCGCCGCATCAGTGCCGGGGCTCCTCCGGGTGCTTCACCACGCAGTCGGGGCCCGGGGACATCAGGGCTTCGTGGCCGTCGGGGAAACGGACCCGGTAGGGCGGGCTGCCGTTCTCTCCCAGTACCTGAGTGATCTCGCCGACCTTGTCGTGCTGCCCCACGACTCTGCCGTGCTGCACCAGCTGGTCGCCTTCGGTCGCGCGCATAAGCTGACCTCCTCGGAGGCGGTCTCGATCCGGTGACGACAGTTTACGGCGAATTGTCCGGATTAAGCCCGCTGGGTCAGGGCGATGCAGACCAGCACTGCGCAAGCGGCCGCCGGAGCGGCGGGCGACAGCCGCTCACCCAGCAGGGCCACCGACCACACCAGGGTCAGCAGCGGTTGGGCCAACTGGAGCTGGCTGGCCCGCGGTGCGCCGATCTCCGCCATGCCCCGGTACCAGACGTACAGGCCCAGGAAGGTGGAGCCCGCGGCCGCCCACGCCAGCCCCGCCAGTGCGTGGGCGGTCAGTCGCACCGGCTCGTACGCCAGCCCCAGCGCGGAACCGGCGAGGGTGAGCGGGAGCGACAGCACCAGCGCCCAGCCGATGACCTGCCACCCCGGCATGGCGCGGGCCAGCCGTCCTCCCTCGGTGTATCCGGCGGCGCACGCCAGTAGCGCCCCGAACAGGAACCCGTCGCCGGCCGAGAGCGAGCCACCGCTCTCGGCCAGGGTGAAGACGAGGACGACGGCGGCCCCGGCGACGGCCGCGGCCCAGAACCGGCGCGAGGGCCGCACGTCGGTGCGCAGGGCGGACAGGGCCGCCGTGGTGAGCGGCAGCAGCCCGACCACGACGGCGGCGTGCGAGGTGGTGGAGGTGGTCAGCGCCAGGGTGGTGAGCAGCGGAAAGCCGACGACCACGCCTGCGACGACCACCGCCAGCCCCGCCCAGTGCTCGCGGGACGGCAGCGGGACCCGCCCGGCCAGCAGGAAGGCCCCCGCGATCAGTGCGGCGAGCACGCTGCGCACCGAGACGAAGCTCCAGGGGCCGAAGCCCTCCAGGCCCCAGGCGGTGGCGGGGAAGGTCAGCGAGAAGGCGACGACGCCGAGGGCGGCGAGCGCGGTGCCGGATGCGGTCCGGGCCCTGGCGTTGCCCGCGGTCCCGGTGGCCGCGCGGGCCGGAGCCGGGCGGGCGGGGGCCGGGCGGGCCGGAGCGTCGGCCCGGACGCCGGTCGGGGCGTCGGCCGTAGGGCTGTCCGGGGTTCCCACCGCTATCGAGGTGGCGGAGGTAGCGCTATTCTGTGCTCTCATGTATGAGCGTAGCAGTGTGGCGGAATTGGCAGATGCCCTGCGCTCCGAGTTGAACCGCTACTCGGTGGGTGGAAAGCTGCCGTCGAGTCGGGCCCTGGTGGAGCGTTTCCGGGTCAGTCCCGTCACCGTCTCCCGTGCCCTCGCCCAGCTCGCCGCCGAAGGCCTCGTGGTCACCCGGCCCGGCGCCGGCGCCTACCGGGCCCGCCCCCGCACGACCGAATCCGCGCCCGGCGACACCTCCTGGCAGGAGGTGGCCCTCAGCGCGGAGGGAGCCGGAGAGGTGGTCCCGCGCTCCGTGGACGCCTCCGGAGTGCTCAACTCCCTCGCGGCCCCGCCGACCGGGGTCATCGAGCTCAACGGCGGCTACCTGCACCCCTCGCTCCAGCCCGAGCGGGCCATGGCCGCCGCCCTGGCCCGGGCCGGACGGCGCCCCGGCGCCTGGGGGCGGCCGCCCGTGGAGGGGTTGCCCGAGCTGCGCGACTGGTTCGCCCGGGAGATCGGCGGCTCCGTCACCGCCGCCGACGTGCTGGTCACCGCGGGCGGGCAGAGCGCGCTGACCACCGCCGTGCGCGCGCTGGCCCCTCCGGGGGCGCCGATCCTGGTCGAGTCCCCGACCTACCCCGGGCTGCTGTCCATCGCCCGGGCTTCCGGGTGCCGGCCCGTGCCCGTCCCCGTCGACGCCGACGGGGTCCGGCCGGAGCTGCTGGCCACCGCCTTCGAAGCCACCGGGGCCCGGGTGTTCGTATGCCAGCCGCTGTTCCAGAACCCCACCGGCACGGTGCTGGCCACCGAACGGCGGACCGAAGTGCTGCGGATCGCCCGGGAGGCCGGCGCGTTCGTCGTGGAGGACGACTACGCCCGCGCCCTCGCCCACGAGGACGCCGCGCCGCTGCCCCCGACCCTGGCCGCCGAGGACCGGGACGGCGTCGTCGTGCACGTCCGCTCGCTGACCAAGATCACCTCGCCGAGCCTGCGGGTGGGCGCGCTCGCCGCCCGCGGCCCCGTCCTGGACCGGCTGCGGGCCATCCAGGTCGTGGACAGCTTCTTCGTACCGCGCCCGCTCCAGGAGGCCGCCCTCGAACTCGTCGGCGCCCCTGCCTGGCCGCGCCACCTGCGTACGGTCGCCGCCGAGCTGCGGCACCGGCGCGACGCCCTCGCCGGCGCGCTGCGCCGCGGGCTGCCCGGGCTGCAACTGCACCGGCTGCCGTCCGGCGGTTTCCAGCTGTGGGTCCGGCCCGGCGGGGAGGACGACGACCTGGCCTTCGCGGCCGCCGCCCTGCGAGCCGGCGTCGCGGTCACGCCCGGGCGTCCGTACTTCTGCGCGGAGCCGCCGGGGCCGTACGTACGGCTGAGCTTCGCCGGGGTCTCGGGCACGGCGGAACTGGGCGAGGCCGTGCAGCGGCTGCGCAGCGGGCTGGGGGAGGAGCGGGCGGGAACCGCCGGCGCGGAGGGCTGAACCGCCGGGCGCCCGCCCCTGCGGACACCTGCCCGTCGGAGGCCCGACCCGCCGGACGCTTGACCCGGTGCGGTGCGCGGCCCACCATCGCCGCATGAACGTTCGGGTTTCGCTCGTCGCCGCAGCCCGTGGCTCCTCGCTGCTCGCCGAGCGCTTCGACGACGACCGCCCGCCGGACGACGAGGGCTGGCGCGCCCTGTCCGCCGCCGCGCACGGGCTGGTGCCCCTGGGCGCCGCCGAACTGCGCTACTGCTCGCCCGGCCCGCGCAGCCGGGCCACCGGCCGGGCCCTCGGGTACGCGCCGCTCGCCCAACCCGCGCTGCGCGAGTGCGACATGGGTCGCTGGCGGGGCCTGACCCTGGGCGAGGTGGCCGCCCGTGAGCCCGGCGCGGTGGAGCTCTGGCTCAGCGACCCGCTCGCCGCCCCGCACGGCGGAGAATCCCTCCTCGCCTTCATCTCCCGCATCGGCGGCTGGCTCGACACCCGGCCCGCCGACGGCGGGGGCGCGATCGTCGCGGTCGCGGAGCCCTCCGTGGTGCGGGCGGCCCTGGTGTACGCGCTGCGGGTCGCCCCGCAGACGTACTGGAGCGTCGACGTCAGCCCGCTGTCCACCGTCACCCTGACCGGCTGGTCGGGGCACTGGCACCTCTCGCTCCAGGCCCCCGGGTAATCCGGTGGAGACGCCGCCGCACCGCCCCTAGCCTGCGCACATGAACGGAATCGAGATCACCACGATCGCCGGGCGCCCCGAACTCGCCGAGCGGCTGTACGACATGGAGGACTCGTGGCCCGAGTTCTCGGGCAACGACTCGCTCGCCTGGCTGCTGTACCCGCGGATCGTGGCGGAGCTGCCCGAGTACGTGCTGATCGCCCTGGACGGCGACACGGTGGTCGCCCGCGGGTTCAGCATGCCGTTCGCGCTGCACGCGCCCGGGCGGGACGGGGTGCTGCCCGCCCGCGGCTGGGACCAGGTCTTCCTGTGGGCCTTCTCCGACCTGCGGCGCGGGATCGAGCCCGACACGGTGAGCGCCATCGAGATCAGCGTCGCCAGCGGCCGACAGGGCGAGGGCCTGTCCGGGCGGATGCTGGCCGCGATGCGGGACAACGCCCGTGCCCGTGGCTTCGCCGAGGTGGTGGCCCCGGTCCGGCCGAGCGGCAAGCCGGCCGAACCCGACACCCCGATCCGGGAGTACGCGTACCGCACCCGCGAGGACGGCCTGCCCCACGACCCGTGGCTGCGCGTCCACGTCCGCGCCGGCGGGGTGATCGACTCGATCGCGCCGCTGTCGATGACGGTCACCGGATCCCTGGACGAGTGGCGCGCCTGGACGGGCCTGCCCTTCGACACGGCCGGGCCCGTGCACGTGCCCGGGGCCCTCACCCCGGTCCACTGCGACCCGGACCAGGGCTACGCGGCGTACGTGGAACCGAACGTGTGGGTCCGCCACGCCCTGACCTGACAGCCGGCCGGGAGGCCGTCCCGCCCGCCCGCCCGCCGGCCGGCCGGGGGCGCGGGTTGCACCCCGGCGGCGGCCGTCTCATAGTCCGAGTATGGACGCGCGCGAGGCCGCGCTCCGACGGGCACACGGCCATGCCGTGCGCTGGCTGGCGAGCCTGTCGGAGCGGCGGGTACCCGCCCGCGCTTCGGTCGACGAGGTCGTACGGGCGCTCGGTGCCGAGCTGCCCGAGGGCCCCGGCGTGCCCGCCGACGTCGTCGACCTGATGGCCGCGGCCTGCGAGCCGGGCCTGACCGCGTTTCCCAGCGGCCGCTTCCACGGGTTCGTGGTCGGCGGCACCGAACCGGCCGCGCTGGCCGCGGACTGGCTGGTCAGCGCCTGGGACCAGAACTGCGTGATGCGCGCCGCCTCGCCCGCCTACGCCGCGGCCGAGGACATCGCGAGCGCCTGGCTGCTCGACCTGCTGGGTCTGCCCGGGCGCAGCGCCGTGGGCTTCACCACCGGCGCGACCACCGCGAACTTCACCTGCCTCGCCGCCGGCCGGGACGCGGTGCTGCGGGACACCGGCTGGAACGCCGCCCGCGACGGGCTCGCCGGCGGCCCGCCCGTACGGGTCGTCGCCGGCGCCGACCGCCACATCGCCGTCGACCTGGCGCTGCGCTACCTGGGACTCGGCGCACCCGTCACCGTGCGGGCGGACGAGCAGGGGCGCATCGACCCCGAGGCCCTGTGCCACGCCCTGGCCGCGGGCGGGCCGGGCCCGACGATCGTGGTCCTCCAGGCCGGGGACATCCACTCCGGGGCGTTCGACCCCTTTCCCGCGGCGATCGGCGCCGCCCGCGCGGCGGACGCCTGGGTGCACGTCGACGGCGCCTTCGGACTGTGGGCGGCGGCCTCCCCGGCGCACGCGCACCTGACGGCCGGCTGCGCGTCCGCCGACTCCTGGGCGACGGACGCCCACAAGACCCTGAACGTCCCGTACGACTGCGGCCTCGCCGTCGTCCGCGACCCGTCCGCACTCCGGGCGGCGATGGGCCAGCGCGGCGACTACCTCATCCACGACGAGCAGGGCGACCCCGTCGACAAGGTCCCCGAGCTCTCCCGGCGCGGGAGGGCCTTCCCGGTCTGGGCCGTCCTGCGGTCCCTCGGCCGGTCAGGGGTGGCGGACCTCGTCGACCGGCTGTGCCGGCACGCCCGCACCTTCGCCGAGGGCATCGCCGGGATCGACGGCGCGACCGTCCTCAACGAGGTGGTGTTCACGCAGGTCTGCGCCTCGTTCGGCAGCGACGCCCGCACCGACCGGGTCCTCGCTCGGCTGCTGGACGAGGGCGACACCTGGATCAGCGGCTCCACCTGGCACGGCCGCCGCGTCATGCGGATCTCCGTGAGCAACTGGTCGACCAGCGACGAGGACGTGGCGCGCTCGCTCGACGCGATTCGCCGCGCCGTCACCTGCGCCTGACATGCTCCCCGGGCCGCCGCCCCGCACGGCCGCAGGTCAGCTGGCTGTGACCGGGGCGGGCGACGCACGCCGCATTGCATAAAAGTGCGGCGCTACGTATAGTCATGCCATCCAAGAGGAGGGTCCGATGGTGGTACGTGCAGCAGTGGCCGGAGCGAGCGGATACGCGGGCGGTGAGCTCCTGCGCCTGCTCCTGGCCCACCCCGAGGTGGAGATCGGCGCGCTCACCGGCCACTCCAACGCCGGCCAGCGCTTCGGCTCCCTGCAGCCCCACCTGGTCCCGCTCGCCGGACGCACCCTGGAGCCGACCACCCCCGAGGTCCTCGCCGGCCACGATGTGGTCTTCCTGGCCCTGCCCCACGGGCAGTCCGCCGCCGTCGCCGCCGAGCTCGGCCCCGACGTGCTCGTCGTCGACATGGGCGCCGACCACCGGCTGAAGGACTCCGCCGACTGGGACGCGTTCTACGGCGCCCCCCACGCCGGCACCTGGCCCTACGGGCTGCCCGAGCTGCCCGGGGGGCGCGCCGCGCTGGAGGGGGCCAAGCGCATCGCGGTCCCCGGCTGCTTCCCCACCGCCGTCTCCCTCGCCCTCTTCCCGGCCTACGCGGACCGGCTCGCCGAACCGGAAGCGGTGATCGTCGCCGCCAGCGGCACCTCCGGCGCGGGCAAGGCCCTCAAGCCGCACCTGCTCGGCTCCGAGGTCATGGGGTCGGTGAGCCCGTACGGCGTGGGCGGCGTCCACCGGCACACCCCCGAGATGGTGCAGAACCTGTCCCCGGTCGCCGGGCAGCGGGTCTCCGTCTCCTTCACCCCCACCCTCGCGCCCATGTCCCGCGGCATCCTCGCGACCTGCTCCGCCAAGGCCCTCCCCGGCACCACCGCCGAGGCGGTGCGCGCCGCGTACGAGAAGGCGTACGCGGACGAGCCCTTCGTCCACCTGCTGCCCGAGGGCCAGTGGCCGGCGACGGCGTCCGTTTACGGTTCCAACGCCGTTCAGGTCCAGGTCGCCCATGACGCAGCCGCGCAGCGGATCATCGCGATCAGCGCCATCGACAACCTCACCAAGGGCACCGCCGGCGGCGCGGTCCAGAGCATGAACATCGCCCTCGGGCTCCACGAGAGCCTGGGGCTGTCCACGATCGGAGTCGCACCGTGAGCGCCGTACCGAGCGCCCCAGACGCAGCCGCCGGGCTGCGGACGACGACGGAAGAAGCGAACGAGGAGACGCAGTGACGGTCACGGCAGCACAGGGGTTCACCGCGGCGGGCATCGCCGCGGGGATCAAGGAGAACGGCAACCCGGACCTCGCCCTCGTGGTCAACAACGGGCCCCGTCTGGCCGCGGCCGGCGTCTTCACCTCCAACCGCGTCAAGGCGGCCCCCGTCCGGTGGTCCGAGCAGGTCCTGCGCGGCGGCGCCGTCAGCGCGGTCGTCCTCAACTCGGGCGGCGCCAACGCCTGCACCGGCCCCAAGGGCTTCCAGGACACCCACGCCACCGCCGAGAAGGTCGCCCAGGCCCTCGGCGGCGAGCACAACGCCGGCGAGGTGGCCGTCGCCTCCACCGGCCTGATCGGCGTCCTGCTCCCCATGGACAAGCTGCTGCCCGGCGTGGACACCGCCGTCGCCGCCCTCTCCGCGGACGGCGGCGAGGCCGCCGCCGTCGCCATCAAGACCACCGACACCGTCCACAAGACCGCCGCGGTCACGCGGGAGGGCTGGACCGTCGGCGGCATGGCCAAGGGCGCCGGCATGCTCGCCCCGGGCCTCGCCACCATGCTCGTCGTCCTCACCACCGACGCCGACCTGGACAGCGCCACCCTCGACCGGGCCCTGCGCGCCGCCACCCGCAGCACCTTCGACCGGGTCGACTCCGACGGCTGCATGTCCACCAACGACACCGTGCTGCTGCTCGCCTCCGGCGCGTCCGGCACCGCGCCGGCGTACGAGGACTTCGCGGAGGCCGTGCGGACCGTCTGCGACGACCTCGCCCGCCAGCTGATCGGCGACGCCGAGGGCGCGAGCAAGGACATCCGCATCGAGGTCGTCGGCGCGGCCAGCGAGGACGACGCCGTCGAGGTCGGCCGGTCCATCGCCCGCAACAACCTCCTCAAGTGCGCCATCCACGGGGAGGACCCCAACTGGGGCCGGGTCCTCTCCGCCATCGGCACCACCCAGGCCGCCTTCGACCCCGACCGCCTCAACGTGGCCATCAACGGCGTGTGGGTCTGCAAGAACGGCTCCGTCGGCGAGGACCGCGACCTGGTCAGCATGAAGGACCGCGAGGTGCGCATCACCGCCGACCTGTCCAGCGGCAGCGAGTCCGCGGTGATCTGGGCCAACGACCTGACCGCCGAGTACGTCCACGAGAACAGCGCCTACAGCTCATGACCGGCACCGCGCGGAAGCACACCGCCCTCCCGAAGGCGCAGATCCTCATCGAAGCCCTGCCCTGGCTGACGCGCCACCACGGCAAGACGGTCGTCATCAAGTTCGGCGGCAACGCCATGGTGGACGACGAGCTCAAAGCCGCATTCGCACAGGACGTGGTCTTCCTCCGGCACGCCGGGCTCCGCCCGGTCGTCGTGCACGGCGGCGGCCCCCAGATCAACGCCCAGCTCGACAAGGAAGGCCTGGTCAGCGAGTTCAAGGCGGGCCTGCGCGTGACCACCCCGGAGGCCATGGACGTCGTCCGGATGGTGCTCGCGGGCCGGGTCCAGCGCGAGCTGGTGGGCCTGCTCAACCAGCACGGCCCGCTCGCCGTCGGCATGACCGGCGAGGACGCCCAGACCATCTCCGCGGTCCGACACATGCCCCAGATCGACGGGGAGCAGGTGGACATCGGCCGGGTCGGCGAGATCACCGCCATCGACACCGGCGCCATCGAGGCCCTGCTCGCCGACGGACGGATCCCGGTCA
Source organism: Streptomyces sp. NPDC127106 (assembly GCF_042677605.1). NCBI lineage: Bacteria > Bacillati > Actinomycetota > Actinomycetes > Kitasatosporales > Streptomycetaceae > Streptomyces > Streptomyces sp. NPDC127106. The sequence goes on along the minus strand of NZ_JBHXTC010000030.1, from coordinate 65,021 downwards.
TCTCGTCCATCGCGCGCAGCGCCGACGACGGGCACGTCTACAACGTCAACGCCGACACCGCCGCCGCCGCGCTCGCCGCCGCGCTCGGAGCCGAGACGCTCATGGTCCTCACCGACGTCGAGGGCCTGTACGCCGACTGGCCCCACAGCGACGAGGTGATCAGCCGGCTCACCGTCAGCCAGCTGGAGAAGCTGCTGCCCGAGCTGTCCAGCGGCATGGTCCCCAAGATGGAGGGCTGCCTGCACGCCGTACGCAACGGGGTGCGCACCGCCAGGGTGATCGACGGGCGCGTCCAGCACTCGATCCTGCTGGAGATCTTCACCGACGAGGGGATCGGCACGATGGTCGTGCCGGACCCGCAGGAGTCCACCACCCGGGGAGGGAAGCAGTCGTGACCGCCAATCAGGAGTACGCGGCCCGCTGGCGGGCCACGCTGACGAACAACTACGGCACGCCCGCCGTGGCCCTCGTCCGCGGCGAGGGCGCCCAGGTCTGGGACGCCGACGGCAAGCAGTACACCGACCTCGTCGGCGGCATCGCCGTCAACGCCCTCGGCCACGCCCACCCCGCGATCGTCGCCGCCGTGACCGCCCAGGTCTCCACCCTCGGCCACGTCTCCAACCTCTACGCCTCCGAGCCCGCCCTCGCCCTCGGCGAGCGGCTGCTCCAGCTCTTCGGCCGCCCCGGCCGGATCTTCTTCTGCAACTCCGGTGCCGAGGCCCTCGAAGCCGCCTTCAAGATCGGCCGACTGACCGGGCGGACCCACATGGTCGCCACCTCGGGCGGTTTCCACGGCCGCACCATGGGCGCCCTCGCGCTCACCGGCCAGCCCGCCAAGCAGCGCCCGTTCCTGCCGCTGCCCGGCGACGTCACCCACGTCCCGTACGGTGACGCCGAGGCCCTGCGGGCCGCCGTCACCGAGGAGACCGCGCTCGTCGTCATCGAGCCGGTCCAGGGCGAGAACGGCGTCGTCGTACCGCCCGCCGGCTACCTCAAGGCAGCCCGGGAGATCACCCGCGCCACCGGCACCCTCCTCGTCCTCGACGAGGTGCAGACCGGCATCGGGCGCTGCGGCCACTGGTTCGAGCACCAGGCCCACGAGGGCGTCGAACCCGACCTCGTCACCCTCGCGAAGGGGCTGGGCGGCGGCCTGCCCATCGGCGCCGTCGCCGCCTTCGGTCCGGCCGCGGACCTCCTGCAGCCCGGCCAGCACGGCACCACCTTCGGCGGGAACCCCGTCGCCTGCGCCGCCGGCCTGGCCGTCCTCGACACCATCGCCACCGACGGACTCCTCGACCGGGTCAAGGCCCGCGGCGAGCAGCTGCGCTCCGGAATCGAGGGCCTCGGCGGCGGCGAGGGCCACCCGCTGGTCTCCCATGTCCGTGGCGAGGGCCTTCTCCTGGGTATCGTGCTGACCGGGCCGTACGCACCGCAGGTGCAGCAGGCGGCCCAGGACGCCGGCTTCCTGGTCAACGCGCCCGCCCCCGACGTCGTACGGCTCATGCCCCCGTACGTGCTCACCGAGGCCGAGGCGGACGCGTTCGTCCGGGGCCTGCCCGGCATCCTCGACGCAGCCAACGGGGACGGACGAACCGGGGAATGAGAAGACGATGAGCCAGGCGCAGGACAACGAGCAGTGGGCGTCCCCCCACGCGGAGACCGGGGGCGGTCCTTCCGTTCCCCAGACCCGCACCGCCCGCCACCGCCGGATCGTGGACATCCTGAACCGGCAGCCGGTCCGCTCCCAGAGCCAGCTGGCCAAACTCCTCGCGGACGACGGACTGAGCGTCACCCAGGCGACGCTCTCCCGCGACCTCGACGAGCTGGGCGCGGTGAAGATCCGCAACACCGGCGGCGAGCTGATCTACGCGGTGCCCAGCGAGGGCGGCTTCCGCACCCCGCAGGCCCCGCTCGGTGAGTCGGCGAAGGAGGAGCGCATGCGGCGCCTCTCCGGCGAACTGCTGATCTCGGCGGAGGCCTCCGCGAACCTCGTCGTCCTGCGCACCCCGCCGGGTGCCGCGCAGTTCCTCGCCTCGGCGATCGACCAGGCAGAACTGCACGCCGTCCTCGGCACCATCGCCGGCGACGACACGCTGATGCTCATCAGCCGTGATCCGGCGGGCGGCCAGGCCCTCGCCGACCACCTCCTGCGCCTGGCCCAGAAGGAAGGCTGACGGATCCGGGCCCGCGGGACCGCCCGATCGGTTCCGCGGGCGCGGGCGGCCGTCAGTAGCGGGTGATCGCCAGGTCGCCCGTCTGCGTGCCGATCGCGATGTGCGGGCTGCGGCGGGGGTCGGCCCAGCGGAGGATCGCGCGCATCGCCTCCGCCGGGACCGACACGCAACCCGCCGTCGCCCCCTTGCCGTTGACGTGCAGGAAGATGCCCGCCCCGCGGCCGCGGACCGGCTGGTCGTAGTTGAAGGCGATGACCAGCGCATGGGCGTACTGCCGTGCGTACGTCACCAAGTGCTCGGACTCGCCGGGCGCGCAGTCCGCCGGCAGCGGTTCCACCCAGCGGTTGTAACTGGTCGACGCGATGTCCTGGCACCACCAGGAGGTGCGCGTCACCCGCCGGTAGGTGTACTCGGTCCCGGCCGGGGCCCGGCGGATGCCGAAGGCGTACGGGAGGGCGTACAGGCCGGTCGGGGTGGTGTTGGTGCCCTGGACCCGGGTCGTGCCCTCCGTCAGGCCCTTCGCCCCGAACCGGGCCTCGGCGCTGCCCTTCGCGATCCAGTGCCCTGCCAGCCGCTCCCACCAGACCACCCGACCGGTGGTGGAGCCGGGCGACGGCGCGACGGCGGTGATGAGCTGGCTGCCGCCGCCGGTGTCGGCTAGCTGGTCGGGCAGTGGCGGACTGTCGTGGGGGAGGAGGGTGGTGAGGATCAGTGAGCCGGTGACGAGAGCGGTACGCAGCACATCTCAGACGGTACGCGGGGGGAGGGGCAAGGGCAGCGCAGGCAGGCCGTCGACACTCACCCCGACGTACTCCTTCCGCTCGCAGTACGCGGCGAACTCCTCGTCCGTCTGGCGTCCGAAGTACTCCGCATGGAGCTCGCGCTCGCCCTTGTACTCCATAAAGGGAACGGCGAACCCGCAGGAGTCGGAGACCCGCAGCACGTGCACGACGACGACCGCCCGCGCGCCCGGTCCGTCGGCCTGCGCGAACCGCCCGATCAGCTCGCCCCAGCGGGGGTCGTCGCGGAAGACGGCCTCGGCCCGGCCGTGCACCCGCACGATGGTGGGGCGGCCGTCGAACGAGCACCACATCAGGGTGATCCGGCCGTTCTCCCGGACGTGGGCGATGGTCTCGGCGGCGCTGCCGCCGAAGTCGAGGTAGGCGAGCGTCAGTTCGTCGATGACGACGAGGGTTCCCTTGCGGCCCTTGGGGGACAGGTTGACGTGGCCGTCCGCCGCCAGCGGGGCCGTCGCGGTGAAGAAGACCGGCTGCTCCTCGATGAAGGTGCGCAGCCGGCCGTCTATGCGTTCGTAGAGCTTTCCCATGAGAGCATTATTCGGCCCGAACGTCAGTTTCGGGAGCGGGAGTCGGGCCGGCCGGGCCCAGGCGGGCGCGCCGGGCCGCCAGTTCGTCCGCGCTGAACAGGTGTGCGGACCTGCGCAGCAGCGCGGTGAGCTCCGCCGCGTCCGCCTCCCCCGTGAACAGGCTGAGCTGCCAGTCCCAGCCGCGTACGGTCACCCGTGCGAGCCCGCGCAGCTTCGGGTCCCAGTCCGAGGACAAGAGCACGGCGGCCCGCAGCGCCTCGATCCCGCCCCGCGCCCGCAGCAGCCGGAACGCCGCGCGGCGGACGTGCAGGCCTTCCTGACGGCCACAGCGGGCGGCCAGCGGGCCCGGGTCCAGCCGGCCGGCCGACGGCAGCAGGGCCAGACAGGCCTCGCGGGCCACGGACGGGGCCGGGTCGTCCAGCAGTGCGAGCAGGGCCGAGTCGTCGGGGGTGGCGTCCAGCTGCCGCAGCCCTGCCAGCGCGGCGGCGCGCACCCGGCCGACGGGGTGCCCCAGCAGCTCCCGCAGCAGCGGCACGTCGGCGCGGCGGCCGCATTCGGCGAGGCCGGCCACCGCGTACGGGGACGGGCCGGCCGGATCCGTGGCGAGCCAGCGGTAGCGGGCCTGGGGGTCGCCGCCGTCCTGGCCGACGAGCCAGCGCGCGCAGGCCCGGACCAGGCAGGAGCGGTCGGCGAGGTAGCGCTCGGCCTCGGCCGACCGTCCGGCCGCGCGCAGGGCGGTGACCCCGGCCGAGCGCACCATGGGGACGGGGCTGCCGAGCAGGGCGTCGATCGCCGCATCGGCGGCCGCCGCGGCGCCAGCCGCGCGGTTCGCTGCCGCCAGTGCCTCCAGGGCGGCGTCGGCCCACAGGCGGGCCGTCGCCGGATCGCGTTCGGCCCCGGCGTGCCGGGCGAGCTCCGGCAGGGCCGTGCCGCCGCGGGCGAGGCTGACGCGGGCGGCGAAGCGCCGGGTCGGCAGATGCGCCTTGAGGTGCAGCCCGGCCAGTATCCCGTCGGCCTCCTCACGGGAGGGCGGGCCCGTGACCAGGCCGACCGGCCACCACTGCCGGAGGCGGGGCTCCCGGGCGTGCAGGGCGCATTCGAACAGCTCCACCGCCCAGGCTCCCTGCTCCCGCCCGGCGAGTCGCAGGACGAGCGGGATCGCGGTGAAGACGGTGTACGGGGCGTCGGCGGCCAGAGCCTGCACCAGCGCGCGGCGGGCCCGTGCGCGCACCTGCGGGACCCAGTCGGTGCAGCGGATCACCACGAGCGGCAGCGGCAGCGGCAGCGGCAGCGGCGTGTGCGTCGTGCCGAGCGCCGCCTCCCGCTCCCGGCCGTCGGGGTGGCACAGGCGCAGCTCCAGCGGCGTCACCACGGGCGTGGGCGCCCGGCGCGGCATCCCGAAGCGCGGCCGCGGCGGCGTGCCCGGCTCGCCCCGGCCGGCCAGCACGCCCCGTACGTGTTCGTCGAAGGCCAGCCAGCTCTCCGGGCCGCCGTGCGCCAGCACCCCGCCGACCGGGACCGTGCCGCCGTCCAGCAGCTGCCGCGCGGCCGCGCGTCCCGCCTCCGCGTCCCGCCGCCGCTCCGTTCCCATGGGCCCTCCCCGGTCCGCCCCGGCGGCGCAGTGCGCCGCTCGACATCGGGAGCGTAGCCGCCGTGATGCAGCGGGCGCCGCCGATATATCCGCTGGTCAGGCGCGCGCCACACCGGCCGATTGACGAAACATACGGAGCAGTGCATAGTTATGCCCATCGCTGGATTGCACCGTAAGGAGAAACCCGTGACCGAGCGCGTCGTACTCGCCTACTCGGGCGGCCTGGACACCTCCGTCGCCATCGGTTGGATCGCCGAGGAGACGGGCGCCGAGGTCATCGCCGTTGCCGTGGACGTCGGCCAGGGCGGCGAGGACCTGGACGTCATCCGCAAGCGCGCGCTCGACTGCGGTGCCGTCGAGGCCGAGGTCGCGGACGCCAAGGACGAGTTCGCCAACGAGTACTGCCTCCCGGCCATCAAGGCGAACGCCCTCTACATGGACCGCTACCCGCTGGTCTCGGCGCTCTCCCGCCCCACCATCGTCAAGCACCTGGTCGCCGCCGCGAAGAAGCACGGCGCCGGCATCGTCGCCCACGGCTGCACCGGCAAGGGCAACGACCAGGTCCGCTTCGAGGCCGGCATCCAGGCCCTCGGTCCCGACCTGAAGTGCATCGCCCCGGTCCGCGACTACGCGATGACCCGGGACAAGGCCATCGCCTTCTGCGAGGCGAAGAACCTCCCGATCGCGACCACCAAGAAGTCCCCGTACTCCATCGACCAGAACGTCTTCGGTCGCGCCGTCGAGACGGGCTTCCTGGAGGACATCTGGAACGCGCCCATCGAGGACATCTACGAGTACACCTCCAACCCGGCCACCCCGCGTGAGCCCGACGAGGTCGTCATCTCCTTCAAGGAGGGCGTCCCGGTCGCCATCGACGGCAGGCCCGTCACCGTGCTCCAGGCCATCCAGCAGCTCAACGAGCGGGCCGGCGCCCAGGGCATCGGCCGGATCGACATGGTCGAGGACCGCCTCGTCGGCATCAAGTCCCGCGAGGTCTACGAGGCCCCGGGCGCGATCGCGCTCATCACCGCCCACCAGGAGCTGGAGAACGTCACCGTCGAGCGCGAGCTCGCCCGGTACAAGCGGCAGGTCGAGCAGCGCTGGGGCGAGCTCGTCTACGACGGCCTGTGGTTCTCCCCGCTCAAGCGGGCCCTGGACGGCTTCATCAACGAGGCCAACCAGCACGTCACCGGTGACATCCGGATGACCCTGCACGGCGGCCGCGCCGTCGTCACCGGCCGGAAGTCGGAGGAGTCCCTCTACGACTTCAACCTCGCCACCTACGACACCGGCGACACCTTCGACCAGTCCAAGGCCCAGGGCTTCATCGACATCTTCGCCCTCTCCGCGAAGATCGCCGCGCGCCGCGATCTGGCCGGCGGAGCCTGACGTCGCCCCGGGCTGACCCCGGCGCCCGCGGCGCGGGCGGACCCGTGACGGCCTCCCCGTTACCTCCGCGGCGGGGAGGCCGTTCCATACCCGAAGCCATGCAGTGATCGAGGAGCATCAGCAGTGAGCAGCAACAACGGTGACGTCCGGCTCTGGGGCGGCCGGTTCGCCGACGGCCCCGCCGAGGCCCTGGCGAAGCTTTCCGCCTCCGTCCACTTCGACTGGCGCCTCGCCCCGTACGACATCGCCGGCTCCCGCGCCCACGCCCGCGTGCTCCACAAGGCCGGGCTGCTCACCGCCGACGAGCTCGACCGCATGATCGCGGGCCTGGACCGGCTGGAGGCCGACGTCGCCGACGGCTCCTTCACCGGCACCATCGCCGACGAGGACGTGCACACCGCCCTGGAGCGCGGCCTGCTGGAGCGGCTCGGCGCCGATCTCGGCGGCAAGCTGCGCGCCGGCCGGTCCCGCAACGACCAGGTGGCCACCCTCTTCCGGATGTACCTGCGCGACCACGCCCGGATCATCGGCGGTCTCATCGCCGACCTCCAGGACGCGCTGATCGGCCTCGCCGAGACGCACCCGGACGTGGCCATGCCCGGCCGCACCCACCTCCAGCACGCCCAGCCGGTGCTCTTCGCGCACCACGTGCTCGCCCACGTCCAGTCCCTGTCCCGGGACGCCGAGCGGCTGCGCCAGTGGGACACCCGGACCGCGGTCTCCCCGTACGGCTCGGGCGCACTGGCCGGCTCCTCGCTGGGCCTGGACCCGGAGGCGGTCGCCGCCGACCTGGGCTTCGAGCGGGGCTCGGTCGGCAACTCGATCGACGGCACGGCCTCCCGCGACTTCGTCGCCGAGTTCGCCTTCATCACCGCCATGATCGGGATCAACCTGTCCCGGATCGCGGAGGAGATCATCATCTGGAACACGAAGGAGTTCTCCTTCGTGACCCTGCACGACGCCTTCTCCACCGGCTCGTCGATCATGCCGCAGAAGAAGAACCCGGACATCGCCGAGCTGGCCCGCGGCAAGTCCGGCCGCCTCATCGGCAACCTGACCGGCCTGCTCGCCACCCTCAAGGCCCTCCCGCTCGCCTACAACCGGGACCTGCAGGAGGACAAGGAGCCGGTCTTCGACTCCTGCGACACCCTGGAGGTCCTGCTCCCCGCCTTCACCGGCATGATGGCCACCCTCACCGTCAACCGGGAGCGCATGGAGGAGCTGGCGCCGGCCGGCTTCTCCCTCGCCACGGACATCGCGGAGTGGCTGGTCAAGCAGGGCGTGCCGTTCCGGGTGGCGCACGAGGTGGCCGGCGAGTGCGTCAAGGAGTGCGAGGCGCTCGGCATCGAGCTCGACGAGCTGACCGACGAGCAGTTCGCGAAGATCTCCGCGCACCTGACGCCCGAGGTGCGGACGGTGTTGAACGTCACCGGTGCGCTCGCCTCGCGCAGCGGCCGCGGTGGCACGGCCCCCTCGGCGGTGGCGCTCCAGCTCACCGAGCTGAAGGCGGACCTCGTGATCCAGCACGCCTGGGCCGTGCACAAGCAGTAGCCCGCCCCCGGCAGCCGTAGCCGTACGCTGCCGCCCCCGAACGCCCGCGGCCCTGCGGCCCGCACCCCCGACGGCCTCGAGGCCCCCGGGGCATGTACGTCCGCACGCCGCGGGATGACCGGAGGGGGGGGGGGGGGGGGGGCGCGCGCCCCCCCCCCCCCCCCCCCCCCCCGCCCCCCCCCCCCCCGCCCCCCCCCCCCCCCCCCCCCGCCCGGCGGCGCCGCGC
>NZ_JBHXTC010000030.1:31258-56753 GCF_042677605.1 Streptomyces sp. NPDC127106 | reverse complement strand
GCTCTCCCCCGGCCGCCCCGGGGGCAGGGACAGCCCCGCCGCCGCGTATGCCCGGGGGGGGGCGACGCAGAACCCCGCCCCCCCCCGCCCCTCCGCCGTGTCCGCGTCCCCCTGCGCCCGCGGCCGCCCCGGCTCAGCCGAGCGGGTGCTCCGGCTCGTAGTTGGTCAGGACGCAGCCTTCGACCTGGGACTTCTCCAGCCGGTACCCGGAGGGGGCGGAGAAGCCCGGCGTGCAGTTCAGGTACAGGAACTGCAGCTGGTACAGGCCGAACCGGGAGGACGGGCTGTTGGTCTCGACCGCGATGTTCTCGCCGACGAGCAGCAGGCTCGCGGTCGCCTTCAGCTTGCCGTCGTCCTTCAGGTCGGCCTGCTGGGCTGCCTTGGCCTTGGTCTGGAGCTTCTTCATGTCCCCGACGGTGTCCAGCCAGCTGAGGTCGTGGGCGCGCCGCTCGCCGGCAGGCTGCCCGCACAGGGCGCGGCCCGTCACGCCCCACTCCAGCGCATTGCCCTTGATCACCGGCTGGTAGTCGATCGACTCGATGGCCACTGCCTCGGGGTCGGTGGAGAAGTTCTTCTGGCAGTCCAGGCTGTTGCCCACGAGCTTGCGCAGTTCGGCGATGCTGCCCGCGCGCGGAAGGCCGAGGCTGCCGTTCTTCGGCTGGCCGGGCTTCGAGCCGTCGCCGGACGGGTCCTGCGGGGTCTCGAAGTTCGGGCTGCCCGAGCCGTCCTCGGTGGAGACGAAGTCGGTGAGGCCGCAGCCCTCCACGAGGGGCTTCTCGCGCTTGTACCCGTCGGGCACCCGGCCGCCCGGGTTGCAGACCAGGACGCGCAGGTCGGAGCGGACGAGTTTCAGGGACGTCGCCGTCCGGGTCGGGAAGGCGACGAAGCCCTTGCCGACCAGCACCTGGTCGAACAGTCCGTAGGCGCCTTCGCCCGCGCCCATCCGGGCCAGGACGTACTTCTTGTAGCCCTCCTGGAACGCCTTCATGTCCTTGGGCACGGCGATGACGATGTCGCCCTTCTCGGGCTTGTCGCTGCACACGCCGACCTCCGTCACCGACCACTGGCCGACCTTGGGGAAGTCACCGCCCGGCATCCTCGGGTCGTCGGCCTTCGCGGTCAGGTCCTCGCACGAGGTGAACTGCCGCAGGTGGCGCTGCGCCTCGGCGAGGGGCCCTTCCGCGGCAGCCGTGGCAGCCGTGGAGGACGGGGTTCCCGCCCCCGGTGGGGACGCCTGGCCGCCCTCCTTGCACGCGGCCAGGGTGAACAGGCAGCTGAGGGCGGCGGTCGTGGCGAGGATCCGCTGGATGCGCATGGGTCGCTTTCGTCGGGTGACAGATCGCACGGGGGTGGCATGGGCATGCTAAGGGTGTCCCGCGAGCGTGATCAAAACCCGGGCCGCCCTCACTGCGCCCACTCCGCCAACGCGTCGAAGTCCGGCCGGGTCAGCCCGATCCGCTCGTCGACCCGCATCAACAGGGCCCGGAACGGGTGGCGCTGGTCGACGTACTCGCGGTCCATGTCCGTGATGTCGTCGTCGATCCAGGCGAACTCGCGTCCGCCCGCGTACTCCAGGACGTACTGCGTCTTCCAGAAGGTTCCCCGCGGCGCGCGGCCGTGCATTTCCGGCCAGTCGATGTACGGCAGCCGCGGCAGGCCGAGGTGCGGTCCTATCCAGTCGTTGGCCTCGTCCTTCCAGGTCGTCGCCCAGACCAGCTCGTACGCGTCCGCCAGCGCGCGCAGCTCCGCGCCGTGGTCGGGGTTGAGCCATACGCGCAACGGCTTCCGGTTCTCGGCGAGCGACCAGCCGGTGGGCCGCATCCGGTGGGTGGTGTACCCCTCGGGGCGGCGCTGGGCCTGAGCCGCGTACGGGTTCAGCGGGCCGTCCACGTCGATCAGGAGCAGGGGCTTCGTCGTCATCCGTGCAGTCTTCCGTTCCCGGTGCCGGAGGGGCACCGCAATAAAATGAGACATTGACGTCTCATTTGGTGTACCGTTGTCTCATGGCCATGGATCGTGACCAGGTGCTCCGCGACGCCGCAGCCCTGCTCTCCCGCAAGTCGACCGCCACGATGGACGAGGTCGCCCGCGCCGCCGGCATCGGCCGCGCGACCCTCCACCGGCACTTCGCCGGGCGCGACGCCCTCGTACGGGCCCTGGAGGAACTCGGCATCCGCGAGTTCGAGGACGCCTTCGACCGGGCGCGCCTCGACGAGGGCACCGCCGTGGAGGCGCTGCGCCGGCTCGTCGCCGAGAGCGAGTCCAACGCCCAGCTGCTGGCCTTCCTCGTCACCGAGAACCAGCTGTTCGAAGGCGACCAGGTCAACGAGGGATGGGCCCGGCTCGACGCCCGCGTCAGCGCGCTCTTCCGGCGCGGCCAGGCGGAGGGCGACATCCGGATCGACCTGAGCCCGGCCTGGCTCACCGAGGCCCTCTACGGCCTCATCGGCACCTGCGCCTGGGCCGTCATGGACGGCCGGGTGGCCGCCAAGGACTTCCAACACATGATCTTCGAGCTCTTGCTCGGTGGCGCGCAACGGAGTGATAGGACATGACCGCAACCGAGCAGCTGAAGCCCCGGACGGGGGCGGAGACCGGCGGGGGCGGCAGCCGCGGGCGCTGGCTCGCGCTGGCCGTGCTGGTGCTGGCCGTCCTCCTCGTCGCCGTCGACGCCACCGTCCTCGGCCTCGCCACCCCGTCCCTCTCCGAGGACCTCGAACCGTCCGGCACCCAGCTGCTCTGGATCGGCGACATCTACTCCTTCGTCATCGCCGGCCTGCTCGTCTCCATGGGCTCCCTCGGCGACCGGATCGGCCGCAAGAAGCTCCTGCTGACCGGCGCGACCGCCTTCGGCGCCGTGTCCGTGCTCACCGCCTACGCCACCACCCCCGAGATGATGATCGTGGCCCGGGCCCTGCTCGGCGTGGCCGGCGCGACCCTCATGCCCTCCACCCTCGCGCTGATCCGGAACATCTTCACCGACCCGCGCGAGCGCAGCCTCGCCATCGGCATCTGGGGCGCCACCGCCTCCGCGGGCGCGGCCGTCGGCCCCGTCGTCGGCGGAGCACTCCTCCAGCACTTCTACTGGGGCTCGGTCTTCCTCATCAACCTGCCCGTGATGATCGTCCTGGTCCTGGTCGGCATCAAGCTGCTGCCCGAGTCCAAGAACCCGGTCGCCGGGCCCTGGGACCTGCTCAGTGTCGCCCTCTCCCTCGTCGGTGTGATCGGTGTCGTCTACGCCGTCAAGGAAGCCGCCACCCACGGCCCGACCTGGGACGCCGGCCTCGCCGCCGTGCTCGGCGCGGCAGCCCTGTACGCCTTCGTGCGCCGCCAGTTCACGCTGCCCGCACCGCTGCTCGACATGCGGCTCTTCAAGGACCGCGGGTTCTCCGGCGCGGTCGTCTCCGACCTCCTCACCGTCTTCGGCCTCTCCGGCCTGCTGTTCTTCCTCTCCCAGTTCCTCCAGCTCGTCCAGGGCCGCGAGCCGTTGGAAGCCGGGCTCGCCGAACTGCCCGCCGCCATCGGCGCGGTGGTCACCGGCCTGGTCGCCGGCCAGTGGGCCCGCCGGTTCTCCGTCCGGTCCGTCGTGGCCGGCGGCCTCGGCGCGATAGGCCTGGCCCTGGGCGTGCTCACCCTGGTCCGGCAGGACAGCGGCTACCCGCTGCTCGGCGCGTCCCTGCTCATCGTCGGCCTCGGTGCGGGCTTCTCCTTCACCGTCACCGCCGACGTGATCCTCTCCAGCGTCCCCAAGGAGCAGGCCGGCGCCGCCTCGGCCGTCTCCGAGACCGCGTACGAGCTGGGCGCCGCCCTCGGCATCGCCCTCCTCGGCTCCATCGTCACCGGGGTCTACCAGGGCTTCACCGCCCCCGCCGCGGTCCCCGCGCCGCTCGCCGAGGCCGCGCACGAATCGCTCGGCGGCGCCGTCGAAGCCGCCGGCGCCCTGGATCCGCAGACCGGGCACACGCTGCTGGACTCCGCCCGGCAGGCCTTCGTGGACGGCCTGCACTACGCCTCCGGCGTCAGCGCCCTGGTCCTGCTGGGCACCGCCGTGGCCGCCTGGTTCCTGCTCAAGGGGCAGAAGCTCCAGGAGGGTGCCTCAGCCCACCACTGATTTTCACCCCAAAGGGTGGTGTCGCGCGTGAAGTTGACACTCTGTCGGTATGCGCGCCACCATCCCCTCCGATGGAGATCAACGACCTGACCCCCGCCGAACGCCGCGTCTGGGAAGCCTTCCCGCGCGGCGAAGGCGTCGACTTCCGGGAGCACCCCGACGAGGACGCCGCCGACGGCGCTACCTGGGGCCCGGAGCGGACCCTGCGCGCCGAGGTGCTCACCGCCCTCGTCCTCGGTGCGCACAGCGTCGAAGGCCATGTCGCCGAGCTCAACGTCCGCGGCGCCCGGATCAGCGGCAAGCTGCTCCTCAAGTACGCCGTCATCGACCTTCCGGTCCGGCTGCGCCACTGCTTCTTCGAGCGCAAGCCGGGCCTGTACGGGGCCCGCCTGCGGGCCGTCGCGCTGAGCGACTCGGTGCTGCCGGGTCTGACCGCCTCGTCCGTCACCGTCGACGTCGCCCTGCGGCTGTCCCGTTGCCGCATCACCGGACCGGTCCGGCTCGCGGGAGCGCGGATAGCCGGCGGACTCTTCCTCCAGGACACCGTCATCGCCCCGCAGACCGATCCCGGTGCGACCGCCGAGCCCCCGCTCCAGGTCAACCACGCCGACATCGGCACCGACATCATCGCCACGGGCCTGACCGTGCACGGCCAGACGCGTATCAACGGCGCGACAGTCGGCGGCCAGATCCAACTCGACCGCGCTCGCTTTCACGCCCCCGGCGGGATCGCCCTGCACGCCGAGACCCTGACCGTCGGCACCGACCTGCGCGCCCACCGGCTCGACGCCCACGGCATGGTCAACCTGACCGGATCCCGCATACCCGGTCAGGCCATCTTCACCCGGGCCCGCTTCCACGCCCCCGGCGAGACCGCCCTGCGCGCCTCCAGCTGCACCATCGGCGAGCTCTGGCTGAACCGCTGCGAGCGGGTGCAGGGCGCGGTGAACCTGCGCCGCTCCAACCTCGACCTGCTGCACGTCGAACCCGGGACCTGGCCCGACCGGATCCGCATCGCCGGCCTGACCTACCGCTCCCTCTCTCCGCACCTGCCGCCCGAGGAGCGGCTGCCCGCCTTGGAACTGGAGGAGTTCGGGTACCTGCCGTACGCCTACGAGCAGCTGGCCGCGGCCTACCGCACCGCCGGCGACGAGGCCGCCGCCCGGACGGTGCAGCTCGCCAAACTGCGCCGGCACCGGAGCACCCTGCCCCGGCACGCCCGCCCGTGGGGGCTGCTCCAGGACGCCACCGTCGGCTACGGGTTCCGGCCGCTGCGCGCGGCGGGCTGGCTGCTGGCCCTGCTGCTGACGGGCTCGCTCGCGTACGGGCTGCGGCCGCCCCCGCCGCTCAAGGCGGGCGAGGCGCCGGAGTTCAACCCGGTGTTCTACACCCTCGACCTGCTGCTGCCGATCATCGGATTCGGCCAGGAGCAGGCCTTCGCACCCCGCGGCTGGGGCCAGTGGCTGTCGTACCTGCTGATCGTGACCGGCTGGATCCTCGCCACGACGACCGCGGCGGGCGTCAGCCGGTCACTGCAGCGGCAATAGGACCCGAGGGGTCAGGCGGCCTTCGCCTTCGTGGCGTACATGTCCACGTACTCCTGCCCCGACAGCCGCATGACCTCGGCCATCACCGAGTCGGTGACGGCGCGCAGCACGTAGCGGTCGCGGTCCATGCCCTCGTAGCGGGAGAACTCCATCGGCGCGCCGAAGCGGATCGCGACCCGGCCCGGGCGGGGCATCCCCTTGCCGCCGGGCTGCAGCTTGTCCGTGCCGACGATCGCGAACGGGACCACGGGGGCGCCGGTCATCAGGGTCAGGCGGGCGATGCCGGTGCGACCGCGGTAGAGGCGGCCGTCGGGGGAGCGGGTGCCCTCCGGGTAGATCCCGAAGATCTTGCCCTCCTCCAGGATCCGGCGGCCGGTCATGAGGGCGGCGACGCCGCCGTTGGCGCCGTCCCGGTCCACCGGGATCATGCCGGCGCCGGTGAAGAACCAGGCCATGGCGCGGCCCTTGACGCCCTTGCCGGTGACGTACTCGTCCTTGCCGATGAAGTGGACCGTGCGGTCGCACACCAGCGGCAGGATCATGGAGTCGATGAAGGTGAGGTGGTTGCCCGCGAGGATCACCGGGCCCGAGCCGGGGATGTTCTCGATGCCCTCCACGCGGGTGCGGAACATCATGCGCATGACCGGTCCGACGGTGGCCTTGATGAGCGCGGTACGGAACAACGTGAGCCCTCCGGCATCGAGAAACGGCATCGCACGACACGGCGGCCGTGCAGGTGAGGACGATACTCGCGGGTCAGGTCCGCCCGCACATCGGGTTCACGAGGTCGAAACCTCGTGTTGACACGCGTTCGCGCCATGTTCGGCCCGTACCCCCCTGCCCGCCACCGCTGCTGCCTACCATCGGCAGGCCGATCCGGGCCGCCGGACCCGCCAGACCAGGGACCGCGGCCCTTCAGACGACGGGAGTGGCACTGATGACGCAGGGTGGGGCAGCACGGCGTACGGTCCTGGGGGCGGCCGTCCTGGCGGCGGGCGCCGGCATGGCCGGGGTCACCGCCGGATCCGCGCAGGCGGCGGAGCCCGCGGAGCCGTCCGGGTCCGCGGAGGCGGCGGGGGCCGGTCAGGCACGCCACGGCAGCGGCTACAAGGACCTGCCCGTCCCGCTCGTCATCGGGCACCGCGGCGCCAGCGGCTACCGGCCCGAGCACACCCTCGGCTCGTACGCACTCGCCCTCGACCTGGGCGCCGACGTCGTCGAGCAGGACCTCGTGCCCACCCGGGACGGACACCTGGTGTGCCGCCACGAGAACGAGATCGGCGGCACCACGGACGTCGCCGACCACCCCGAGTTCGCCTCCCGGCGCACCACCAAGACCGTCGACGGGGTCGCGGTCACCGGCTGGTTCACCGAGGACTTCACCCTCGCCGAGCTGAAGACCCTCCGCGCCAAGGAGCGCATCCCCGCCCTGCGCCAGCGGAACACCCCTTACGACGGCCGCTGGGACGTGCCCACCTTCGAGGAGGTGCTGCGCTGGGCCGACCGGGAGGGCAGGCGGCGCGGCAAGCGCGTCTGGCTGCACGTCGAGACCAAGCACCCCAGCTACTTCCGCTCCCTCGGCCTCGGCCTGGAGGAGCCCCTCGCCCGACTGCTGCACCGCTACGGCCGCGACGGCCGGAACGCCCCCGTCTTCCTGCAGTCCTTCGAGCCCTCCAGCATCCAGCGCCTCGCCCGGCTGGTGGCGGCGCCGCGCGTGGTCCTGCTCGGCGCCGCGCACACCCGCCCCTGGGACTTCGAACAGGCCGGGGACCCGCGCACGGTCGCCGACCTGGTCAAGCCCGAGGGGCTCAAGTGGATCGCCGGATTCGCCCAGGGCATCGGGCCCACCCTGGACCTGATCGTGCCGCGCGACGCGTCCGGCCGGCTCGGCACCCCGACCACCCTGGTCAAGGACGCCCACGCGCAGGGACTCGTGCTGCACCCCTACACCGCGCGCAACGAGAACAACTTCCTGCCCGCCGAGTACCGAAAGGGCACCGACCCGGCCGCGTACGGCGATGCCTTCGGCGCCTTCCGTAAGTACTTCGAGCAGGGCATCGACGGCATCTTCACCGACAACCCGGACACCGGGCTGCTCGCCGCGGAGGCCTTCCGCCCGGGCCGCGGACGCTAGGCCGTCTCTTCCCGCAGGCGTCAACCAACAGTCGGAACGCCGCCTTCGGGTGAGCTGTGCCGGGCGGGGAAACCGCCCGGCACGGCTCGCGCGTCCCGCCCGGCATGGACCTGCTGAAGGACTCCGATCTCCTGAACCAACTGGGCCCGCTGCTCTCCGCCGAAGCGGCCGCGGAGGCCGCCGGCACCGGCGTGGACGCGGCCGACCTGGAACAAGCCGTCTGGGTCAGGCTGCTGGAACACGGCCCCGCCCCCGCCGAGCCGGCCCGCTGGCTGCGCCGGGCGGTGCGCGCCGAGGCCCGGGTCGCCCGGCGCCGCGCCCGCCGGGAGGTCCCGTACGGCCACCGCCACCACGTCGTGGACGGCTGCCGCCCGGGAAACGCCGGCCCCGCCCCCGAAGAGGCCGTGCTGCACCGGGAGGAGAGGCGCGCCCTCCGATCGGCTGTCGCCCGATTGCCCGGCCGCTGTCCGGAACTCATGCAGGCACTTCTCTCGCCCAGAGACTTGACTTACCGTGAAATCGCAGGGGAGTTGGGTATCTCACAAGGAAGTTTAGGGCCGGTCCGTTCCCGCTGCCTGGGATGTCTGCGCAGAATGCTCGCGTCGGAGGTTGCGGCTCCTCGCCTTCGGGGAAGGGAGCGGTAGACCAAGGGGCTACCAGGTGAGCAGGAGGCGTGCGCATATGGGCATGAGCGTGACCATTTCGGCGGCGGTCGACGAGGACGGCGAGCAGATCCTCAAACTCCAGTACCTGGCCTTCCAGCGCGAGGCCGAGCTGTACGGCAACTACCGCATCCAGCCGCTCACCCAGACCCTGGACTCCCTCAAGGAGGAGTTGGCCTCCGACACCGTGCTCGTCGCCCGGCTCGGCGACGAGGTGGTCGGTTCCGTGCGCGGCAGCGTCGACGAGGAGGGCACCGGCCGGATCGCCAAGCTCTGCGTGCACCCGCGGATGCAGGGCCACGGCCTCGGCGCCCGCCTGCTGCGCGCCGTCGAGGAGGCCCTCGCGGCCCACGACGGAGCCCCCGCCCGCTTCCGCCTGCACACCGGCCACAAGAGCGAGTCCAACCTGCGCCTCTACCGCAACGCCGGCTACGTGCAGGTCGGCGGACGCACCGCCAGCGACGGGGTGAAGCTGCTGGTCCTGGAGAAGGAGGCGGGCGCCGCCGACTTCGCGGTCAGCGCCTGACGCGCAGCCAGAGCATCCCGGTGACCGGCAGGATCACCGGGATGAACAGGTACCCCATCCCGAACTGCGACCACACGGTGGAGTCGGGGAAGGCCTCGGGACGCACCAGCGTCCACGTCCCCACGATCAGCACGCCGGCGAGCTCGGCGGCGCAGCACAGCCGCGCCGCCTTGCGGGCGGTCTCGCCGCCGCGCACCAGCGAGTACGTGATGAAGCAGTAGACCAGGGCGGCCAGGCCGGTCAGCGCGTACGGCAGCGGCGCCCGGTCGAACTCGGTGGAGATCTGGTAGACGGAGCGCGAGACCGCGCCGACCGTGATCACTCCGTACACCCAGACCAGCAGCAGCCCGGGCCCGGACACCAGCCGCTCGCGCGCCGCGGGAGCGGTCCCGCCGGCCGGCCCGGTGGTCATGTCGGTGTCAGGCACCGGGGGTCCCCCAGATGTCGTAGAGCCGTACTTCGAGCACGGCGAGGACGACCGCGCCGGCGGCCACCGTCACCGAACCCCACTTGGTCCGCTCGGTCAGCGACAGCAGCCCGGCGGCCGGGACCGCGGCGAAGGCGCCCAGCAGGTAGGCCACGAAGATCACCGAGCCCTCGTCGGGCTTCCCGCCCCGGGCCAGCAGCACCACGCCGACCACCAGCTGGGCCAGGGCCAGCAGGCTCACCACGCCCATGCCGATGAAGTGCCAGTCCTTGGTCGGCTGGTCCCGCAGCGCGGCGAAGCCGCACCAGGCGGCGAGGGCGAGGGCGGTCGCGCCGAGGGCGACCGTCAGGGCGTCGAGCATGCAGCGAGCGTATTACGGGCCGCCCGGACCGCTGCGCCCGGCCCCGCGCCCGGCCCGCGCCCCACTCCGCGCCCGGCGCGAGGTCCACCTCGGGTTCCGGTAGTGGTCTTGACCACAGGCGACCCTCCCCCGTGCCCGCGCCACACCCCGACCGCGGCCCGGTCGGCCCGGTGTCCGTGCAGGTCGGCGGCGTAGGGCGGGCTCCTCGGGCGGGTGGGAACGGACCAGCCGCGTCCGGTATGCGGTCGCATGGTGTCCGCTATTCGGACAATTTTGATCGCAGAAGGGGCATGTCTGCTTTACTGGGGCCCATGACCACGACGAGCAGCCGCACCCTTGCGACCGAGGCGACGATGACGCCCGGTGCTCGTTGTATGTGTCGAATGTGCGCCTTCTGAGGGCCCCTCTCCTCCCGTCTCGCGCCCCGAAGCGAGACCGGCCGAGCCCGTCCGGCCCGCCGCCGCATGTCGGCGGCAGGAAGCGGAACGGACTGCTCCCGCCCCGCGCATGCGTGGAAACCGCCGAAACCTTCCGGTTCGACCCGTATCGCGCCCCCAGATGTTTGCCCCGTGCCCGGCCGCCACCACCCTGCGCCGCGCACTCGACAGCGACGGAAATCCTGTGATCACCACATCGGGCCTCACCAAGGTCTACCAGTCCCGCGGCCGCGAGGTCACCGCCCTCGACGGCGTCGACCTCCACGTGCGCGAGGGCGAGGTATTCGGAGTCATCGGCCAGAGCGGCGCCGGCAAGTCCTCCCTCATCCGGTGCGTCAACCTGCTGGAACGCCCGACCTCAGGCACCGTGACCGTCGACGGCGTCGACCTCACGGCCCTGGCCGGCCGCGGCCGCCGCGCCGGCCGCGAACTCCGCGGGGCCCGCAGCCGCATCGGCATGGTCTTCCAGCACTTCAACCTGCTGTCCTCGCGCACCGTCCAGGCCAACATCGAGCTCCCGCTGGAGATCCTCGGCGTCCCCGGCCGCGAGCGCTCCCGCAAGGCCCTCGAACTCCTCGACCTCGTCGGCCTCGCCGACAAGGCCAAGGCCTACCCCGGCCAGCTCTCCGGCGGCCAGAAGCAGCGCGTCGGCATCGCCCGCGCCCTCGCCGGCGACCCCAAGGTGCTCCTCTCCGACGAGGCCACCAGCGCCCTCGACCCCGAGACCACCCGCTCCATCCTCCAGCTGCTGCGCGACCTCAACCGCCAGCTCGGCCTGACCGTCCTGCTCATCACGCACGAGATGGACGTCGTCAAGACGATCTGCGACTCCGCCGCCCTGATGAAGAAGGGCCGGATCGTCGAGACCGGCACCGTCGCCGAACTGCTCGCCACCCCCGGATCCGAGCTCGCCGCCGAACTCTTCCCCGTCAGCGGGGACGCCACCGGCCCCGACCGCACCGTCGTCGACGTCACCTTCCACGGCGACTCCGCAACCCAGCCGGTCATCTCCCAGCTGTCGCGCACGTACAACATCGACATCTCGATCCTCGGCGCCGCCATGGACACCGTCGCCGGCCGCCAGATCGGCCGCATGCGCATCGAACTCCCCGGCCGCTACGAGGACAACGTCGTCCCGGTGGGCTTCCTGCGCGAGCAGGGCCTCCAGGTCGAGCTCGTCGACGACGCCGACACGCCCGCAACCGCAACCGCAACCGCAGCCGCGGTCGACGCCGCGGCCGCGGCCGAAGACGCAGACGCCGAGCTCGCCCAGCTCGTCAAGGATGGTGCCCAGTGACCTGGTCCGAGATGCAGCCCCTGCTCACCCAGGGCACGTACGACACCCTCTACATGGTCCTGTGGTCCACGCTGGTCACCGTCCTCGGCGGCCTGCCCCTCGGGATCCTGCTCGTCCTCACCGACAAGGGCGGCCTCCTGCAGAACCGGCCGCTCAACAAGGCCATCGGCGTCATCGTGAACATCGGCCGCTCACTGCCGTTCATCATCCTGCTGATCGCCCTGATCCCGGTGACCACCGCCGTCGTCGGCACCTTCATCGGCCCCACCGCGATGATCGTCCCGCTCGCCATCGGAGCCATCCCCTTCTTCGCCCGCCTCGTCGAGACGGCCGTCCGCGAGGTGGACCACGGCCTCGTCGAAGCCGTCGAGTCCATGGGCGGCGGCATCCCGACGATCGTCGGCAAGGTGTTCCTCCCGCAGGCCCTGCCCTCGCTCGTCGCCGGCGTCACCACCACCCTGATCACCCTCGTCGGCTACTCCGCCATGGCCGGGGCGGTCGGCGGCGAGGGCCTCGGCTCCAAGGCCGTCACCTACGGCTTCCAGCGCTTCGAGACCGGATTCATGATCGCCACCGTGGTGATCCTGATCGCCATCGTCACGGTGATCCAACTCATCGGCGACGGCGTCGTCCGCCTCCTCGCCCGCCGCGGCCGCACGGCCTGACCGCCGCGCCGCCCCGAAGACCCCCCACCCCACAGAGCCCGCACTTGTCGTGCTTGGGCCGCCACCCGCAAGTCCCGCGCACTCCTCGCGCACTTGCACCACATGAAAGGCACTCTTCGTGCGTAAGAACACCAAGCTCACCGCCGTCGCCGCCGCCTCCGCGGCACTCGCCCTCGGCCTCACCGCCTGCGGCAGCGCCTCGGACCCGTCCTCCGCGAAGGGCGACGGCAAGGCCGACGAGAGCAAGCCCCTCGTCGTCGCGGCCTCCCCGAGCCCGCACGCCGACATCCTGAACTTCGTCAAGGACAAGCTCGCGGCCAAGGAAGGCCTCAAGCTGGAGGTCAAGGAGTTCACGGACTACGTCCTGCCCAACACCGCCACCGAGCAGGGCCAGGTCGGCGCCAACTACTTCCAGCACAAGCCGTACCTCGACGACTTCAACAAGAAGAACGGCACCCACATCGTGCCCGTCGCGAACGTGCACCTGGAGCCCCTCGGCCTGTACTCCAAGAAGGTCAAGGCCCTCGCCGACATCAAGCCCGGCCAGACCATCGCCGTCCCCAACGACACCACCAACGAGGGCCGCGCCCTCCAGCTCCTCGCCGCGAACAACCTGATCACCCTCAAGGAGGGCGTCGGCACCAGCGCCAAGCTGTCCGACATCACCGACAAGAAGGGCCTGGAGTTCAAGGAGTTGGAGGCCGCCACCGTCCCGCGCGCCCTGAACGACGTCGACGCCGCCGTCATCAACGGCAACTACGCGCTCGAGGCCAAGCTCTCGCCCGCCAAGGAGGCCCTGGCCCTGGAGAAGGCCGAGGGCAACCCGTACGCCAACTTCCTCGCGGTCAAGGCCGGCAACGAGAAGGACCCGCGGATCGAGAAGCTCGCCCGGCTCCTCGGCTCCGACGAGGTCAGGAAGTTCATCGAGGAGAAGTACCAGGGTTCGGTCGTCCCCGCCGCCGGCACCCCGGCCTCCTGAACCCGCGGTACCCACCGCCCTCCTGAACCCGCGGTACCCACCGCACCCGGCGCACCCCGCGCCACCAGTGCACACGGCCCCGCACGCCCTCCCCGGCGCGCGGGGCCGCGGCCTGCCCGCTTCCGGGCAGGGGCGGCCATGCACATCCGCCGGGCGATGCTGCATGCTGTGGCTGGACGGCCCGCACGACGGCGCCCCCGCACATTCGGTCCCGCACCACGGTCGCCCCACCTCTCAGGCATGGAGCTGCGCATGACTACCACCTTCCCGGACGTCACCATCAGCACGGACCGGCTGGTGCTGCGCCCCTTCGACGTGGAGGACATCAGCGCGCTCGCCGAGATGATGAACGACGAGCAGGTCACCGCCTGGACGTCCCTGCCGTACCCCTACACCCACGCCGACGCCCACGCCTGGGCCACCCTGCACTCCCGCGCCGAACGCACCGAGGGCCGCGGCATCGTCTTCGCCGTCTCCGAGTTCCTCACCCAGCGCCTCGTCGGCAGCGTGCACCTGAGGAACACCGACTGGCGCACCCGCAGCACCGAGGTCGGCTACGTCACCGCCCCCTGGGCCCGCGGCGAGGGCTACGCCAGCGAGTCCGTACTCGCCGTCGCCCAATGGCTCTTCCGCGACCAGCGCTTCGAACGCCTCGAGATCCGCACCGCCGCCGACAACACCGCCTCCCAGCAGGTCGCCCAGAAGATCGGCTGCATCAGCGAGGGCGTCCTGCGCAACGCGTGGATAGTGCGCGCCCAGAACACCGACGGCACCTGGAGCGACACCCGCACCGACCTCATCGTCTGGAGCCTCGTCCCCGAGGACCTGGAGGACCCGGACGAATACGGCGGCCAGGAAGGCTACGGACACGCCGTCGTGCAGCGGGCCGACGCAGGCGGCCACCGTGTCTGCGCCGACTGGAACTGAACCGGCGGCCGGGTAGTCTCGACCTGCCCGGCTCCCGACGACACTTCGCCCGCCCGCCCCCACCCCAGCCAGCAGGAGACAGACGACGATGGCCGACCGGGTCACGGTGATCGGCTGGGACGGCTCCCCCCTGACCGCGGCCGCCCGGTCCGCGCTCTCGGCCGCCACCCTCGTGGCCGGCGCCGCCCATCACCTCGCACTCCCCGAGGTCCCGCCCGCCGCCGAACGCATCCGCCTCGGCAGCCTCGGCCTCGCCGGCCGCCGCATCGCCGGCCACCGCGGCAGCGCCGTCGTCTTCGCCGACGGCGACCCCGGTTTCTTCGGAGCCGTCCGTACCCTGCGCGCCCCCGAGTACGGCCTCGAGGTCGAAGTCGTCCCCGCCGTCTCCTCCGTCGCCGCGGCCTTCGCCCGGGCGGGCATGCCCTGGGACGACGCCCAGGTCGTCGTCGCCAACCCCCGCACCCTGCGCCGCGCCGTCAACGTCTGCCGCGCCCACGGCAAGGTCGCCGTCCTCACCTCACCCGGCGCCGGCCCCGCCGAACTCGCCCTGCTGCTCGGCCCGGTCCACCGCACGTTCGTCATCTGCGAGGAACTCGGCACCGAACGCGAGCAGGTCACCGTCGTCACCTCCGACAAGGCCCCCGACCACGTCTGGCGCAACCCCAACGTCGTCATCGTCATCGGTGGCCGGGCCGTCGCCGCCGACCCGCCCTGGCTGCTCGGCCAGAACCCCGCCCGCACCGCCGAACGCGGCTGGGCCCGCCCCCTGCCCCACGCAGCGGAAGGCGAATCCGCCCCGCTGCGCGCCGCCCAGCTCGCCCGGCTCGGCCCGCGCACCGGCGACCTCGTCTGGGACATCGGATCCGGCTCCGGGGCCTTCGCCGTGGAAGCCGCCGCCTTCGGCGCCGCCGTCATCGCCGTCGACGCCGATCCGCGCGCCGGCGAACGCGCCGCCACGGCCGCCCGCGCCCGCGGCGTACAGCTCCACGTCGTGACCGGGCGCGCCCCGCACGTCCTGGAGGACCTCCCCGAACCGGACGTCGTCCGCGTCGGCGGCGGGGGAGCCGCGGTCGTCGCCGCCGTCGCAGACCGCCGCCCCGAGCGGATCGTCAGCCACGCCTCCACCCGCGACGAAGCGGAAGCGATCGGACGTGCCCTGGCCGAGGGCGGCTACACCGTCGAATGCGCCCTGCTCCAGTCCGTCGGCCTGGACACCCGCACCTGGAACGAACAGGACCGTTCCGTGGTGTTCCTCCTGGCAGCCGAGCGCCCGGTGATCCGCCAGGCCTGAGCCCGGGGTAGGCTGGCCGATCGTCGTACCGCCCTCGTAGGTCCTGGGTCGGCGGCACGCACGAGACGCGCGACGTGGCGCAGTCCACAGCAGACCATGGCGGTTCTGGCCGCCGTGGTGGCGAACGGGCGCGACAATGCTTACTGGTTGTCGCACGGGACGTACGCACGCAGCACGCGTCGCACGGCGACCCCGCTCGTTGGGTCATGTGGGCGCCGGGCGATCGAAGAGGCAACACGATGGGCGAGGGGTACGCATGACTGACACCGGCCAGGTACCGGGCGAGGGGCTCCCGGACAACGCGGGCATGGTGGATCAGCAGGGCATTCCCGCTCCGGTCCCGCAGCCGGGCTCCGTCCCCGCTCCCGTCCCGGGGGGCTACGCCTTCCAGGACCTCGTGGACAACGCGGCCGAGCCGGAGGACGAGGAACTGCTGCTGATGCCGAGCGGGCACGGCCAGGGCGGCGCCTGGAGCGACCCGCAGGTCGTCCCGCCGACGCCCGCCTTCCCCGTCGAAAACTCGTACGGCGACGCACCCTACGCCGACTACCCGGACTACCCCGACTACGCCGACGCCCAGGCGCAGGCGATGGCGCAGGCCCAGGCGATGGCCCAGGCCCAGGCCGGGTACCTGGACCCCGGCCACCCGGTGTCCGGCTTCCCCGACCCGGCCGCGGGCGAGGCCGCGTACACCCTCGGCGCCCACGAGGCCGGCGGCCGCGACTCCGGCGCCCTCGACCTCGGCGGCCTCGTGGTGCCGCCGCCGACGGGCGCCCCGGCCTCCCCGCTGGGCCCGGTCCCGCCCGTGGCCTCCGCCCACCGGCCGCTGCACATGGGACCGCCCGTCCCCGAGGCCACCGGCGGTGTCGTCCGCTCGCTGGCCGACCGCGGACCGGCCGCCGCCCCCATGGCCCCCATGACCCCCATGGCTCCCGGCATGCCCGTCGCCCCGATGCCGGCCGCCCCCGCCGCCGCCCCGGTCGTCACCGCCACGCCCCCGGCCGGCACGCCCGTGGCCGGCACGCCCGTGGCCCCGATGCCCATGGGCCAGGCAGGCCCGCCGACCATCGGCCCCGAGTACCTCGACGTGCCGCGCGCGGAAGGCGGCGTACCCGCCGGGCCGCAGCTCGGCGAGATCCCGCCGCAGGCCGGTGCGCCGTGGGCGGCGGAGCCGGCCCCCGCGGTGGCGCAGCCGGCGGCCGCCGCCGAGGCCGTCGTCCCCGCCGCGACCGCCGTCCCCGCCGAAGCCGTCGTCCCCGCCCAGGCCGGCCCGGTCGCCGAGCCCCAGGCGGTCCAGGCTGCCGAGGCCGGTCAGCCCGGTCAGCCCGGTCAGCCCGGTCAGCCTGCCGAGGCCGTCCAGCCGGCCGCCGCCGTCGTACCCGAGCAGCCGGCCGCCGCCGAGGCCGCTCCTCCGGCCCAGCCCGAGCAGCCGCACCCGGTGCCCGCGGAGCAGCCGCAGCCCGCCCAGGTGGCGGAGCCCGTGCCGGCGGCGGAGGCTGCCCCTGCCGCCGAAGCCGTGTCCGCGCCGCAGGACGTTCCCGCGGCCGAAGTCGCTGCGGCCCAGCCGGAGCAGCCCGCAGCCCCCGAGGCCGTTCCCGCGCCGGAGCAGCCTGCAGCCGAGCCCGAAGCCGTCGCGGTCGAAGCCGTCGGGGCTCCGGTGGCCCCCGAGGGCCCCGAGACCCCGCAGGAGCAGCTGCCGCAGCCCGAGCCCGTCGTGGTGGCCGAGCAGCCCGTGGTCCAGGTTCCGGCCGCCGTCCCGGCAGAGCCGGTCGAGGCCGCCGCCGCCCAGCCCGCGGAGGTCGCGGAGCCCGCTGCGGCCGAAGCCGTGGCCGTGGCCACCGACGCCGCTCCCGTGGCGGAGCCCGTCGCCCCCGTCCCGGTCGAGCCCCAGGCGCAGCCGCAGCCGCATCCCGCGGAAGCCGTGGCCCAGCCGGCCGGGAACGCCCCCGAGGCCGCGTCCGAGGCCCTTGAAACCAAGCCCGAGCAGGCCCCCGCGGGCGAGGACCGGGCCGACGAGGCCGCGCCGGTCGCGCAGCCCGCCGAGGAGGCTGCCGCCGAGGCCGCCGAGGCCGCCGAGGAGCCCGCCCCCGAGGAGGTGGCCGCCGCCGACGTACCGGTGGAGCCGTCCCCGGGCGAGGCCGCCCCCGGCTACGCCGACGCCGAACGCGAGGCCGTCCTGCGCGTCATGCGCGAGCGTCGGGACATCCGCAACGGCTTCCGCACCGACCCGATCCCGCACGAGGTGCTG
The DNA here is from genome assembly GCF_042677605.1 of Streptomyces sp. NPDC127106. Lineage (NCBI taxonomy): Bacteria > Bacillati > Actinomycetota > Actinomycetes > Kitasatosporales > Streptomycetaceae > Streptomyces > Streptomyces sp. NPDC127106. The sequence goes on along the minus strand of NZ_JBHXTC010000030.1, from coordinate 39,141 downwards.
CTGCGCGTCCTGGAGGCCGCCCACCACGCGCCCAGCGTCGGTCACTCCCAGCCCTGGGACTTCGTCGTCATCCGCTCCGCCGAGACCCGCCGGGCGATGCACGAACTCGCCCAGCGCCAGCGCGAGGCCTACGCGAAGTCGCTGCCCAAGGGCCGGGCGAAGCAGTTCAAGGAACTGAAGATCGAGGCCATCCTCGACACCCCGGTCAACATCGTCGTCACCGCCGACCCCACCCGCGGCGGGCGCCACACCCTCGGCCGGCACACCCAGCCGCAGATGGCCCCCTACTCCTCCGCCCTCGCCGTCGAGAACCTCTGGCTCGCCGCGCGGGCCGAGGGCCTCGGCGTCGGCTGGGTCAGCTTCTTCGACGAGCGCGAGATGGTGCGCGAGCTCGGCCTCCCCGAGCACCTGGAGGTCGTCGCCTACCTGTGCGTCGGCTACGTCGACGAGTTCCCGGACGAGCCCGAGCTGGCGCAGGCCGGCTGGTCGCAGCGGCGGCCGCTCGCGTGGGTCGTCCACGAGGAGACGTACGGGCGCCGCGCGCTGCCCGGCGAGGAACCGCACGACCTGCTCTCCGAAACCGTCGCCAGCATCCGCCCGCTCGACGCCAAGGCGCTGGGCGAGGCGTGGGAGCGCCAGAAGCGGATGACGAAGCCCGCCGGCGCGCTCGGCATGCTGGAGATCATCTCGGCGCAGCTGGCCGGCCTGTCCCGGGTCTGCCCGCCCCCGATCCCGGAGCCGGCGGCGGTCGCGATCTTCGCCGGCGACCACGGCGTGCACGCCCAGGGCGTCACCCCGTGGCCCCAGGAGGTCACCACGCAGATGGTCGCCAACTTCCTCGGCGGCGGCGCGGTCTGCAACGCGTTCGCCAACCAGGTCGGCGCCGAGGTGTGCGTGATCGACGTCGGCGTGGCCGGCGACCTCCCGGCCACTCCCGGCCTCCTGCCCCGCAAGGTCCGCCCCGGTACGGACGACCTCACCGCGGGCCCGGCGATGACCCGCGAGGAGGCCGTCGCGGCCATCGAGGTCGGCATCGAGACGGCCCGAGACCTCGTCGCCGCCGGCAACAAGGCCCTGCTGACCGGTGAGATGGGCATCGCGAACACCACGGTGTCCGCCGCTCTCATCTCGGTGTTCACGGGCGCCGACCCGTCGGAGGTCACCGGCCGCGGCACCGGCATCAACGACGAGACGCACGCCCGCAAGGTCGACGTGGTCCGGCGCGCCCTGGAGCTCCACCAGCCCGACCCGGCGGACCCGATCGGCGTACTCGCGGCCATCGGCGGCCTGGAGCACGCGGCGATCGTCGGCATGATCCTCGGCGGTGCGTCGCTGCGTACGCCGGTGATCCTGGACGGCGTCAGCGCCGGCGCGGCCGCCCTGGTGGCCCGTGCGATCGCCCCGGAAGCCCTCTCGGCGTGCATCGCCGGCCACCGCAGCGCGGAGCCCGGGCACGTCGCCGCCCTGAACAAGCTGGGCCTGCGGCCGCTGGTCGACCTGGACCTCCGCCTCGGCGAGGGCACGGGCGCCCTGCTGGCCCTCCCGCTGGTCCAGAGCGCGGCCCGCGCGATGCACGAGGTGGCCACGTTCGACTCGGCCGGCGTCACGGAGAAGTAGCCGGGGCCGGGGCGGCTGCCGTCTGGGGGGTGCCGGCTGCCGTCTGGGTGCTGCCGTCTGGGGGGTGCCGGCTGCCGTCTGGGTGCTGCCGTCTGGGGGGTGCCGGCTGCCGTCTGGGTGCTGCCGTCTGGGGGCCGCCGGCCGCCGTCTGGGGTTGCTGCCGTCTGGGGGGTGCCGGCTGCCGTCTGGGGTTGCTGCCGTCTGGGGGGTGCCGGCTGCCGTCTGGGTGCTGCCGTCTGGGGGCCGCCGGCCGCCGTCTGGGGTTGCTGGCGTCTGGTGCCGCCGTGCCGTCCGGGGCTGCGCCTCCGGCGGGGTCGGAGCCTGTACGGGGTTTCCCGGCAGCCCATTGTCCTTCCGGGGCGGGCCGGCCTGTAAAGGGCGCTCCCTCCGGTCGCGTCGCTGCGCGATGGCCTTCGGCCACCCTTGACAGGCCGACCCGCCCCGGAATGCCAACAGACTGCCGGGAAGCCCCGAAGGACGGTCAGGGGGGACGGGGCGAGAGACGGCCCCGTCAGAGACGCGGGGCGGCCGCTGCGGCCTCGCCGGCCCTGCGCCCCGCGGTGGTCGTCCTGCTGGCGATGAGGGCGGAGGGGGAGCCCGGGAGGGCCGCCAGCGGCCGTGGGCGGCGCTTCGCCAGGGCCCGGGGTTGGCACGGGGGGCCTGGGCCTTATCGTGGACCCGGACAACGAAACCGCACGTCACGAAGACAAGCCGCTCCAGCGCAGCAGCGGCCCGCAGACCCGCCGCATCAGGAGCCGCAACCGCCATGGCATACCCCGCCTACCCCGTAGGACTCCGCCTCGCCGGCCGGCGCGTCGTCGTCATCGGCGGCGGCCAGGTCGCCCAGCGCCGGCTGCCGGCGCTCCTCGCGGCCGGTGCCGACGTCGTTCTCGTCTCGCCGTCCGCGACTCCGTCCGTCGACGCCATGGCCGAGACCGGCGAGATCCGCTGGGAGCGCCGCCGCTACCGGGACGGCGACCTCGCCGGTGCCTGGTACGCGCTGATCGCCACCCAGCACCGCGAGGTCAACGAGCAGGCTTCGGCCGAGGCCGAGCGCGAGCGGGTCTGGTGCGTCCGTGCGGATGACGCCTCCGCCGCCACCGCCTGGACCCCGGCCACCGGCCGTGTGGAGGGCGTCACCGTGGCCGTGCTGACCGGCAACGACCCGCGGCGTTCCGCCGCCGTGCGCGATGCGGTGGTCGAGGGGCTGCGCGACGGCAGCCTTGCTGCGCCCGCCCACCGCAGCCGGCAGCAGGGCGTGCCCAGTGTTGCGCTCGTCGGCGGCGGGCCGGGCGACCCGGACCTGATCACCGTGCGCGGTCGGCGTCTGCTCGCCGAGGCGGACGTCGTCATTGCCGACCGGCTCGGGCCGCGTGACCTGCTCGACGAACTCCCGCCGCACGTCGAGGTGATCGACGCAGCGAAGATCCCGTACGGCCGTTACATGGCCCAGGAGGCCATCAACAACGCCCTGATCGAGCACGCCAAGGCCGGCAAGGCCGTCGTCCGGCTCAAGGGCGGGGACCCGTACGTCTTCGGGCGGGGGATGGAGGAGCTGCAGGCGCTCGCCGAGGCCGGGATTCCGTGCACCGTGGTTCCCGGCATTTCCAGTTCCATTTCGGTGCCCGCCGCCGTCGGGATCCCGGTCACGCACCGGGGCGTCGCCCACGAGTTCACCGTGGTGAGCGGGCACGTCGGGCCCGACGACCCGCGGTCCCTGGTGGACTGGGCCTCGCTGGCCAAGCTGACCGGTACGTTGGTGGTCCTCATGGGCGTCGACAAGATCGGCTTGATCGCAGAGGCCCTGGTCCGCCACGGCCGCCCGACCGACACCCCGGTCGCCGTCGTCCAGGAGGGCACCACCGCCGCCCAGCGGCGCGTCGACGCCACACTGGCCACCGTCGGCGAGCGGGTGCGTACCGAGGACGTCCGGCCGCCCGCCGTCATCGTCATCGGCGACGTCGTACGGGTCGCGGAGGCCGGCCCCACGCCCCCGACCCACTGAACCCCCGCCGCCCGGCAGGGGCGTTGGCACCACACCCAGGACAAGGCAGTATCACCCTGTGGCTGATCTCATCACCGTCGAAGACCCCGACGACCCGCGCCTGCGCGACTACACCGGTCTGACCGACGTGGAGCTGCGGCGCCGCCGCGAACCCGAGGAGGGCCTGTTCATCGCCGAGGGCGAGAAGGTCATCAGACGGGCCAAGGACGCCGGGTTCGAGATGCGCTCGATGCTGCTGTCCGCCAAGTGGGTCGACGTCATGCGCGACGTCATCGACGAACTGCCCGCCCCGGTCTACGCCGTCAGCCCGGAGCTCGCCGAGCGGGTGACCGGCTACCACGTGCACCGCGGTGCCCTCGCCTCGATGCAGCGCAAGCCGCTGCCCGAGGCGTCCGAGCTGCTGGCGGGGGAGGGGGCCGGTCAACGCATCGCGGTGTTCGAGGGGTTCGTCGACCACGCCAACCTGGGCGCCGCGTTCCGCAGCGCCGCCGCCCTCGGCATCAGCGCGATACTCCTGTCCCCGGACTGCGCCGACCCGCTGTACCGGCGGGCCATCAAGGTGTCCATGGGGTCCGTCTTCTCGGTGCCGTACGCCCGCCTCGACGCGTGGCCGGCCGACCTGGAGAAGGTGCGGGAGGCGGGCTACCGCATCCTGGCCATGACGCCGAGCCCCAAGGCGACGCCGCTGGACCAGGTCCCGCCGGAACGCTTCGAACGCTGCGCGATCATGCTGGGCTCGGAGGGGCACGGCCTGTCGACGCACGCCCTGCGGGCCGCCGACGAATGGGTCCGGATCCCGATGGCCGAGGGCATCGACTCCCTCAACGTGGCCGCGGCCTCCGCGGTCGCGTTCTACGCGACCCGGCCCCAGGGCTGAGGCCGCCCGTCGTCAGAGTCTCTGGGCGGCAGCGATGCCCAGGGCGACGATCAGCGTCACCACGACGAACACGATCAGCCGCTGCCGCATCAGCCGCGGGTCCGGTCGGGAGGGCCGCCGCCCCGCCCCCGTCGTCCGGGGGGCCTGGCGGCCGCCCGGACGCCCCGCCGTCGGCCGCGACGACGGCCCGCCCGGGTGGCGTGGCGAGGAGGGCCGCGAGGACGGCCCCCCTGCCGCACCCCGGCCGGCGGCCCTGGCCACCGCCTGCGGGGCCGGCGTGCCGCCCGTGCGCCGCTCCCGCCGCTCCGTGCGCTCCTCCGGGTACGGCTGCGGCAGCAGCCCCGTCGGCCGGTCGGGCCGCGGCACCCGCTGCGCGGGCGGACGCCCGTCGGAGAGGCCCTGGGCCTCGCGGGCCGCGATCTCCTTCAGCCGCATCGACAGCTGGAGCGTGGTGGGCCGGTCCTCGGGATCCTTGGCCAGGCAGGCCCGTACGAGCGGCGCGAGTGCGTCGGGGACACCGACCAGATGCGGCTCCTCGTGCACCACGCGGTACAGCATCACCTCGGAACTGCCGTGCCCGAAGGGCGAGTCGGCGGTCGCCGCGTACGCGAGGGTGGCGCCCAGCGCGAAGACGTCGGTGGCCGGGGTGACGGCCGCGCCGCGCACCTGCTCGGGCGCGAGGAACCCGGGGGAGCCCACGGCGGTGCCGACGTGGGTCAGGGTGCTGGCGCCGGTGGCCCAGGCGATGCCGAAGTCGATGATCCGCGGCCCCTTGGGCGACAACAGGATGTTCGACGGCTTGAGGTCCCGGTGCACGACCCCGGCCTCGTGCACGGCGACCAGACCCTCCGACAGGGCGGCGCCGATCGCGGCGATCTGGGCGGCCGTGAGGGGGCCGTCCTCGGCCACCTTGTCGTGCAGCGACGGCCCGGGTACGTACTGGGTGGCGAACCACGGCCGCTCCGCCTCCAGGTCCGCGGCCACCAGACGCGCGGTGCACCCGCCCCGGATCCGCCGGGCGGCGGACACCTCCCGGGCGAACCGGGAACGGAACTCCTGGTCCTCGGCCAGGTCGGGCCGGATCACCTTGAGGGCGACACGCTGGCCCCGCCGGTCGGACCCCAGGTAGACCACACCCATCCCGCCGGCGCCGAGCCGCCGGTGCAGCCTGAACGAGCCGACGACACGCGGGTCCTCGCGCCGGAGCCGCATCATCGCCATGTCCACCCCGCTGCCCGGTCGTCCTGCTTGACGTGGCACAGCTTACGGACGATCCGGCACGAGCGCTCAGAGGCCGCGCCCTCGCCGCAGCCATCGATTGTCAGTGCGGCAGCGCCCACTTGAGGGTGTCTCAGCCCCGCTCGGGGATGCGGCTCCGCAGGGCGGTCACATCGCCAAGTCGCCGCCGGGGCAAGACGGTTGGGCCTGCGGGGAGTCCGGAGGGGTGCGCTGCCCGGCGGGCGGCGGCCGCGTGCGCGGGGCGTGCGAGCCGGGCGGCCGTTCGGGTGTCCCGTACGCCGACACGCGTGTGCGGGTAGTGACGGAAGTGAGCGAATTCACTACCCTCCGGTCATCCTCCGCGATCATCCCCGCCGCCGCCCCCTCCGGGACATCCCCCATCCCGTGGACGCGGCCTCCAACCAGCGGAGTACGCCGGCGGCACTCCCGTCATCCTCCTGGAGGCCCTCCAATGGGTACGAGGGCAGGACGCCGGGACACCCCCGCCCCCCTAGTGTTGAGGACATGCGGCGGGCGGCACACTCGTCCCCCGAGGTCCCGGGCCCGCCGCAGCCAGACGACAGGGGAGAGGACCATGGCGGACACGGCACGGCACGGACGCAAGGCCTTCGCGTTCAACGCCCACGAGTCCGGTACGCGCCACCCGCTGGTGGCCGCGGCCATGGTGCTCCCCCTGGCCGCCCTCCTGCTCTTCCTCTTCGGAGGCTTCGACCAGGTGGCGGCACAGGCGTCGTCCGTGGGCGTGATGCTGGGGCGCTGAGCGGCGCCCCGGGTCCGGGAGAGCGGCCCGGGCCGGGACATCGGCCCGTCGAACCCCGTGGGGACGGGGGAGCGGCGGACGGCAGGTGAAGGGTGCTGCCCGTGCGACTGGGGAGTCGCACGGGCAGCACGCTCACGCACACCCCCACCTCCACGTACACCCGCGCACGCTCGCGCATCCCGCGTCATCCCGGGCCGCCTTTTCGTAACCTGCTTCCGAGAGGGCGAGCGACGACAGTCCGGGAGCCGCGATGAACCAGGAGCACGCCCGGCGCCTCAGGAAGGGCTCCGTGCCCACCCCAGCGGCGCCGCTGCCCGCCGCCCTGGCCGCGTACGCCACCGGCGAGCCCGCAGCCCCGTACGAGCTCCTCGCCGACCGGGAGGACGGGACCGTCGTCCGCTGCGGCGGGATCGTGGCCAAGGCGCACGCCGCCGACAGCGACTGCGACGACCTGGCCGTCCGGATGCGGATCGCGGCCGACCGGGCCCTGGCGGGCGTCCTGCTGCCCCCGCTGCGCCCCGGGGCGGGCTTGCTGCGGGGCCGCCCGGTGTCCCTGTGGCCGTACGGCGTCCCGGTCGACCCCCATCTCCCCGAGGCAGCCCCCTGGGAGGCGGCCGGCCGGCTGCTGGCCGCCCTGCACCAGGTGCCGCTCGACGGCCTTCCGGGCCCGCTCCCGCCGATGCGCGGCCCCGCCAAGCTCTTCCGCGCGCTCGGCCGCCTCTCCCGCGCGGCGTCCGTGGAGCGCCCCGACCACCGCTTCGAGCCGGGCCTGGGCCCCGGAGTGGTGCGGGACGCCGCGCGGGCCCTGCCCGCCTGGGTGCGGGGGGCGGCCCCGGCGCCGCCCGGCGGAGTCCTGTGCCACGGGGACCTGCACCTGGGCCAACTGGTGCGGGGGAGCGCGGCAGAGGGGGGCTGGCGGCTCATCGACGTCGACGACCTCGGCGTCGGGACGCCGGCCTGGGACCTGGCCCGGCCCGCGGCCTGGTACGCGGCCGGGGTCCTCAGCGCCGACGCCTGGGGCAGGTTCCTCGACGCCTACCGGGCCGCCGGCGGACCGGCCGCCTGGCCGGCCGGCCGCGATCCCGGGCCGGCCCTGGACCTCGCGGCCCGCGCGCTGACGGTGCAGACCGCCGCCCTCGCGCTGGCGAGATCGGCCGAGAACCGCCGCCGACTCGACGGCGTGGAACGGCTGATGGTGGAGTCCTGCGCCCGCATCGCGACGCTCCCGCCCGACGCGGCGGCGCGCGCCCCCTCCTAGGGCGGTCCCGCGGCGGGAGGAAACGCGGTATCCCCCCCCCCCCCCCCCGGCGGGGGGGGCGGGGGGGGGGGGCGGGGGGGGGGGGGGGGGGTTTAAAAAAAAACCACGCCCCCCCAAAACCAAAGGT
>NZ_JBHXTC010000030.1:20671-31248 GCF_042677605.1 Streptomyces sp. NPDC127106 | reverse complement strand
GGGGGCGGCCCCGGGGGGGGCCCAACCCCGCACCCCCGGCCGCTACACCCGGCGGGGGCTTCCGGGCGGTGCGCGATACTGGGATTGAACCAGTGACCTCTTCCGTGTCAGGGAAGCGCTCTCCCGCTGAGCTAATCGCGCGGGCTCCACGGCTCGTAAGCCGCAGGTCAAACAGGTGTTGCTGGATACTGCGTGCGCGATACTGGGATTGAACCAGTGACCTCTTCCGTGTCAGGGAAGCGCTCTCCCGCTGAGCTAATCGCGCGGGGGACCCGAAGATCCAGTGGACGATACTGGGATTGAACCAGTGACCTCTTCCGTGTCAGGGAAGCGCTCTCCCGCTGAGCTAATCGTCCTTGGAGGTGGAGACGGGATTTGAACCCGTGTAGACGGCTTTGCAGGCCGTTGCCTCGCCTCTCGGCCACTCCACCTCGGAGCTGCGGGGGTTCTCGGGAAGACCCCCCACCTCAGAGCGGACGACGAGACTCGAACTCGCGACATCCACCTTGGCAAGGTGGTGCTCTACCAACTGAGCTACGTCCGCACTGTCGCCTTGTTCGCTCCGGGGTTTTTCCCCTTCGCTCCCTGGCGACGTGTTGAACTCTAGCGGATTCCCGGGCCAGCTCAAAAACGCGTTTCCGCAGCGTGCTGCCGCCCGATCACCACCGGTCACCCATCGGTCACCTCCACGGCGGCTTTCCGCCACCGGCCATAGACTCGCAGCCGTGCACGACCTGCTTCCTCTGGCCCGCTTCGGCGGCCTCCTCGCGACCGATCTCCGCGACGTCACCAGCGACCCCGCGGCGCTGGACTCCACCGGCTTCTGGGCGGTCGCCGCAGACTTCGAGGGTCGCCTGCTCTGCGCGCGGTTCGGCGACGTACGCCCCGCGCCCGTACCGGAGCCCGTCCCGGGTGCCTGGCGCGGCCCCGCCGCCGACCGGTGGTCCTCCTCCCTGGACCGGGCCGCGTACACGGCGGGCGTCCGCCGGATCCGCGCGCACATAGCCGCCGGCGAGGTCTACCAGGCCAACCTCTGCCGCGTGATGTCCGCGCCGCTGCCCGAGCCGGACCGCGCCGACGTGGACGCCCTGACCGCACTGCTCGCCCGCGGCAACCCGGCCCCGTACGCCGGAACGATCCGTCTTCCGGCGCACGGCGTCGAGATCGCCACCGCCTCGCCCGAGCTGTTCCTGCGCCGGGCCGGCCACCACGTGGAATCCGGCCCGATCAAGGGCACCGGGCGCACCGCCGCGGACCTCCTGCCCAAGGACCACGCCGAGAACGTGATGATCGTGGACCTCGTCCGCAACGACCTCGGCCGGGTCTGCGCCACCGGCTCCGTCACCGTTCCCGAGCTGTGCGCCGTCGAGGAGCACCCGGGCCTGGTCCACCTCGTCTCCACCGTCAGCGGGGAGCTGGCCGACGGCGCCGGCTGGCCGGAACTGCTCGCCGCGACCTTCCCGCCCGGCTCCGTCACCGGCGCCCCCAAGTCTTCCGCCCTGCGGATCATCGAGGCCCTGGAGACCGCCCCGCGCGGCCCCTACTGCGGCGGCATCGGCTGGGTCGACGCCGACCGCGGCACCGCCGAACTCGCCGTCGGCATCCGCACCTTCTGGATCGACCGGCAGGCCCCCGGCGGCCCGCGCCTGCTCTTCGGCACCGGCGCCGGCATCACCTGGGGCTCCGACCCCGACCGGGAATGGGCCGAGACCGAGCTGAAGGCCGCCCGGTTGCTGCGGGTAGCGTCGGGGCAGCATGCGGTGACTTCCACCCCTGGCTGAGCGGAGGGATCGTACGGTGATGATCTGGCTCGACGGCGCGCTGCGGGACGCCGAAAGCGCGCGGGTGTCCGTGTTCGACCACGGGCTGACCGTCGGCGACGGCGTGTTCGAGACACTGAAGGCGGAAGGGGGCCGGGTCTTCGCGCTCACCCGCCACGTGGCACGGCTGACCCGCTCGGCCCGCGGCCTCGGCCTGCCCGATCCGGACCCGGACGAGGTCCGCCGGGCCTGCGAGGCCGTCCTCGAAGCCAATCCCATGCCGCTGGGCCGGCTGCGCATCACGTACACCGGCGGGCTGTCGCCCCTCGGCTCCGACCGCGGCGACTCCGGGCCCACCCTGGTCGTCGCCGCCGGCGAGACCACCCGCAGGCCGGACACCACCTCCGTGATCACCGTGCCGTGGGTGCGCAACGAGCGGTCGGCCGTGGCCGGCCTGAAGAGCACCTCCTACGCGGAGAACGTGGTCGCGCTCGCCGCCGCCCACCAGTCCGCGGCCTCCGAAGCCCTGTTCGCCAACACCCTCGGACGGCTCTGCGAGGGCACCGGCTCCAACGTGTTCGTCGTCCTGGACGGCGAACTGCACACCCCGCCCCTGTCCTCCGGCTGCCTCGCCGGCATCACCCGCGCCCTCGTCGTCGAATGGGCCGGCGCCAAGGAGACCGACCTGCCCTTCGACGTGCTGGAACGGGCCGAGGAGGTCTTCTTGACCTCCACCCTGCGCGACGTCCAGGCCGTCCGCCGCGTCGACGGCCGCTCCCTGGCCACGACCGCCCCCGGCCCCGTCACGGCCGAGGCGATGCGGACCTTCGACGCGCGCGCCGCCGACGACCTCGATCCGTAACGGCGCCACCCCACCCCGTAACGGCGCCGCCCCGGAGCCGCCGCGCCCCGGAGCGGCCGCCCGGGCCGGAATCCGCTGTGCACGCGGCCGCGGGGCGGGTAGAACCTGAAGGATGACCACCACCCTGCGGCCCAGCGGGCCGCTCCAGCAGGGCGCCGGCGGCGCCCGGTCGCGTCCCTACGAGATCCGGGTCAACAGCAGGCGCGTGGGAGCCCTGCTGATCGCCTCCGACGGCGCCTTCGGCCCGGCCGTCGGCGAGATCCGCGGCCTGGCCGTCGACCCGCCCGACCGCGGGCGGGGCCGCGCCACGGTCGCGGCGCTCGCCGCGGAGGAGGTGCTGCGCGGCTGGGGATGCCGGCGCATCCGGGTCTCCGTGCCCGCGGCCTCGTCGGGCGGGCACCGCCTGGCCGAGGCCCTCGGGTACACCGAGTACAGCCGCAACATGGCCAAGCAGCTCCCCGCCGCCCCTCCCGCGCTGCCGAACGGGGTCCTCGGCCGGACGATGACGGCCGCCGAGTACGGGGAATGGCTCCCCAGGGCCGTCGAGGGCTACACCGAGGACATGGTCAGCCGCGGCATGCCGGCCGAGGCCGCCCGGGCCAAGTCGGAGGCCGACCACGCCGGGAGCCTGCCGGAGGGACCGGCCACGCCCGGCACGCACCTCCTCGTGCTGGAGGCCGCCGGCGTACCCGTCGGCACGGTCTGGGTGGGGCGGAACGACGAGGGCGGGTACGTCTACGACGTCGCGGTCGCCGAGCAGCACCGCGGCCGCGGGCACGGCCGGACCCTGATGCTGCTCGCCGAGCGCGCCGCCCTCGGCGCGGGCGAGCGCACCCTGGGGCTGCACGTCTTCTCGGGGAACGTCCCCGCACTGCGGCTCTACGAGTCCCTCGGCTACCGCCCGACCGGGCTGAACTACACCAAGGACCTGATCTAGCCCCCGGTCCCCGGCTGCCTAGCCCTCGCCCTCGGCGAGCAGCCGGTCCGCGATCTCCTCGATGCGGGCGCGCAGGCCCTCCTGGCTCTTGCCGCCGTCCAGGCGCTCGCCGCCGATGACGTAGGTGGGTGTGCCCGTCACACCGATCGCCTTGCCCTCGGCCTGGTCGGCGTCGACGATCAGGATGTGTCGGCCGTCGATCAGGGCGGTGTCGAACTCCTCGGCGTCGAGGCCGAGTTCGCGCGCCACGTCCAGCAGCACGGCCTCGCCGCGCTCGCCCAGCTCCGCGGTGCGGGCGAGGACGGCCTCCGCGTACGGCCAGCCCTGCCCCTGCTCGGCCGCCTCCTCGGCGGCCTGTGCCGCGGCGAAGGCGTGCTTGTGCTTCTCCAGCGGGAAGTGGCGCAGCCGGATGTCCAGCCGGTCGCCGTAGCGGGCCCGCAGGGCGCGTACGTCGTCCAGAGCGCTGTGGCAGTCCGAGCACTGGAGCTCGCACCAGACGTCGAGGATCACGGAATCGGTCATGCGGACAGTCTCCCAGCCGCCGCGTCCCGGCAGCGCCGCGCACCCCCTGAGGAGGAGGCCGACCCCGAGATGTCCCGGAGATCCGCCGCAGGTCCCTCCCGCGCATGGCCCCGGCGGCGGCGCCCGGTGCAGGATGGAAGGAACGGAGAAGCACCCCGCTGCCACCGCCGCCACCGCCCTGGAGGACCGCATGCTCGCCGAGACCATATGTTCCGCGCTGGCCGCGGCAGGCCTGGGCATCGCCGCGGTGACCGCCTACCGCAAGCGCTTCCTCGCGGCCGCCCGGATCGCGGCGTACGCGCTGGTGCCGGCCGGACTCGTGCTGACGGGTGTCGTGGCGTGGGCCTCCGACATCGTCTTCAAGCCGACCGTCTGGGCGGGCTTCGGCGTGCTCGCCCTGGCCTGGGCGCTGTTCGCGACCACCCGCGCGGTGGAGCGCCGCGCCCTCGGCAAGGCGGGCCAGGGCGACCGGGCGGCCGGGAAGGCCGGGAAGGCCGGCAGGCCCGGCAAGGCCGGCAGGGCACCGCGGGCTGCCCGGGGGAGCGCCGCACAGGAGGCCGTCGCCCCCGCCGCGTCCGCGCCCTCCCTCGGGCAGTCGGCCGCCCGCCCCAAGCCCGCGGCCGACGACGACTTCTCCGACATCGAGGCGATCCTGAAGAAGCACGGAATCTGAGCCGCCGCCCCCGGTTTGCCGCGCAGATGACGAGAAGGGGTGAACTCCCGCGCGAACGCTGGCGTGTTGGGGGCGCGGCCCGGGGCGCTGCGCCATCATCGCCCCGACATGCTCGATACATCGCAGGGTGAGCCGACGGTTCCCGCGCCGGCCGCCGCTCCCGCCCCCGTTGCCGAGGAGCCGCGAGGCTGCCTCTTCGCGCTTTCCCAGCCACCCCTGATGATCTTCCTAGGGGTGATCGGCACCCTGCTGCTGCTCGCCGCCGTGCATGATCTCTTCCTGCTCTGACGGTGCGGCGTCGGCTTCCTTGCGCCGCGCCCGGTACGCCGCCACGTGCAGCCGGTTCCCGCAGGTCCGGCTGTCGCAGTAGCGCCGCGAGCGGTTGCGGGACAGGTCCACGAAGGCCCGCCGGCAGTCGGGGGCCTCACAGCGGCGCAGCCGTTCCTGCTCGCCGGAGACCACGATGAAGGCCAGCGCCATGCCGCCGTCCGCCGCGAGGTGGTCGTCCAGCGAGGCGCCGGGGGCGAAATAGTGGACGTGCCAGTCGTAGTCGTCGTGATTGGTCAGCTGGGGCGTCGTACCGGCCGTGGCGACCAGCTCGTTGATCAGCGCGGCCGCGGCGCGGGGGTTCGGCGCCCCGAAGATCTGGGCGAACTTGCCGCGGACCGCGCGGACGCCCGCCAGGTCGCGGGCACCCAGCTCCCCGACGTCGCTGATCTTGTAGTCGCGGACGAATTCGCGCAGCGAGCCGACGTCCGCGAGCCCGTCGGGCTGGTCCGCCTCGGCCGCGGTGTTCACCAGCGCGACGACGACGTCGAGCGCGCCACGGGTGTCGTGGGGGATCTGCACGGAACTCGCTCCCTGTGGCCGGGCCTGCGGCGACGGGCCGGTGCCGCCGCTTGGGGGCCGACTCTAGCCGCCCGCGGCCGCCGCTGGGAGGTGCCCCCGGGCGGACCGCCGGAGCGGAAAGCGCACCGGCGCCGCCCTCGCGGGCGGCTTCCGCGAGAACAGCGCCGGCACTGCCGTATGTGGTTTTTCCCCAGCCCGCACCGTCGCCCCGAGTCGGACGGTGCGCAGTGGTCCCCGGTCGCTGCCGGGGGCGCTCCCCGCGGGGGCTGGCTCAGCTCTCCGCCAGGATGTGCGAGAGCTCCTTGTCCAGGTCGAAGTGCCGGTGTTCGGTCCCCGGTGGGACCGCGGCGTCCGTGCGCTTGAGGAATGACTCGAGCGCCCGGGCGGGTGCTTCGAGCAGTGCTTCTCCCTCCGGTGAGCTCAGGGCGATGCAGACGACGCCCTGACCGTGGCTGCGGGACGGCCAGACGCGGACGTCCCCGGTTCCGGTGGGCCGGTGGAGACCCTCCGCGAGGAGGTCGCGGGCGAACACCCATTCGACCGTCTCCTCGGCGCCGGTGTGGAAGGTGGCGTGCACGGCGTAGGGGTCGGCCGTGTCATACCGCAGGCCCGCGGGAACAGGCAGTGAGGACTCGCTCGACACAACGAGGCGCAGGTGCAGCTCGCAGCTGACCGTGGTGTTCATAAGCGCCAGGGCCTTTCGCTCAGTGTGCGCTCGGGGATTCGCACGTCGGCGAAATCGACATGCCACCTACGGTGCCGTTGTAAACCCCTCTGACCGTTTTGCGGACCTCTGGGTCACTCGGACGGCGGATCCACACCGCCGTACCCGTGTGCTTCCGGCTCCGGTAAATTCGTGCCCATGAGTACGGGGAGTGAGCGCGAGGCCCAAGGGTCCGCGGCCGGGCAGGCCAGCAACGAAGCCGGTGCCGAGAGCGCCGCGACCACCACCGAGGAAACGCCGCACGTGTCGAAGGCGCCCGCCTTCATCCGGCGCAGCCGCTCGCTGCACATCAGCTGGCAGGTCGGCGTCTTCGTCGTCGGCCTCGCCGTGATCGTCGCGGGCGCGGCCATGCTCGTCCTGCCCGGTCCCGGGTGGGTCGCGATCTTCGCGGGCCTGGCGATCTGGGCCACCGAGTTCGCCTGGGCGCACCTCGTCCTGCGCTGGACGAAGCGCAAGGTCACCGAGGCCGCCCAGAAGGCCCTCGACCCGAAGGTCCGCCGCCGCAACATCATCCTGACCACCGTGGGGCTCGTGATCGCCGGCGCGCTGATCGGCTTCTACCTCTGGAAGTACGGCCTCACCCTGCCCTGGGACCTCAAGGACCAGTGATGGTCAAAGGGCACCGCTGACATGGGGTAATGTTTGCGGTGCGCCCGGGCGATTAGCTCAGTGGGAGAGCGCTTCGTTCACACCGAAGAGGTCACTGGTTCGAACCCAGTATCGCCCACCCGGACCGAGGGCCCGGAGACGAAACCGTCTCCGGGCCCTCGGTGTTTTTCACCGGAATGGCCCCCGCCGGGGGGCCCACCTGCGGTGCCTACCGGAGCGGCCCACCGCAGGCCGCCCACCGCAGGCCGCCTACCGCAGGCGGCCGAGCACCGTCCGGAGCCGCCGCGCGTCCCGCAGCCGCTTCTCGTACGTCGCCCCCACCGCCAGGAGCAGCAGTCCCGCCAGCGCAGGCGGCACCCAGCGCGGCAGCAGCCCCACCACCTGGACCACGTACGGCGCCAGCTCGTGCAGGGCCACCGCCGCCAGGACACCGCCGCCCAGCAGCAGCGGAGCCTGGAGCCTGCGGTGCGCGCCCACCAGGGTCACCGCGAGCGACGCCGAGCCCAGCAGCAGCGGCCGCAACCAGTGCGGGTCCTGCCAGGCCTCCGCCAGGCTGGGCAGCAGCGTCGCCGCCAGCCCGGGCCCGTACGCCGTCCAGGACGAGCCCAGCGGGTCCCGTCGCCGGCGCAGCAGCCCCACCGCCAGGGCCGCCGCCGTCACCGGCACCGTGTACGCCTCCGTGACCGTCACCCCGGACACCCCCAGCCGCAGCCACGCCGCCACGACGCCCAGCACGGCGGCCGCCCAGCCCAGCCGGCGCCGCTCCGGCCGGACGGCCGCGCCCGCGCAGACCACCGCGGCCAGCGCGCACCCGAGCGACAGCACCGCCGGCTCCCGGCCCGCCACCGCGAGCGCCACCGCTCCCACCCCGGCCGCGGCCGCTTCCGCCGTCGGGCGCACCCGGCCCAGCCGCGGCCCCGCGGCCGCCGGCGCCGCGGCCACCGCCAGCAGCGGTAGGGACCACCAGGCCACCGCGAGCCCCGTCAGCGCGCACAGCGCCGCCACCACGGCCGCCGCGTACCCGACGGCGAGCACCGCCGCGCCCGCCCGCACCGCTGCCCCGGCGCTCCGCCGCGCCGCAACCGCGGCACACCCCGCACCCAGCAGCCCGAACACCGCGAAGGTGGCCCAGCGGCCGTCCAGCGCCGCCAGCGACACGTCCACGGCCCCGACCGCAGCGACCACCGCAGCCACCCGCCCGACAGCGCCCGCAATTCCCGAGCCGCTCGCCCCCGCGCCCGCGGCGCCACTCGGGCCTGCAGCAGGCCCCTCGGCCACGCCCGCGGTCCCGGCCGCCGCCCGCAGCGCCGCCACCGCGGCCGCCGCCGTCACGGCCAGCTGCACCCCGAGCACCACCGGCACCGGCAGCCCCTGACCCATCGGCGCCGTGAACAGTCCGGCCCAGCCGCACACCACCGCGACCGCACCCGCAGCCGCTCCCCCCGAAACACCCGCACCCGCGGCCGGCGCGCCCGTGCCCAGCGTTCCCGTGCCCGGCGTTCCCGTGACCGTGCCCGCCGCGCCGGCGCCCGCCAGGTCCGCGTCCGCAGCGCCCGCGTCCCGCTGGGCCGGCGGCAGGAGGCGGGTCGCCCACCAGGCGGTGACCGCCGCGAGCAGGAGGGTCGCCACCGCCGGGGCTCCCGGGCCGTATGCCGCCACCCCGGCCGGAACGGTCGGCGTCCATGCCTCCCGCACCACGTCCGCCCGCGACACGAGCGGCGCCACCGCCGAGGCCAGACCCCACAGCGCGGCCCCCGCCGCCACCACGACCCCCGCCCCGCCCAGCCCGCGCCGTACCGCCCCCGGCAGCGCGGCCCCCGCAGCCGCCCCCAGCAGCGGCAGCGCGAGCAGCAGGCACACCACTACAGGCCAGCCCGCCGCCAGCTCCGGCCGGACCGGCCCGGCGAGCGCCGCCACCGCCGCCAGACCGCCCGCCAGCGCGGCGCCCGACGCGGCCGGCACCCGCCAGGCCACCGCCACGCCCAGCGCCGCGCACCCCGCGACCAGCAGCGCGGGCGCCGCCGCCGCGGCCGCCGACTCCGCCGCCGCCAGGCCCGGCACACCGCACAGCAGCGCCCCGGCCCCGGACACCACCGCCAGGACCCACACCCCCGGCGCCGTCCGGGCCGCCCGGGCCCGCAGCCCCGCCGCGAAGCCACCGAACACCGCCAGGGCGCAGTCCAGGGCGGCCGTCGCCAGCAGCGCCCACCCGAGCCCCACCGGCCCCTCCGCCGCAGCGAGCGCCGCCAGCGGCAGCGGGAGCTGCGCCGCGAGCACCGCCCCCGCGGCCGGGACCACCAGCCTCGGCAGCAGCAGCCCGTACGCCGCCCACCCCGCGGCCAGCACGGCCGACGCCCCGGCCGCGTAGGCCGTGCCGCCGGTCCCGGGCAGGGCCGCCGCGTGCACCGCGTACGTGTCCAGCACCGTCAGCAGCAGCCCCACGGCCGCCACCGACTCGGCCGTCGACCGCAGCCCGCGCCGCAGCAGCAGCACCGGCGCGCCCAGGGCCGCCGCCGTCACCGCGCCGAGCACCACCGAGCGCCCCCCGATCCCCAGGGAGCCCCAGCTGACCAGGGTGAACGCGAGCGCCGCCACGGCCAGCAGCACCGCGCCCAGCGTCAGCAGCACGTTCTGCGCACCCGGGCCCGAAGCCTCCGCCGTCCGCACGGGCCGCGACACCGGCGCCCCGCCGGCAGACATCCCGGCCTGCGCCCCGGACCCCATCGCGAACTGCAGCAGCCAGGCCCGGCGGGCCAGCAAGTACCCGCGCCTGGCATCGATTTGAGCCAGCTCACGGTCGATCAGCGCCAGCTCCTCGGCGGGCGGCAGAGGCATGTTCATGCTCGGAGTGTGGCCCCGGTCACGCCCCGGGGACATGGGTGCGCGTACTCAGATCCGCGATGAGTACGCACGGGCCGTGCGCAGGCCCCGCCCGCGGGCCAGACTGAAGGGATGGACCACAGCCGCCCCGGCCGGTGGAGCCGCTACCGCTTCCGCAGCCTGTGGGACCTCGACGCCCCGCCCGAACGCGTCTACTCCGTACTGGAGCAGGCCGACGACTACGGGAGCTGGTGGCCGCAGGTCCGCGGCATCGAGCGGATCGACGCGCACAGCAGCAGGCTGCGCATCCGCTCCGTCCTCCCGTACGAGATCCGGATCACCGCCGCCGAGCTGCTGCGCGACCCCGCGCGCCGGGTCCTGGAGGCCGCCCTGCACGGGGACATCGAGGGATGGGCGCGCTGGACCGTACGCCCGCGCCCGGGAGGCGGCGGGACGAGGGTGCTGTACGAGCAGGAGGTCGAGGTGCGGCGGCCGCTGCTGCGCCGCATGTCACTGCCCGCCCGGCCGCTGTTCCGGCTGAACCACACGCTGATGATGCGGGCCGGACGGCGCGCCCTGGCCGTCCGGCTGGCAGCCGGTGCGGGCGCGGTTTGAACAGGACCCCGTGGCTCTTGTATTGTTCAGTGCGTTCCCGGGCGATTAGCTCAGCGGGAGAGCACTTCGTTCACACCGAAGGGGTCACTGGTTCGATCCCAGTATCGCCCACCGGGAGAGGGCGGGGGGGGGGGCGACAGGCACCGCCGACACCAGAACCACACCACACATGCACAGAAAAACCCCAGAAGCGGCCACCCCAGCGA
>NZ_JBHXTC010000030.1:0-20661 GCF_042677605.1 Streptomyces sp. NPDC127106 | reverse complement strand
GGTGTGGCGGTCGCCCCCCGCGCGCCGCGGGGGGGGGGGGGGCGCGCCCCCGCCCCCCCCCCCCCCTTCCGCATTCCCGGCACACCCTGTCGCATTCCAGCGCATTCCGGCGCACCCCGGCGTACCCCGTCTCACGCCGCCGTCGACACCTCCGGCCGCAGCGGCCAGTGCGGATCCACCGCCTCCGGCGTCCCCTGCCGCGCGAACCACGCCTGCAGCCCCCGCGCCTGCGCCGCGTGCCACACCGCCTGCAGCGTGTGCAGTTCGGCCGGCGAGAGCCGCTCCAGCCGGCCCGCGAACCGCCGGCCCACCGCCCGTACGACCTCCAGCGAGGCCAGCGCGTCCGCCGCCGCGTCGTGCGCGCCGTCCAGCTCTATCCCGTAGTGCTCGCACAGGTCCGTCAGCGTGCGGCGGCCCTTGCGGTACCGGTCCAGGTGCTTGTCCAGCACCCGCGGGTCCAGCACCGTCAGCGGCCGGTTGTCCAGGTACCGGGCCAGCGAGGACGCCCGGTGCCGGCGCAACTCCCGGTCCAGCAGGGTCAGGTCGAACGGCGCGTTCATCACCACCACCGGGCGGCCCGCGACCTGCTGCTCCGCCAGCGCCCGGGCTATCTCCTCCACGACCGGCGCCGGCCACCGGCCGTTGTGCTGGAGGTACTCGTCCGTCAGCCCGTGCACTTCCGTGGCCTCCGGCGGCACCGGCACCCCCGGGTTGACCAGCCAGCGCGTCTGGCGGACCCGGCCGCCCGCGCACTCCTGTACGACGAGAGCGGCGGACACGATCCGGTCCTGCTCCACGTCCACCCCGGTCGTCTCCGTGTCGAATGCGGCCAGCGGGCCCTCGTACCAGCGTGTCATGGCGAACTCCTCGTCCCCGATCGGCAGATGGGGCGTACGTCGAACACGCCACCCTTGCCCGAATCCGTGATACCCGGCCCGTTTGCGCCGTACGCCGTTTGCGGCCCGCCCGCTGGGGAGACAACCACCCTGGGGGACCGCACACATGACCGGCCGTCACCCCACCCGCTCTCATCCGCCAGAGCCCGCAAGGCATGGGGAGCTTCCGGCCATGGCACTCACACAGCCCGAACCGGGCGGGGTGCTGCAGGGGCGCACGGGTGCGCGCGACCAGGCGCGCCCCGCACCGCTGCGCGGCACACTCGCCACCACCGCCTGCATGGAGACCCTCCAGGTGGGATACCTGCACGCCGTCGCGGCCGCCGCCGGCTGCTCGCTGTCCCAGCCCTTCCCCGACAACGGCATCGACTGGCAGGTCAGCCACGGCGCGCCCGAGCACGTCGTCGACGACGAGGTCACCATCAAGGTGCAGCTGAAGGCGACCTACCAGATCCCGCCCGAACCACCCGGACCCACCTTCGCCTTCACCCTGGACAACGCCCACCTGGTGAAGCTCGCCCGGACCCCGGTCGCCGTCCACAAGATCCTCGTCGTGATGCTCGTCCCGCGCGAGCGCGACCGCTGGCTGTCCGCCGGGCACGACCGGCTCGACCTGCGGCACTGCTGCTACTGGACCAACCTCGCCGGTCACCCCGTGACCGGCCGCCGCCGCACCACCGTCCGGATCCCCACCACACGGATCTTCGACGACCGCGCGCTGTGCGAGATCATGACCCGCGTCGGGTCGGGAGGGACACCTTGATGCACCGTCCGCCACCGCCCCTCCAACCGCCCGCCGCCCTGCCGGAGTTCGGCGACCGCCCCGCCCCGGGAGCGCCCGACCCCGCACAGGTCGACCCAGCCGTGTTCGGCGTCCTGCTGCGCCGGCACGGCTGGCAGCGCCGCGGCGGCGCTGCCGGCCGCTACGGGCGCTGGACGCCGCCCCCGGCCGACCCGGCGGCCCGCACGGGCACCAGCCTCCTCGTCCCGGAGACCCGCGCCTTCCCGGACTGCACCGACCTGCTCGAAGAGGCGCTCGCCGCGCTCGCCCGCGGCGCCCTGCCCTGCGCGCGCGAGGTGCTCCACGGGCTGAGCGTCCCCAGCGACGAGATCCGCTGGGAGCGACAGAACCCGCAGGTCCCGCGAACCCCCGGACGCAACCCGCGGCCCCTGACCGTGGAGGACCACCTGCGCGCCGCCGCCCACGGCCTGCTGCTCGCCGGGGCGCTCGCGGCCCGGTCCACCGCCGGGTACTACGGCGCCCGACACCGCCGGCAGGCCGAACGGGACCTGGACGGGGTGGTCACCGGACCGTCCTCCGCCGACGGGCGGCTCACCGCCTACCTGCCCGTCGCGGGCGGCCGCGGCACCGTGACCCGGCTCCACCACGCCCTGCACGCGGCCCGCGAAGCCGTGGACTACCGGCGCACCGCCGGCGGCATGGAGGCCTTCGACGCGGCGGTCCAGGCCGGGGTCAGCCGGGAGTTCGCCGACGCGCTGATCGACCTCGTCAGCGGCTCGGAGGGGGCCCGGATCGCGCTGTCCTGGGCGCCGGCGGCCGGAGCGCCCGCCGGATGCGCGGCCCGACCGGAACCGGTGGAGTTCTCCCCCGGGGACCTGCCCGCGCTCCGCGAGGCCTCGGCCCGCTACACCCGGGACGAGCCCTCCGTCCCCGTACAGATCACGGGCACGGTCGTCCGCATGCGCCGCACCACTCCCGCGGTGGGCGGTGCGGTCCGCCTCCGGGTGCTGTCCGGGGCGGACGTGCCGCAGGTGCGGATGGCCCTGGACGAGGAGGCGTACCGGGTGGCCGGACACGCCCACCTCGCCGGAATGCCGATCAGGGTCACCGGGCGGCTCCAGCGCCGGGGCGGCTTCCGCCGCGTCGCCGAGATCACCGACGTACGGGCCGTCCCCCTGGACGAGGCCCAGCGCGACCGCCTGATCAAGTCCATGGACGAGTCCCTCGACCCCTCGGACGTCCTGGCCGCGGACGACTGAGCGACCGGGGCGAAGTCGACGGCGGTTCCACAGGGCCCCGAAGGGGCGCGGGGAACTGCGCGACCGGCCACGAACGGGCCCGCAGACGATCGCCGGCCCCTCGCGGCACCTCCCGCGGAGCGCTCAGCCGACCGCCGCCCCGCCCGCCGCCCCGGTGCGCGGGGCGAGGGCGAAGGAGGCCATGACCAGACCGGGCACGGGGGAGAAGTCCGCCCCGCGGACGAAGCCGAAGCGCTCGTACAGGGCCACCGCCGGGGCGTTCGCCGCGCCCGTCGACACCGTGACCGGCCACTCGGCCGGCACCTCCGCCAGCAGCGCCCGCAGCAGCAGCGAGGCCACGCCCCGCCGGAACCAGGCCGGGTCCACGCACAGCCGGTCCACGCACACCGAGCCGTCCGGCTCCCGCTCCCAGGCCAGGAAACCGGCGAGCGACCCGTCCTCCGCGCCCGCTTCGTCGCCCGTGCCCGCCGCGCCGAGCCAGCGCAGCGGCCGTTCCCGCAGCTCGGCGAGGCTCTCGCGCAGCGCCGGGATGCCGTCGAAGCCGATCAGCTCCGCCTCCACCGCGTACGCCGCCCGGCCGATCCGGTGCACGGCGGCCGCGGTCGCGTCGTGGCCCAGGTCCAGGGGCCGTACCGGCCCGGTCGTCGTCGCCATGCCCCCACGCTAGCGAACGGGTGTTCGCGCCGTGGGCGGGAACAGGCATAACCGTTTCGCGGGCGGGCCGCCGCTCTCGGTACGATTCAGACGCGCAGCGTTCGCTGCCGCATCCCTTCAGTCAGGAGAAACCGGTGTCAGACGTCCGTGTGATCATCCAACGCGATTCCGAGCGGGACGAGCGCGTGGTGGCCACGGGCACTACTGCCGCCGACCTCTTCGCCGACGAGCGCACCGTGATCGCCGCGCGCGTGGCGGGCGAGCTCAAGGACCTCTCCTACGCGGTGCAGGACGGCGAGACCGTCGAGCCCGTGGAGATCTCCTCCCCGGACGGCCTCGACATCCTCCGCCACTCCACCGCGCACGTCATGGCGCAGGCCGTGCAGGAGCTCTTCCCCGAGGCCAAGCTGGGCATCGGCCCGCCGGTCCGGGACGGCTTCTACTACGACTTCGACGTCGCGAAGCCCTTCACCCCCGATGACCTCAAGGCCATCGAGAAGCGGATGCAGGAGATCCAGAAGCGCGGGCAGAAGTTCTCCCGCCGCGTGGTCACCGACGAGGCCGCCCGCGAGGAGCTCGCCGACGAGCCCTACAAGCTGGAGCTCATCGGCATCAAGGGCTCGGCCTCCACCGACGACGGCGCGAACGTCGAGGTCGGCGCCGGCGAGCTGACCATCTACGACAACCTGGACGCCAAGACCGGCGAGCTGTGCTGGCGGGACCTCTGCCGCGGTCCCCACCTGCCCACCACCCGCAACATCCCGGCGTTCAAGCTCATGCGCAACGCCTCGGCGTACTGGCGTGGCAGCGAGAAGAACAAGCAGCTCCAGCGCATCTACGGCACCGCGTGGCCGTCGAAGGACGAGCTGAAGGCACACCTCGACTTCCTCGCCGAGGCCGAGAAGCGCGACCACCGCCGCCTCGGCACCGAGCTGGACCTCTTCTCCATCCCGGACGAGATCGGCTCCGGCCTGGCCGTCTTCCACCCCAAGGGCGGCATCATCCGTCGGGTCATGGAGGACTACAGCCGCAAGCGGCACGAGGAGGAGGACTACGAGTTCGTCTACTCGCCGCACGCCACCAAGGGGCAGCTCTTCGAGAAGAGCGGCCACCTGGACTGGTACGCGGAGGGCATGTACCCCCCCATGCAGCTCGACGGTGGTACCGACTACTACCTCAAGCCCATGAACTGCCCGATGCACAACCTGATCTTCGACGCCCGCGGGCGCTCGTACAGGGAACTCCCCCTGCGGTTGTTCGAATTCGGCACCGTGTACCGGTACGAGAAGTCCGGCGTGGTCCACGGCCTGACCCGGGCCCGCGGCTTCACCCAGGACGACGCGCACATCTACTGCACCCGTGAGCAGATGGCGGAGGAGCTGGACCGCACCCTCACCTTCGTGCTGAACCTGCTGCGCGACTACGGCCTGACCGACTTCTACCTGGAGCTGTCCACCAAGGACGAGACCAAGTTCGTCGGCTCGGACGAGGTCTGGGAGGAGGCGACCGCCACCCTCCAGCAGGTCGCCGAGAAGCAGGGCCTCCCGCTGGTCCCGGACCCGGGCGGTGCCGCCTTCTACGGCCCGAAGATCTCGGTCCAGTGCCGTGACGCCATCGGCCGCACCTGGCAGATGTCGACCGTCCAGCTCGACTTCAACCTGCCCGAGCGCTTCGACCTGGAGTACACCGCGGCCGACGGCTCCCGCCAGCGCCCGGTCATGATCCACCGTGCCCTGTTCGGTTCGATCGAGCGGTTTTTCGCTGTGCTGCTGGAGCACTACGCCGGCGCCATGCCGCCGTGGCTCGCCCCGGTCCAGGCCGTCGGCATCCCGATCGGCGACGGGCACGTCGAGTACCTGCAGGAGTTCGCCGCCGAGGCGAAGAAGAAGGGCCTGCGGGTCGAGGTGGACGCCTCCTCCGACCGCATGCAGAAGAAGATCCGGACCTGGCAGAAGCAGAAGGTCCCGTTCATGATCATCGTCGGTGACGACGACATGGCCGCGGGCACCGTCTCCTTCCGCTACCGGGACGGGTCGCAGGAAAACGGCATCGCGCGTGACGCGGCGCTGGCAAAGCTCGTTGACGTGGTGGAGCGTCGGGTCCAGGTGTGATCTGCTCCCCGCACCCACGGGGTTGAAGCCCCCGGGAAGTCTCACTTCCCGGGGGTCTTCCCGTTGCGCGGGGGCCTCCTCTCGTCCTCCTCGAAGACCTGGACGAGCCACGACGAGAACGAGCCCGTCACCGCGCCCAGCAGCGCCATGCCGAAGGCCATCATGAAGGCGGCGATGGTGCGGCCCATCGTGGTCACCGGGACCACGTCCCCGTACCCGACCGTCGTCAGCGTCGCGCACACCCACCAGACCGAGTCCCCGAAGGTGACGATGCTCGCCCCGGGGGCGTCCCGCTCCTGCTGGTACACCGCCAGTGCGCCGGCGAAGCCCAGCAGCAGGGCAGCCGTCCCGGAGTACGCGACCACCCGCTGGTACAGGTCCATGCGGGGCCGGTCCCGTCGGCGCTGGAGGGCCATGTAGATCTGCACCAGCCGCAGGGGGCGCAGCAGCGGCAGCAGCAGGACCAGGGTGTCGAGCCAGTGCGTGCGCAGGAAGTGCAGCGGGCGCATTCCGCTGAGCAGCATCCGGACCAGGTAGTCCACGAGGAAGCACAGCCAGGTACCGCCGATGACGACGAGCGCGAGAGCGTGCAGCCAGTTCTCCGCCGACGGGACCAGGACGTGGACGGCGTAGGCGGCGAGGTAGAGCAGCGAGGCGATCAGCAGGGGGACCTCGGTGAGGTCCTCCCAGCGCTGCCTGCGCTCGGCCGGTACTTCGTGCATCCGGCCAGGATCCCCGGCCGCGGGGCGATCTCCGCCCCGGCGACACGCCGCGCCACGACAAGGTCATATGCTGCATGACATGACGACTCAGCCGGAGCAGCAGAATGGCGTCGGGACGCAGGACTCGTTCCAGCGGCTGTGGACGCCCCACCGCATGGCCTACATCCAGGGTGAGAACAAGCCCACCGGCCCGGAGGCCGGGGACGGCTGCCCCTTCTGCGGGATCCCGGAGATGTCCGACCGGGACGGCCTGGTCGTCGCCCGCGGCAAGCACGTCTACGCCGTACTGAACCTCTACCCGTACAACGGCGGCCACCTGATGGTGGTCCCGTACCGTCACGTGGCCGACTACACGGAGCTGGACGCGGCCGAGACGGCCGAGCTGGCCGACCTCACCAAGCGGGCGATGGTCGCGCTGCGCAAGGCCTCCGGGGCGCACGGGTTCAACATCGGCATGAACCAGGGCTCGGCGGCGGGCGCGGGCATCGCCGCGCACCTGCACCAGCACATCGTGCCCCGCTGGGGCGGGGACACGAACTTCATGCCCGTCGTCGGCCACACGAAGGTGCTGCCGCAGCTCCTCGCCGACACCCGGCAGATGCTCGCGGACGCCTGGCCGAACGACTGAGCCGACTGTACCGACCGAGCCGAAACGGATCCGGTAGTCCGGAAGCCGGCCGTGCGCCGCCTCCCGGACCGCCCTCCGCGCCGCTGGGCGGGGAACTGCGCGACCAGCCCCCACCGGCCCGCGGTTTCATGACCGGAGCTCCCGTGGAGCGCTTACGCGTCGTAGGCGTCGGCCTTGCGGGGGGAGGCGTCCTGGACCAGGCCGCTGACCACCATCGACCGGTTGCCGAAGCGCTCGGTGTCGACGCCGTTCTCGTCCAGGACCCGCATCGCGGCGGCGTGGACGGCGCGCAGGACCGGGGTCGCGGCGCGCAGGGCGTCGTCGGCCATGAACCGGTGTCGCCACGGCTGGCCCGCCCACACGTGGCGGGCGCCGAAGGGCTCGGGCAGGACCAGCTTGCCGCCGAAGTAGTCCAGCAGCGGCGGGTACCAGGTCAGCGGGGCCCGGACGGCGAGCCGGACCACTTCCTGGGCGTCGACCAGGGGCAGCGGGCGCTCCACGGTCTCCCAGAACCTGATCGACTTGGGGACCTCCACCACCGGGGGCTTGGACTTCGTGCCGAACAGGCCGTGGACCGGGCCGAGGGCGTGGCCGGCGACCTCCACCCGCAGCGTCTTGTAGAGCACGGTGACCGTGACCAGCATGGTGATCACGAGCTGGCCGTCCCACAGCGGGTACTGGATGCCCAGGTAGTGCCGGTTGCCGCCGCTGAACTGCTGCTCGTTGCAGATGCGGGTGATCTCGTGCGGCTTGACGAGGAAGGTGTCGACGTCGGAGCCCGACGGTCGGGTCACCTCGGCGGCGCCTTCGCCGACGGGGGCGACGATCCAGTGCTGGACGGACGCGGGCGGGAGCCCGCCGGTGTGCAGGGGGCCGCGCTCCAGCTTGCGCAGTTCGGTGTCGATGGCGCGTATGACGTCCCAGCTGCGGAACGGGTGGATTTCGGTGCCCTCGGTCTTGGGGACCAGTTCCTCGGCCATCTGCCAGCTGCCCCAGCGGGTGCCCATGCCGAGGATGCCCTTGGGGCCGGCGTAGAAGACCGAGTTGCTGCGGTTCTCGGCGGTGAGTTTGGCCAGGGCGTGGCGCAGGTCCTCGCGGGCCTTCTCGTCGGGGTTGCCGGGCACCGCTTCGGGGATCTTGGCGCCGATGCCGTCGCCCGCGAGCAGGCCGTCCCAGCGGGAGCGCAGGTCGGCGGCGGTGGACTCGCAGATCCGGCGGGCGAGGAACCAGCCGAGCGCCGGCGCGATGATCATGCCGCGCAGGTAGAGGCCGAGGAACCCGTCGAACGGCAGCCGGAACATCATGACGGCCGCGACGACGCCGACGCCGACGAGGACGAGCGTGCTCATCCAGGAGGCGTACTTCTCGCTGCCCAGCAGGCTCTTGCGGAGCTGGAACAGGCCGAGCCACAGCAGCAGCCCGGGCAGGAAGACCACCCCGGCGACCAGCATGATCAGGCGGAGCTTGCGGTCGCGTTCCTTGCGGATGTGGGAGGCGGCCAGGCAGTGCTCCACCACGGTCTGCGGGTCGGCGCCGAAGGACTGGATGATCGGTTTGCGGCCGGCCGGGAGGGTCCGGGCCTCGACGGCGCGGCAGAAGGCCTCGCCGAGGTTCGGCTCGAAGAGGGAGATTCTCGGGGGCTTGACGGTGGAGGAGTGGTACTCGTTGTTGGCGTCGAGGATGGAGGACAGCTTGGTGTCCTTCCCCCCGTCGCGGTAGGCCGCCGAGGCGAGGGCGTTGGTCGCGGCGGTCTGGCCGCCGCCGCCCTGGAGTGGGATCTGCGCCCCGGGCCTGAAGTCGAATCCGTCGTCCGCCACCGCTGCCCCCATCGCTGTGCCCGCCACCGATGCCCCCATCGCTGTGCGTCGTGCTGTCGTGCTGTCGTGCCGTTGTGCCGTTGTGCCGCGCGGATGAGCCTATCGGCGCATCTGCCCCCGTAGTGATGGGACAGGGAAATGCCGCCCGTCGCAAGCGGGTTGGACGGGCGGTTCCCTGGCGTCACGTCAGAGTGCTTCCCTTCTCCAGCTGTTCGCGCACCTTGTCGGCGATGTGGGGTGGCATCGGCTCGTGGCGGGCGTAGGCGCGGGTGAACCGGCCGGTGCCGTGCGAGACGGAGCGGAGGTCGATCGCGTAGCGGCTGATCTCGACCTCGGGGATGTCGGCGCGGACCAGGGTGCGCCCCTGGGGGGCCTGCTCGGTGCCGACGACGCGGCCGCGCCGGCCGGCGAGGTCGCTCATGACGGGGCCGACGTAGTCGTCGGGGACGGTGACGGTGAGCTCGGCGACGGGTTCGAGGAGGTGGATGGGGGCGTCGGCGGCGGCCTCGCGCAGGGCGAGCGCGCCGGCGGTCTGGAAGGCGGCGTCGGAGGAGTCCACGGAGTGGGCCTTGCCGTCGAGGAGGGTCACCCGGATGTCGACGAGGGGGTAGCCGGCGGCCACGCCGCGGGCGGCCTGGCTGCGGACGCCCTTCTCGACGGAGGGGATGAACTGCCGGGGTACGGAGCCGCCGACGACCTTGTCGACGAACTCGATGCCGCTGCCCGGCGGGAGCGGCTCGACCTCGATCTCGCAGATGGCGAACTGGCCGTGGCCGCCGGACTGCTTGACGTGCCGGCCCCGGCCCGCGGCCTTCGCGCCGAAGGTCTCGCGCAGGCTGACCTTGTGGGGGACCGGGTCGACCTGGACGCCGTACCGGGTGCGCAGGCGTTCGAGGGCGACGTCCTGGTGGGCCTCGCCCAGGCACCACAGGACGAGCTGGTGGGTGTCCGGGTTCTGTTCCAGCCGCATGGTCGGGTCCTCGGCGACGAGCCGGGCCAGGCCCTGGGAGAGCTTGTCCTCGTCGGCCTTGCTGTGGGCCTGGATGGCGACCGGGAGCAGCGGGTCGGGCATCTGCCACGGCTCCATGAGCAGGGGCCGGTCCTTGGCGGAGAGGGTGTCGCCGGTTTCGGCGCGGCCCAGCTTGGCCACGCAGGCGAGATCGCCGGCGATGACCTGGGTGAGGGGGCGCTGCTGTTTGCCGAAGGGGGAGGTGAGGGCGCCGATGCGCTCGTCGACGTCGTGGTCCTCGTGGCCGCGGTCGGTGAGGCCGTGGCCGCTGACGTGGACGGTCTGCTCGGGCCGGAGGGTGCCGGAGAACACCCGCACCAGGGAGACGCGGCCCACGTAGGGGTCGGAGGAGGTCTTGACGACCTCGGCGACGAGGGGGCCGTCGGGGTCGCAGGTGGCGGCCGGGCGTTCGGCGCCGTCGGGGGCGGTGACGGGGACGGGGGCGGTTTCGAGGGGGGTGGGGAAGCCGCCCGTGATCAGTTCGAGGAGTTCGACGGTGCCGAGGCCCTGGCGGGCGCCGTCCGCCGCGGGCGCGGCCATGAGGACCGGGTGGAAGGTCCCGCGGGCGACGGCGCGCTCCAGGTCGTCGACGAGGGTCTTCAGGTCGATGTCCGCGCCGCCGAGGTAGCGGTCCATGAGGGTCTCGTCCTCGCTCTCCGCGATGATGCCCTCGATGAGGCGGGAGCGGGCCTGCGCGATCTGTTCGAGCTCCTCGGGCGTGGGGTCGCGTTCGACGCGGGCGCCGCTGCCGTACTCGTACACGCGCTGTGTCAGGAGGCCGAGGAGGCCGGTGACGGGCGCGTGCCCGTCCGGCCCGGCGGGGCCGTACAACGGGAGGTACAGGGGGATGACGGCGTCGGGGTCCTCGGCGCCGAAGGCCTCGCCGCAGACCGCGGCCATCTCGGCGTAGTCGGCGCGGGCCGCCTCCAGATGGGTGACGACGATGGCCCGGGGCATCCCGACGGCCTGGCACTCCTCCCAGAGCATGCGGGTGGCGCCGTCGATGCCGTCCGAGGAGGAGACGACGAAGAGGGCCGCGTCCGCGGCGCGCAGACCGGCCCTGAGCTCGCCGACGAAGTCGGCGTATCCGGGGGTGTCCAGGATGTTGACCTTGACCCCGCCCCATTCGACGGGGACGAGGGAGAGCTGTACGGAACGCTGCTGGCGGTGTTCGATCTCGTCGTGGTCGGAGACGGTGGCGCCGTCCTCGACCCGGCCCGCCCTGGTCACGGCTCCGGCGGTGAGGGCGAGGGCTTCGACGAGCGTGGTCTTGCCGGCTCCGCTGTGGCCGACCAGCACGACGTTCCGTACGGACGAGGGCCGGTCGGCCGTCGGTGCCCTGCCGGCGGCTCCGGCTTGGTGTGATGTGGCTCCCATGATGCTCGTGCCTCCCGGGGTGACGGTGAGGAGGTGATCGGCGTCCTTCGAGCTTTGCACCGGCGTCACTCTGCGTCCATATGTAATACGCGCCGCCGTCCGGCGCATGGCGGGAGCGTGGCCGGACCGGCTCCCGGCGGGTTTCCGACAGGGGCGGGGCCGGGTACCGGCGGGCTCCGGCGGGGCCCGTCCGATTGCCCGGCACGAACCGGTGGGTGCGCGGGTATGCCGCCCCGGGCCGCTGGCTACGATGGGCCAGCCGGTGGCCGTTGGGGCCGTACGGCCCAGCGACCCTCCGGGAAGGCCATGCTGAACAAGTACGCGCGTGCGTTCTTCACGCGTGTTCTCACGCCATTCGCCGCTTTTCTCCTCCGTCGGGGGGTGAGCCCGGACGCGGTCACGCTCATCGGCACGGCCGGTGTGGTGGCCGGAGCGCTGGTCTTCTTCCCCCGGGGCGAGTTCTTCTGGGGCACGATCACCATCACGCTCTTCGTGTTCTCCGACCTCGTCGACGGGAACATGGCCCGCCAGGCCGGGGTCTCCAGCCGCTGGGGGGCCTTCCTCGACTCCACGCTCGACCGGGTCGCCGACGCGGCGATCTTCGGTGGCCTGGCGCTCTGGTACGCGGGCCTCGGCAACGACAACGTGCTGTGCGCGGTGACGATCTTCTGCCTGGCCAGTGGCCAGGTCGTCTCGTACACCAAGGCCCGCGGCGAGTCCATCGGCCTCCCGGTGGCCGTCAACGGCCTCGTCGAGCGCGCCGAGCGGCTGGTGATCTCGCTGGTCGCGGCCGGCCTGTCGGGGCTGCAGACCTTCGGCGCCCCCTCGTGGCTCGGCGTGCTGCTGCCGGTCGCGCTCTGGGTGGTGGCCGTCGGTTCCCTCGTCACCCTGGTCCAGCGCGTCGTCACCGTACGCCGGGAGGCGGCGGAAGCCGATGCCGCCGCGTCCGAGCCGGGTGCCGCCTGATGGGCGCGGCACAGGACCGCCTGGTCGACGGGCTGTACGGGCTCGGCTGGGCCGGCGTGAAGAAGCTCCCCGAGCCCGCGGCGGTGGCCCTCGGCCGCCGGATCGCCGACTTCGCGTGGCGGCGCCGCGGCAAGGGCGTGCTGCGGCTGGAATCGAACCTCGCCCGGGTCGTGCCGGAGGCCGGGCCCGAGCGCCTCCGGGAGCTGTCGAGGGCGGGCATGCGCTCGTACATGCGGTACTGGATGGAGTCCTTCCGACTGCCGGCGATGGACCCCGCGCGGTTCGGCACCGACGTGTCCCTCAAGGACGACCACATCCTCAAGGAGGCCGTAGCCTCCGGCCGCGGGGTCATCGTCGCCCTGCCCCACCTGGCCAACTGGGACCTCGCCGGCGCCTGGGTCACCGGGCACCTCGGCATCCCGTTCACCACCGTCGCCGAGCGCCTGAAGCCCGAGTCGCTCTACGACCGCTTCGTCGCCTACCGCGAGAGCCTCGGCATGGAGGTCCTCCCGCACAGCGGCGGCGCCACCTTCGCCACCTTGGCCCGCCGGCTCCGCGCCGGCGGCCTGGTCTGCCTCGTCGCCGACCGGGACCTGTCCGCGTCGGGGGTCGAGGTGGAGTTCTTCGGCGCGACCGCCCGGATGCCGGCCGGACCGGCCCTGCTGGCGCAGCAGACGGGCGCCGCCCTGCTGCCCGTCACCCTGTACTACGGGGACGCGCCCAAGCTGCACGGCCGGATCCACCCCGAGGTGGAGGTCCCCGGTACCGGCACCCGGACCGAGAAGACCGCCGCCATGACCCAGGCGGTGGCCGACGCCTTCGCGCAGGGCATCGCCGACCATCCGCAGGACTGGCACATGCTCCAGCGGCTGTGGCTGGACGACCTGGAGGAGCGCTCCGCGTGAAGATCGGCATTGTCTGCCCGTACTCGTGGGACGTGCCCGGCGGCGTCCAGTTCCACATCCGGGACCTCGCCGAGCACCTGATCCGCCTCGGCCACGAGGTGTCGGTGCTCGCCCCGGCGGACGACGAGACCCCGCTCCCGCCGTACGTGGTCTCGGCCGGGCGGGCGGTGCCGGTTCCCTACAACGGCTCGGTGGCCCGGCTGAACTTCGGGTTCCTGTCGGCTGCGCGGGTGCGGCGGTGGCTGCACGAGGGCGTCTTCGACGTGATCCACATCCACGAGCCCGCCTCGCCGTCGCTCGGGCTGCTGTCCTGCTGGGCGGCGCAGGGGCCGATCGTGGCCACCTTCCACACCTCCAACCCGAGGTCGCGGGCGATGATCGCGGCGTACCCGATCCTCCAGCCTGCGCTGGAGAAGATCAGCGCGCGGATCGCGGTGAGCGAGTACGCCCGGCGCACCCTCGTGGAACACCTGGGCGGCGACGCCGTCGTCATCCCGAACGGCGTCGACGTGGACTTCTTCGCCTCCGCCGGGCCGAAGGCCGAATGGGCCGGACAGACCCTCGGGTTCATCGGCCGCATCGACGAGCCCCGCAAGGGCCTGCCGGTGCTCATGGCGGCGTTCCCGCGGATCGTCGAGGAGTGCCCCGACGTACGGCTGCTCATCGCGGGCCGCGGCGACGAGGAGGAGGCCGTGGCCTCCCTGCCCGCCGAGCTGCGGGGGCGCGTGGAGTTCCTCGGCATGGTCTCGGACGAGGACAAGGCGCGGCTGCTGCGCAGCGTGGACGTGTACGTCGCCCCCAACACCGGCGGCGAGAGCTTCGGCATCATCCTCGTCGAGGCCCTGTCGGCCGGGGCCGCCGTGCTGGCCTCCGACCTGGACGCGTTCGCCCAGGTCCTGGACCAGGGCGCGGCGGGGGAGCTGTTCGCGAACGAGGACGCCGACGCCCTCGCCGCGGCCGCGGTGAAGCTGCTGCGGGACCCCGAGCGGCGGGCGGAGCTCAGCAGGCGCGGCTCGGCGCACGTGCGCCGCTTCGACTGGTCGACGGTCGGGGCCGACATCCTGGCCGTCTACGAGACCGTGACCGACGGCGCCTCGGCCGTGGCCGCCGACGAACGCGTCCCGCTGCGGACCCGCCTGGGACTCACCCGCGACCCTTCGGCCTGATCCGGCAGCCCCAAGCGTCCGTCCCGCCCCCCTCCCGCGTCCGCCCCGGCTCCCGCGTCCGGGGCCGGGGCCGGGGCCGGGGCCGGGGCCGGGGCCGGGGCCGGGGGGCGGTTCGGCCGGGCGGTAGAGTCGCGGGCCGTGATCGAAACCCTTGTCTGGACCGCTCTGGCCCTCGCCGCCATCGG
The DNA here is from genome assembly GCF_042677605.1 of Streptomyces sp. NPDC127106. NCBI lineage: Bacteria > Bacillati > Actinomycetota > Actinomycetes > Kitasatosporales > Streptomycetaceae > Streptomyces > Streptomyces sp. NPDC127106. The sequence continues at coordinate 6,224 of NZ_JBHXTC010000030.1, read as the reverse complement.
GGTCTACCTCAGCTGGACCGCCGGACGGCTGGACCGGCTCCACACGCGCATGGACGCCGCCCGCGCAGCCCTGGACGCGCAGCTCGTCCGCCGCGCCTCGGTGGTGCTGGAGGTGGCCACCTCCGGCGCGTTCGACCCGGCCTCCTCGATCGTGCTGTACGAGGCCGCGCACGCCGCCCGTCAGGCCGACGAGGAGCACCGCGAGGTCGCCGAGAGCGAGCTGAGCCAGGCGCTGCGCGCGGTGTTCGCCGACGCCGCCCAGGTGGAGGAGCTCAAGGCCGCCCCGGGCGGCGAGGCCGCCGCCGAGGAGCTCGCCGAGGCCGTGCGCCGGGTGCCGATGGCCCGCCGCTTCCACAACGACGCCGTACGGGCGGCGCGGGCGCTGCGCCGGCACCGCAAGGTCCGCTGGTTCAGGCTGGCCGGGCACGCCCCGTTCCCGCTCGCCTTCGAGATGGACGACGAGCCCCCGGCGCACCTCGCGGACCGGCCGTCGTAGTTGTACCCATTGGCCAAGTCGAAAGGAGCCACTGGCTCCTCATTGGCCCTTGCGGTGGACTGGTCGGGGACGGTTTGCTCGGCGGAGCACCATCGCAGCACCGTCTCCCTTCGAGTGAGGTTCACCCGTGAGCACGCTTTCCTCCACCCCGCAGACCCCCGAGACCGGCACCGCGCGTGTCAAGCGCGGCATGGCCGAGCAGCTCAAGGGCGGCGTGATCATGGACGTCGTCAATGCCGAGCAGGCGAAGATCGCCGAGGACGCCGGTGCCGTGGCCGTCATGGCCCTGGAGCGGGTGCCCGCGGACATCCGCAAGGACGGCGGCGTGGCCCGCATGTCGGACCCGAACATGATCGAGGAGATCATCGACGCGGTGTCCATCCCGGTCATGGCGAAGTCCCGCATCGGCCACTTCGTCGAGGCCCAGGTGCTCCAGTCCCTCGGCGTCGACTACATCGACGAGTCCGAGGTCCTGACCCCGGCGGACGAGGTCAACCACTCCGACAAGTGGGCGTTCACCACCCCCTTCGTCTGCGGCGCCACCAACCTCGGCGAGGCCCTGCGCCGCATCGCCGAGGGCGCGGCCATGATCCGCTCGAAGGGCGAGGCCGGCACCGGCAACGTGGTCGAGGCCGTCCGCCACCTGCGCCAGATCAAGAACGAGATCGCCAAGCTGCGCGGCTTCGACAACAACGAGCTGTACGCCGCCGCCAAGGAGCTGCGCGCCCCGTACGAGCTCGTCAAGGAGGTCGCCGAGCTCGGCAAGCTCCCGGTCGTGCTGTTCTCCGCCGGTGGTGTCGCCACCCCGGCCGACGCCGCGCTGATGCGCCAGCTCGGCGCCGAGGGCGTCTTCGTCGGCTCCGGCATCTTCAAGTCGGGCGACCCGGCCAAGCGCGCCGCCGCGATCGTGAAGGCCACCACCTTCTACGACGACCCGAAGATCATCGCGGACGCGTCCCGCAACCTGGGCGAGGCCATGGTCGGCATCAACTGCGACACCCTGCCCGAGGCCGAGCGCTACGCCAACCGCGGCTGGTAAGGCACCACGCGAGATGAACAACCCCCCCGTCATCGGCGTCCTGGCCCTCCAGGGCGACGTCCGGGAGCACCTGATCGCCCTGGCCGCGGCGGACGCCGTGGCCAGGCCGGTCCGGCGCCCCGAGGAGCTCGCCGAGGTCGACGCCCTCGTCATCCCCGGCGGCGAGTCCACGACCATGTCGAAGCTCGCCGTCCTGTTCGGCATGCTGGAGCCGCTGCGCGAGCGCGTCCGCGCCGGCATGCCCGTGTACGGCACCTGCGCCGGCATGATCATGCTCGCCGACAAGCTGCTCGACGGCCGCGAGGACCAGGAGACGCTCGGCGGCATCGACATGATCGTCCGCCGCAACGCCTTCGGTCGCCAGAACGAGTCCTTCGAAGCGGCGATCGACTTCGCCGGCATCGAGGGCGACCCCGTCGAGGGCGTCTTCATCCGCGCCCCGTGGGTGGAGTCGGTCGGCGCGCAGGCCGAGGTGCTGGCCACGTACGACGGCCACACGGTCGCCGTCCGGCAGGGCAACGTCCTGGCCACGTCCTTCCACCCGGAGCTGACCGGAGACGACCGGGTCCACGCCTACTTCGTCGACATGGTGCGCGCGGGGCTGTAATCGCCTCCCGGTAGGATCAGAGGCGAACACCATGTTGGTTACGCGAAGGAGACAGGCGGATGTCCGGCCACTCTAAATGGGCTACGACGAAGCACAAGAAGGCCGTGATCGATGCCAAGCGCGGCAAGCTCTTCGCGAAGCTGATCAAGAACATCGAGGTCGCGGCCCGGATGGGCGGCGTGGACCTGGACGGCAACCCGACGCTGTTCGACGCCGTCCAGAAGGCGAAGAAGCAGTCGGTCCCGAACAAGAACATCGACTCCGCGATCAAGCGCGGCGGTGGTCTTGAGGCGGGCGGCGCCGACTACGAGACGATCATGTACGAAGGCTACGGCCCCAACGGTGTCGCGGTGCTCATCGAGTGCCTCACCGACAACCGCAACCGTGCCGCGTCCGACGTGCGCGTCGCCATGACCCGCAACGGCGGCTCGATGGCCGACCCGGGCTCGGTCTCGTACCTGTTCAACCGCAAGGGCGTCATCATCCTGCCCAAGGGCGAGCTGACCGAGGACGACGTCCTCGGCGCGGTCCTCGAGGCCGGTGCCGAAGAGGTCAACGACAACGGCGACACCTTCGAGATCATCAGCGAGGCCACCGACCTGGTCGCGGTCCGTTCCGCGCTCCAGGACGCCGGCATCGACTACGACTCGGCGGACTCCAGCTTCGTCCCGACCATGCAGGTCGAGCTCGACGAAGAGGGCGCGCGGAAGATCTTCAAGCTGATCGACGCGCTCGAGGACAGCGACGACGTCCAGAACGTCTTCGCCAACTTCGACGTCTCCGACGAGGTCATGGAGAAGGTCGACGCCTGACCGGCGTCCACCGCCCACAGCAGGCGACGCGGGCCGACGGGGAACACACCCCGTCGGCCCGCTGCGTTGTCGGTGCCACCCGATAGCCTGCACGCACAGGCGATCCAAGGAGGGGCGGGTGCGGTGCGCGTACTTGGCGTGGACCCGGGGCTGACGCGTTGCGGCGTCGGCGTGGTGGAAGGCGTGGCCGGCCGCGCCCTGACCATGCTCGGCGTCGGCGTCGTCCGCACCCCGGTCGAGGCGGAGCTCGGCGACCGGCTCGTCGCCGTCGAGCAGGGCATCGAGCAGTGGCTGGACGAGCACCGCCCGGACGTCGTCGCCGTCGAGCGCGTCTTCAGCCAGCACAACGTCAGCACGGTCATGGGCACCGCCCAGGCCAGCGCCGTCGCCATGCTGTGCGCCGCCCGCCGCGGCATACCCGTCGCCCTGCACACCCCCAGCGAGGTCAAGGCCGCCGTCACCGGCACCGGCCGGGCCGACAAGGCCCAGGTCGGCGCCATGGTCACCCGGCTGCTGCGGCTCTCCGCCCCGCCCAAGCCCGCCGACGCCGCGGACGCCCTCGCCCTCGCCATCTGTCACATCTGGCGCGCCCCCGCCCAGAACCGCCTCCAGCGGGCGGTCGCCGCGCACTCCGCACGCCCGGGGGCCGCCGGCCCGCCGTCGCCGCCCCCGCGACGGGCTACCGCCGCGGCGCGCCACCCGAGAACCGAGAAAGGCCGTACCGCATGATCGCCTTCGTCACCGGCCCCGTGGCCGCCCTGGCGCCGACGACCGCCGTGATCCAGGTCGGCGGGGTGGGCATGGCCGTGCGCTGCACCCCGCGCACCCTCGCCGAGCTGCGCGTGGGGGAGGAGGCACACCTGGCCACCTCCCTCGTGGTGCGTGAGGACTCGCTCACCCTGTACGGCTTCGCCGACGACGACGAGCGACAGGTCTTCGAGGCGCTGATGACCGCCAACCGGGTCGGTCCCAAGATGGCGCAGGACATCCTCGCGGTGCACAGCCCCGACGCCCTGCGGCTCGCAGTGTCGACGAAGAACGTGAAGGCGCTGACCGCGGTGCCCGGTGTCGGTCCGAAGAGCGCCGAGAAGCTGCTGCTGGAGCTCAAGGACAAACTGGGCGCGCCCGTGGGCACGGGCGGCCTGGTGGGGGCCCAGCGGGGCGCGGTCGCCGCCCGGCCGGCACCCTGGACCGAACAGCTGCACGCCGCCCTCGTCGGCCTCGGCTACCAGGCCCGGGAGGCCGAGGAAGCCGTCGTGGCGGTGACGCCGCAGGCCGAGGCCGCGATCGCCGAAGGCGGCTCGGCGCCCGTACCGCAGCTGCTGCGCGCGGCCCTGCAGACCCTGAACCGCGCACGCTAGCGCCGGAGCGGAGCGGAGCGGGGCGGGGCCTAGGGGAGCGGGCCGGCGCCGGCCCGCACCGCTCCGCCCCACGCCCCGCCCCGTGCGCCCGCCCCTTGCCCCCGCCCACCCCGCACCGAACCGAGAAGGCACATCCGTGAACTGGGACGACGAGACCGCAGCCGACACCCCTGGCGCAGCGCCCGAGCGCCTCGTGGGCGCCGTCGCCGACGGGGAGGACAGCACGGTCGAGGCGGCCCTGCGCCCCAAGGACCTCGACGAGTTCGTCGGCCAGGAGAAGGTCCGCCAGCAGCTGGACCTGGTCCTCAAGGCCGCCAAGCAGCGCGGCGCCACCGCCGACCACGTCCTGCTCTCCGGCGCCCCGGGTCTCGGCAAGACCACCCTCTCGATGATCATCGCCGCGGAGATGGGGGCGCCCATCCGGATCACCTCCGGCCCCGCCATCCAGCACGCCGGCGACCTCGCCGCGATCCTCTCCTCCCTCCAGGAGGGCGAGGTCCTCTTCCTCGACGAGATCCACCGCATGTCCCGGCCCGCCGAGGAGATGCTCTACATGGCCATGGAGGACTTCCGCGTCGACGTGATCGTCGGCAAGGGCCCCGGCGCCACCGCGATCCCGCTGGAGCTCCCCCCGTTCACGCTCGTCGGGGCGACGACCCGGGCCGGCCTGCTGCCGCCGCCGCTGCGCGACCGCTTCGGCTTCACCGGGCACATGGAGTTCTACGTCCCCGAGGAGCTGGAACGCGTCATCCAGCGCTCCGCCCGCCTCCTCGACGTCGAGATCGACGCGGACGGCGCCGCCGAGATCGCCGGCCGCTCCCGCGGCACCCCGCGCATCGCCAACCGCCTGCTGCGCCGCGTGCGGGACTACGCCCAGGTCCGCGCCGACGGGGTGATCACCCGCGAGGTGGCCACCACCGCGCTCCAGGTGTACGAGGTGGACGCCCGCGGCCTCGACCGCCTCGACCGGGCCGTGCTGGAGGCCCTCCTCAAGCTGTTCGGCGGTGGCCCCGTCGGCCTGTCCACCCTCGCGGTCGCCGTCGGCGAGGAGCGCGAGACCGTGGAAGAGGTCGCCGAGCCGTTCCTCGTCCGCGAAGGCCTGCTCGCCCGCACCCCGCGGGGGCGGGTCGCGACCCCCGCCGCCTGGGCTCACCTGGGACTCGTGCCGCCGCAGCAGGGTGTCGGCGGATCCGGCGGCCAGCAGGGCCTGTTCGGGGCGTGACGGCGCGCAGGTTCGCCCGGCCGGGAACTGCGGTGCCATGCTGGGCGTTGTTCCATCGGTGCGGACTCGCCTAGACTCCGCCGATGCCGACCCTTCGGGTCGGCGTGCCCACCCCCCGTAGAACAAAGGCCGTCTCCCCGGCGGTCGTGCGAAGGATCTCCGTCCCGTGAATCTCGTGACACTCCTCCCGTTCATCGTGCTCATCGGGGCGATGTTCCTGATGACCCGCTCCGCGAAGAAGAAGCAGCAGCAGGCCGCGCAGATGCGCGACCAGATGACGCCCGGCACCGGTATCCGCACCATCGGCGGCATGTACGCCACGGTCAAGGAGCTCGGTGAGGACACCGTCACCCTTGAGGTGGCCCCCGGCGTCCACGCGATCTACGCGAAGATGGCGGTCGCCGCGGTGCTGGACGACGCGGAGTACAACCGCATCGTGCACGGCGCCGAGAACCCGGCCGACCACGACGACTCGCCCGTCGTCCCCGACGACATCTCCTCCCTGACCAAGGACGAGACCGAGCCGAAGCTCGACCTGGGCAAGAAGGACGCCCCCGAGGGCGACGAGCCCAAGGACGGCAAGGCCGACGGCGAGGCCGGCGCGAAGTAACGCGCGCTCGGGGACCGCGGCGGCGCCCGACCGGCGGCCGCGCGGTCCCCGCCAGTGTTACTTCTGCGGGGGGGCGG
>NZ_JBHXTC010000029.1:57457-90844 GCF_042677605.1 Streptomyces sp. NPDC127106 | reverse complement strand
TGCTCCCGCAACCGGGCAAGATCATCACGCTCAACGCCCACGGTCCTCGCAACTCCCACAGATCGCGGGTGTTGCGAGGACCGTTAGAACCCAAGCCCTCCCGCGGAGGAACGGGGGCCTCCGCGCTGCCCGTACGCCCCTACGGGCGGGGGCCGAGTTCCGCGTCGACAGCGCCGGACAGCAGCGCGCGGGCCCGCTCCAGGTCCAGCGAGCCGCTCAACCAGCGCTCGCTGAGCCCCTCCACGAGCGCGGTCAGCCGCTCTGCGGCGTCCAGCGGCTCGACCCGCGGATCGGCCAGGCCGGCCGCGCGGGAGTCCGCGACGAGCTCGGCGGTGTCCCGGACCCATTCGCGCGTGGACTCGACGAGGTTCGCCCGCAGGCTGTCGTCGAAGACGGCGCTCGCCCGCAGCTCGCCCCAGGCGATGCTGTTCTCCCGGACCCGGTCCGTGTCCTGAAGCTCGCTCAGCAGCAGCCGCAGCAGGGCGTCCCGGGCGTCCTCCGCGCCCTCCAGCGCGTCCTCCGTGTAGCCGATGGCGCGGTCGTTGATGAAGGCGAGGGTGCGCTGGACCAGCCCTGCGCGGTCCTTGAAGTGGTAGTAGATGAGCGCGGTGGACACTCCGGCCTCGGCGGCCAGGTCCTCCACGCGAAGTCCCCTGATGCCGCTGCGCGCGATGACGCGTACGGCTGCTTCCAAGATCAGCGCTTGGCGGTCGGCGACGATGGCGGGCACCTCTCGATCGATCGGCTCTGACTGATCATTCAGTCAGCTGCCACGATAGCCGCCGTGCAGGGCCGGCCCGGCCGAGGAACGTCACCCCAGGGACGAGAAGAACAGGGAACCGACGAAGAAGAGAACACCCAGAGGGAGTGCGATCTGCGCCAGTATCACCATCACGGAGGCCGATCTCAGCACCCCCTTCTTCGCCTCGCCCAAGTTGAGCGTGGCCGCGCCAGAGGCAGCGACGGCGCGTCTGGCGCCACGTCCCAGCAACAGAGTGGCGATCGCCGCCAGAGCCGCGATCAGTCCGTGCACCCCCATGGCGTCGAAGTGCGTAATGCCCTCCACTGCCTTGGGCAAGGTGACCCCGCGCGCGGTTTCACTGGCGATATGCGATCCGCCGAGCTGGGCGGCACCGATGGCCAGGGAGATGAAGAAGGTTGAGGCGAAGCCTGTGAACAGGGAGAATCCGGCGAGAGCGACGGCTCGTTTCGCTTCGGCCGGCGTCTGGTGCCGGCGCTCGGACTGGACTTCGCGCTGTCGAGGTTCAGGCTTGGCCGCTATCTCCGCGTCGACGTGGAGCGTGCTCTCACCCACAACCCCCTTCAGGGTGACGCCTGCACTCAGTCGGCCGGTCCGTGACGTGTCCAGCGATACGTCGAGGCCGTTCTCGGTCCTCTCCACAGTGATGCGATCGTCCGCGGGGACGGCCTCGCAATGGCGCGCGAGGGGTATTCCGGTCAGGAGCACCTCCTGGTGAGGCGTCGGTGCCCCCTGGAGCAGGGTGCCGAAGTCCAGTGCGGTCCGGTCGGGGCTCAGAGAGACGTCCCGCAGGGCAGCTTTCGCTTCGTCGGCGGCCCACTGGCTGCCTTGGTGTGACATGTGCGTGAGTGCCTCGTACGCGCCTGCCGCGACTTCGAGGTTCGTGCTCGTCAGGCGGAAGCGAAGTTCCGCGATTGCGCCTCGCTGGGTGAAGACGTTCGGGCTGGAGATGGCCTCTCGTAGATCGTCCGACAACCCGGCCGGCTTGATCCTCTTCCGGCGGCTACGTGCCACGTACAGGTCGCCCTGCAGGTTGACCGTCCGACTGGGCGTCTGGTGCGGATTCTCCTGCAGTACCCGTTCGTACACGTAGTCGTAGAGCTCGTTGAGCGACACCAGGCCGTCCTCGTCGCGGTCGGCTTCTCCCGTGACGAGGCCGTTCACGAGGGCCCCGGTGAATACGGAGGGCCGCGGGGGGTCGAACTCGCCGCTGAGTCGGGAACCCTCGAAGGCGTACTCCATGGAGTTCGACGCGGTGATCACCGCCCAGCCGCGCCCACCGCGCTCCGCACCGGAGAAGGCGTCGAGGACGTGTACGTCTTCGCCCGCGCGCATGGCCATGCCGTGGGAGAAGGCTCCTCCGTAGCAGCAGTCGAGGAAGAGCACGATGCTCCGTGCCCGACAGCCCAACATGCATCTGCGGACGAAGTCCGCGGCCACTGCTGTCGAGATCAATCGGCCCGGCATCGTGTCGGTCGCAGCGAAGTAGAGCTCTCCCGACTCGCTCTTCAGGCCGTGGCACGAGAAGTGCAGGAGGAGCTCGTCGCCCGCCCGGCGGTCGGCGAAGAAGTCGTCCACCCACCGCGCGATCATGTAACAAGGCTCGTTCGCGGCAACTTGAACGTTGAAGTTCCCCACCTTGGGGTCCCCGAGGACCCCTGCGAGGGCCAGGGCGTCCTCGGCCGGCGACACCAACTGCTTGAGCCCCGGGTTCTGGTATTCGTTATTGGCGATGATCAGGGCGTGTCGTGAGTCGTTCATGAGGCGGCCTCACGTGCAGAGTGCCGGTTGACGAAGACCCTGACGGCCGCCTCCAGATGGTCTGCGGACGCCTCGGAGATCTCCAGGACGTCTCCGTCCAGTTCCAGTCGAATGGTCGGGCGGCTCCGGCTCCGCTGCCGCCAGTCCATGACGGCGCCCACCACCTCCCGCAGGAGCGTGGCGGAGGGTCCCAGGGCGACGAGCAGAGCCCCCACCTCGGCGACCACCCCACGGGCGCCGTCCGGAGGATCGGCACGTGAAACAGTTGTTACGTCGTCAACTTCCAGCTGCAGCAGATCCTGCCGCAAGGCGCCGGCCATGCGCGCCAGGTGTTCGGCTGCCACTTCCTCTTCGAAAAGGAATATCTGCAGTGAGCTCACCGGCTTGCCCCCTCTCGGGGAAGGGGAATGGTGCTGACACTGCAAGTGTGGGCCTGATCGGGGCGGCTGGGCAATGCGTCGAGTCCGTCCCGGAAAGGGCGAAGCGCCGGGTCCACGGGACCGTCCGTGACCCGGCGCTTTGGGTGTTACCGCCCGACGGTGCGAGGCTGGCGCGACAGGACGTTCGCACCGCCGGACGGAGTGTGGGGGAGGTGGTGTTCCGCGTACGGGCAGGGGGGACCCTGTGCGTGGCCCCCGGACGCACGCGGAACGGCTGGGACCGTGGCGGTCGACGACGGGAGCTCCGGCTCCGTCTCCCTCAGGTCAAGAGACGGGCCTCGGCACCCATGACCACCGCACTGGCTCGCCGCCCGCCACGGTCCTCACGCGGCGCCGGTCGCACGGACCGGCGCAGTCTGCCCTCACTGCGGACCACCCCTCATCCGGGTCCGCAGTGGGGGCCAGCGCCCGAAGCCAGACCTCCCGCCAGGCTTCCGGCGCAGCTCGTCGGCTCTCAGCCCTCGCGCAGCGCGCGGACGGCCTCCTCGACGCGCTTGCCGTAGTCGGCGTCCGCGGCGTGGAAGTGAGCCAGGTTCTTGTCGATGACGTCCTCGCGGCTGACCTGGGAGAGGCCGCCGGCGATGTTCGCCACCAGACGCTCCTTCTCGGCCTCCGACATCAGGCGGTAGAGCTCACCGGCCTGGAAGAAGTCGTCGTCCTTGGTGTGCAGCGGGGCCGCGTGGGTTCCCGTGTAGCCGGAGACGGCCTTCGGGGCGCCGAGGGCGAGGCCGGTCTCGGCCGGGCCCCGGTACGAGTTGGGCTCGTAGTTCTTGTCGGTCCGCGCACCGTTGCGGGTGGCCATGAAGCCGTCGCGGCCGTAGTTGTCCGCCGTGGTCGCCTTGGGGGCGTTGACCGGCAGCTGGGTGTGGTTCACGCCGAGGCGGTAGCGCTGGGCGTCGGCGTACGCGAACAGGCGGCCCTGGAGCATCTTGTCCGGGGAGGCGGTGATGCCCGGGACGAAGTTGTTCGGGGAGAAGGCGGACTGCTCGACCTCGGCGAAGACGTTGTCCGGGTTGCGGTCGAGGACCAGGCGGCCCACGCGCTGCAGCGGGTAGTCGCCGTGCGGCCACACCTTCGTCAGGTCGAACGGGTTGAAGCGGTAGTCCGCGGCCTCGGCTGCCGGCATGATCTGGACGTAGAGGGTCCAGGACGGGTACACGCCGCGCTCGATGGCCTGGAGCAGGTCGGTCTGGTGCGAGTTGGGGTCGTTGCCCGCGATCTCGGCGCCCTGCTCGGAGGACAGGCAGCGGATGCCCTGGTTCGTCTTGAAGTGGTACTTGACGAAGAAGGCCTCGCCCTTGTCGTTCGTCCATTGGTAGGTGTGCGAGCCGTAGCCGTTCATGTGGCGGTACGAGGCAGGTATGCCGCGGTCGCCCATCAGCCAGGTGATCTGGTGCGTCGCCTCGGGGGCGTGCGCCCAGAAGTCCCAGACGTTGTCGGCCTCCTGCTTGCCCGTGAAGGGGTCGCGCTTCTGGGAGTGGATGAAGTCGGGGAACTTGATCGGGTCCTTGATGAAGAACACCGGGGTGTTGTTGCCGACGAGGTCGTAGTTGCCCTCCTCGGTGTAGAACTTCAGCGCGAAGCCGCGCGGGTCGCGGACCGCGTCCGCGCCGCCGAGCGAGTCGGCCACGGTGGAGAACCGCAGGAAGGTCTCGGTCTTCTTGCCGACCGTGTTGAGGAACGCGGCGCTGGTGTAGGCGGTGACGTCGTCGGTCACCTCGAAGTAGCCGTACGCAGCCGAGCCGCGCGCGTGCACCACACGCTCCGGGATGCGCTCACGGTTGAAGCGGGCGAGCTTCTCGAGGAGCTGCTGGTCCTGGATCAGGAGCGGGCCACCGACGCCGGCGGTGGCGGAGTTCTGGTTGTCGGCGACCGGGGCGCCGGACTCGGTCGTCAGCGTGCGCTTCGACATGGTGACCTTCCGTACGGGAAACTGCTGACGGAAAGCATTTTCCGTCATGCGGAACAGCCTAGATTCGGGCCGATCGCAGCGTCAACAGTTTGTTGAACAAACGTGGAGAGTGGTGATCCGGACGGTGCCGGCGCCTGGGCGCGACAGGACAGGTGTCAGCACCGGCACCATCCGGAGACTCAGACCCCCGGTGGGGGAGGGGCGGCCCGATCCGGGCTGCGGTCGGACCCGGCCGAGTGGCTCAGACCTGGGCGCCGGAGAGGCGCTCGACGGCGCGCAGCAGGGCCGAGTGGTCCAGGCCGCCGTCGCCCTGGGCGCGCAGCGAGGCGACGAGCTGGGCGACGACCGCGCCGACCGGGAGGGCCGCACCGACGTTGCGGGCGGCGTCGGTGACGATGCCCATGTCCTTGTGGTGCAGGTCGATCCGGAAGCCGGGCTTGAAGTCGCGGTTCAGGAAGTTGTCCTTCTTGCGGGTCAGGACCGTGGAGCCGGCCAGACCACCGTTGAGGACATCCAGGGCCGCCTGCAGGTTCACGCCGGACTTCTCCAGGAAGACCACGGCCTCGGCGCAGGCCTGGATGTTGACGGCGACGATGAGCTGGTTGGCCGCCTTGACCGTCTGGCCGGAGCCGTGCGGGCCGCACAGGACGATGGTCTTGCCGAGGGCCTGGAGGATCGGCAGGGCCGCGTCGAAGTCGGCCTGCTCGCCACCCACCATGATCGACAGTACGGCCTCGATGGCGCCGGCCTCGCCGCCGGAGACGGGGGCGTCGATGACGCGGATGCCCCTCTCCTTGGCGTTCGCGGCCAGGTCGACGGAGGTCTGCGGGGTGATCGACGACATGTCGACGATCAGCGCGCCGGACCGCGCGTTCTCCAGGATGCCCTCGGGGCCGTAGGAGATGGCCTCGACCTGCGGGGAGGCCGGCACCATCGTGATGATGACGTCGGCGTCCTTGACGGCCTCGGCGATGGAGCCCGCCGCGGTGCCGCCGGCCGCCGCGAGGCGGTCCAGCTTGTCCTGCTCCAGGGTGTAGCCGGTGACCGAGTAGCCGGCCTTCAGGAGGTTCTCGGACATGGGGGACCCCATGATGCCGAGGCCGATCCACGCGATCTTGGGGAGGTTGTTGCTCATGGTGACGGGGTCCTTCTCTGAAAAGCTCTGGAAGCTAGGTACGAAAAGTGGTGGGCGCGCCTGGGGGAAACTCCGGACTTCGTCCGCCTACTGGGCGGCGCGGGCCTCGGCCGGCAGCCAGCCGAAGGACGCGGTGGCGTCCGCGGCCTTGTACTCCAGGCCGACGAAGCCCTGGTAGCCGGCCTTCCGCAGCTGGTCGAGGAGGTCCTCGAGGGGCAGTTCACCCGTGCCCGGGGCGCCCCGGCCCGGCTTGTCCGCGATCTGGACGTGGCCGGTCTTGGCGGCGTACTTTTCGATGACCTCCGAGAGGTCCTCGTCGTTCATCGCCAGGTGGTACAGGTCGAGCAGGAACTTGGCGTTCCCGAGGCCGGTCGCCTCGTTCACCTTGTCCACGACCTCGATCGCGGACGGCGCGCTCACCAGCGGGTAGAGCGGCGACTCGGGCTTGTTCAGCGTCTCGATCAGCAGGATCGCGCCCACCCGGTCCGCGGCGCGGGCCGCGATCACGAGGTTCTCCAGGGCGAGTTCGTCCTGGACGGCCGGGTCCACACCCTCGACGCGGTTGCCGTAGAGCGCGTTCAGCGCCCGGCAGCCGACGGAGGCGGCGAACTCCGCCGCGACCTCGATGTTGGCGCGGAAGCGGTCCGACTCCTCGCCGGGTACGGAGACCGCGCCGCGGTCGGGGCCGGGGAGCTGTCCCGCGTAGAAGTTCAGGCCCACCAGCTGCGTGCCGGCGTCCTCGAGAGCCTGCTTGAGGGCGTCGAGCTCCTCCTGGGCCGGGGTGGGGGCGTCGATCCAGGGCCACCACAGCTCGACCGCGGTGAAGCCCGCCGCGGCGGCGGCCGCGGGGCGCTCCAGGAGCGGGAGTTCCGTGAAGAGGATCGACAGGTTCACATCGAAGCGCTGGTCCGTGTATCCCATGAGGGGTGTGCGCTCCTTCCGTATTGCGGAAGTTTGTTTCTGCTTGATGGAAGACTGCATGGGGCTGCGGGGGGATGTCAAGTGGGGGCTGCCGGAATTTCGGTACCTCGGGGTAGCTTGACCAGGTGCGATTGAGAGTGGAGTTCACGACCGAGCCCTTCGACCTCGAAGAGGCACCCGCCCACGCCGTGGCCGCGCGCGAGGTCATCCAGGAGGCGCAACTGGACGCGGTCGACGTGGGCCCGTTCGGCAACACCGCCGAGGGTGAGGCGGGCGAGGTGCTCCAGGCGGTGTCCGCGCTGCTGCGCGACGCGCTGCGGGCCGGGGCCACGCGCGTCTCCCTGCAGGTGAACGTGATCGGGGAGGGTGTCGAATGACGGAGCCTCGCGACCACCCGTTCGTCGCCGCGGTCAAGCCGCTGGTCGACGCGATGGGCGGGGTGCTGATGGATCCCGCCCAGGCCGAGCCCGACGACGTGGTGCTCGCCTGGGAGGGGCAGGACGTGCTCGCCGTGCGCCTGCCGCAGCTGGGTGAGTCCCTGGACCACATCCTGGCGGCGCTGGAGCGCCGCCACGGCGTACCGCTGGCGCAACTGGACCGCAAGGCCAAGCAGGACGTCGTCCGGATCCTGGAGGCGCGCGGCGCCTTCACCGTGCGTCACGGCGTCGAGACCGTGGCGAACGCCCTCGGCGTCAGCCGCTTCACCGTTTACAACTACTTGAACCGGGAAAACCCCAATAAAAACAACCAGGGGTGATCCTGCCTTCACCCGTGGTCACGAGCCGCCGCCCGAATCAACCGGACGGCGGCTTTTGTGTACGGGAAGTTTCAACAAAGTGTTGACGACGTGTTGTCGAGGGCGTTAGCTATGCGCAGCCCGTCAAAGCAATCAGGCCAGCAATCAGGCCACGGAGGCTTCCCGTGACTTCGAGTCCGATCCCGGGGCTTTCCCGGTTCAACGCCCTGGACGATGCAGCGGCCGCGGCCGAACTGCACGAGGTGTGCGCCAGCGCGGCCTGGGGCAGCAAGGTCCTCGCCCAACGCCCCTTCGCCGACACCCCCTCCCTCTTCGCCGCCAGCGACGCCGCCATGGCGGAGCTCACCACGGCGGACCTGGCGGAGGCCATGGCAGGCCACCCCCCGATCGGCCGTCCGAAGCCGGGCGACCCGACCTCCGCCCGCGAGCAGCGGGGCATGGCCGGGGCCTCCGAGGAGCTCAAGGCAGAACTGCTCGAACTCAACCTGGCCTACCAGGAGAAGTTCGGCCACGTCTTCCTGATCTGTGCGACCGGTGCGACCGGCGAGCAGATGCTGGACGCGGTCAAGGCCCGGATCCAGAACACCGCCGAGGTCGAGCGGGAGATCGCCCGCGGAGAACTCGTCAAGATCAACCGGATCCGTCTGACCCGCCTCGCCGAAGGAGAGTGACACGCCACATGAGCACCGAAACCACCGCATCGGTGTCCACTCACATCCTGGACACCAGCATCGGCCGTCCCGCCGAGGGCGTCGCCATCTCGCTCGCGGCCCGCAGCGGCCACGACGCCGAGTGGACCGCCCTGGGCGGCTCGGCCACCGACGCCGACGGGCGTTGCAAGGACCTGCCGGCACTGCCGGAGGGCACCACCCACGTACGCCTCGACTTCGAGACCGAGGCGTACTTCGCCAAGAAGCAAGCCGCCGAGGCGCAGCAGGACGCCCCCCGCGTAAGGGACAGCGGTGCGTTTTTCCCCGAGGTGACCATCACGTTCGCGGTCGACTCGGGCGAGCACTACCACGTACCGCTGCTGCTCAACCCGTTCGGCTACTCCGTTTACCGAGGGAGCTAGCAGACCATGCCCACGATTCTCGGCCAGAACCAGTACGGCAAAGCAGAGAACCGCGTCGTCAAGATCACGCGGGACGGCGACACCCACCACATCAAGGACCTGAACGTCTCGGTCGCCCTCTCCGGCGACATGGACGACGTGCACTACTCCGGCTCGAACGCGAACGTCCTGCCGACGGACACCACCAAGAACACGGTGTACGCCTTCGCCAAGGAGTACGGCATCGAGTCCGCCGAGCAGTTCGGCATCCACCTGGCCCGCTGGTTCGTAGGCAGCCAGGAGCCGATCCACCGGGCGCGCATCCGCATCGAGGAGTACGCCTGGGAGCGGATCCAGACCTCGGACTCCAACTCCAAGTTCATCGGCGCCGACGAGGTCAAGCACTCCTTCGTCCGCAAGGGCCAGGAGACCCGCGTCACCCAGATCACGTACGACGGCCGGAACTGGGAGGTCATCTCCGGCCTCAAGGACCTGATCGTCATGAACTCCACGAACTCCGAGTTCTGGGGGTACGTGAAGGACAAGTACACGACCCTGCAGGAGGCGTACGACCGCATCCTGGCCACCCAGGTGTCGGGCCGCTGGCGGTTCAACTGGACCGACGACGAGCAGCGGATGCCCAACTGGGAGAAGTCCTACGAGGCCACGAAGAAGCACATGCTGGAGGCCTTCGCGGAGACCTACTCCCTCTCGCTCCAGCAGACGCTGTACCAGATGGGCTCGCGCATCATCAACCACCGTTCGGAGATCGACGAGGTCCGCTTCTCGCTCCCGAACAAGCACCACTTCCTCGTCGACCTGGAGCCGTTCGGCCTCAAGAACGACAACGAGGTGTACTTCGCCGCGGACCGCCCGTACGGCCTGATCGAGGCCACGATCCTGCGGGACGGCGCCGACGCGCGCATCCCGGTGGACCTGACCAACCTCTAGGCCCGGCCGGCACCCGGTGTCCCGGGGCTCCGCAGTGGCCCCGGGACCCGGCCCCCCGGACCCACCCGCACCACGCACCCACCGCGCGCACCACCGCACGCACCCGCACCACGCACCCACCGCGAGCACCCGCCCGCGCGTCACCCGCAACACCTTCGAACTTCCTGAACTCGGCACCCGGAGCATCACACGGGGCGGCAGTACTGTCAGCTGCCAGACCCCGGTTTCGGCACTCAAATCCCCTGGGTCCTGCCGTGCCCGCACCGCCACTGAAAGCACGAGGAAGCCCCCATGGCAGCCACTGACAGCGAGACCCGGCGCATCGTCATCGAGAACTGTGCGATCGCGACCGTTGACGCCGACGACACCGAGTACGCCTCGGGTCACATCGTCATCGCCGGGAACAAGATCGAGGCGATCGGCGCGGGCAACGCCCCCGAGAACCTCGAGAACGTCGTACGCCGCATCGACGGCACGGGCCACCTCGTGACCCCCGGTCTGGTCAACACGCACCACCACTTCTACCAGTGGATCACGCGCGGCCTGGCCACCGACCACAACCTCTTCAACTGGCTCGTCGCCCTGTACCCGACCTGGGCGCGCATCGACGAGCAGATGGCCTACTCGGCCGCCCAGGGCTCCCTGGCCGCCATGGCCCGCGGCGGTGTCACCACCGCGATGGACCACCACTACGTGTACCCCAAGGGGGCCGGCGACCTCTCCGGCGCGATCATCCGCGCCGCGTCCGAGATGGGCGTCCGCTTCACCCTGGCCCGCGGTTCCATGGACCGCAGCGTGAAGGACGGCGGCCTGCCGCCGGACCACGCCGTCGAGACCCTCGAAGGCGCGCTCGCCGACACCGAGGCGACCGTCAAGAAGTTCCACGACGCGTCCTTCGACGCGATGACCCAGGTCGCCGTCGCCCCGTGCTCCCCCTTCTCGGTCTCCACCGAGCTGCTCAAGCAGGGCGCCGAGCTCGCCCGCCGCCTCGGCGTGCGCCTGCACACCCACGGCAGCGAGACGGTCGAGGAGGAGAAGTTCTGCCACGAGCTCTTCGGCATGGGCCCGACCGACTACTTCGAGTCCACCGGCTGGCTCGGCGAGGACGTGTGGATGGCGCACAGCGTCCACATGAACGACTCCGACATCGCGGCCTTCGCCCGAACCAAGACCGGTGTGGCGCACTGCCCCTCCTCCAACGCCCGCCTGGCCGCCGGCATCGCCCGCGTCCCGGACATGCTCGCCGCCGGCGTCCCGGTGGGCCTCGGCGTGGACGGCACGGCCTCCAACGAGTCCGGTGAGCTCCACACCGAGCTGCGCAACGCGCTGCTGATCAACCGTCTGAACCCGGTGCACCGCGAGGCCGCCCTCACCGCCCGCCAGTCGCTGCGCCTCGGTACGTACGGCGGCGCGCAGGTCCTCGGCCGCGCCGACAACATCGGCTCGCTGGAGGTCGGCAAGCTCGCCGACCTGGTGCTGTGGAACCTGAGCACGTTCCTGCACTCCTCGATCGCCGACCCGGTCACGGCCCTGGTCTTCGGTGCGGCCGCCCCGGTGACCGCATCGTTCGTCAACGGCAAGCAGATCGTCGAGAACAACCGGCTGCTCACCGCCGACGAGGACGCCATCGCCCGCTCCACGCGGGACGAGGCCCAGCGCCTCGCGCGGATCGCTGCGCAGGGCTGATCCCCCACGGGCTCCGGCCGGGGGGGACGGCCCCCGGCCGGCGGCCGCAGACCCGAGCGGGGTCCGCGGCTCCCGTTCCCGGGTGGCACCGACGGCTTGCCCGAGGTGCCTCCCGGGGTCGGTGACGGTGTCCCGTACACCTCGTGCCACCTGGCGCTCGTACGGCGGAACGACTCGGGCGAATCGTTTCCGCACATCTTTCGACCCGCACCGCTTCGCACCACCTCCTTGACACCCACGTCCCTGCCGACGTGTTTAACCGACCGGAGGAAGCCGTGGCCCAGGCGCCCAGGTTTCGCAAAGATGCAGTAGCAGGAGCAGTCGCAGTACCGGGGGAGAAGCATCCGGTCGACGAGACCCTGCCCCCGTTGAAGATGTTCACCAGCGGCCTCCAGCACGTGGCCGCCATGTACGCGGGCGTCGTCGCACCGCCCATGATCGTCGGCCCGGCCGTCGGACTCTCCGCCCGCGACACCGCCTTCCTGATGGGCGCCTCGCTCTTCACCGCCGGCCTCGCCACCCTGCTCCAGACGCTCGGCTTCTGGCGCATCGGCGCCAAGCTCCCCTTCGTCAACGGGGTCTCCTTCGCCGGCGTCACCCCGATGATCGCCATAGGCAAGGACCGGGGAGCGGACGCCGTCCCGGTCGTCTTCGGCGCGATCATCGTCGCCGGTCTGCTCGGCTTCCTGGCCGCCCCCTACTTCGGCAAGCTCGTCCGCTTCTTCCCGCCCGTGGTCACCGGCACGGTCATCACCCTCATCGGCGTCTCCCTCCTCCCCGTGGCCTTCAACTGGTCCCAGGGCGGCAACCGCACCGCCGCCGACCACGGCTCCGTCCAGAACATCGGCATGGCTGCCGGCACCCTGCTCATCGTGCTGCTGCTGCGCAAACTGCTGCGCGGCTTCCTCCAGCAGATATCCATCCTGCTCGGCCTGGTCGCCGGAACCCTCGCCGCGATCCCTCTCGGCATGGTGAACACCGACGCCCTGCGCACCGCCGACCTCGTCGGCTTCCCGACGCCCTTCCACTTCGGCGCCCCGCAGTTCCAGGTCGCCGCCATCGTCTCCATGTGCATCGTCATGCTGGTCTGCATGACCGAATCCACCGCCGACATCCTGGCCCTCGGCCGGATCGTCGACCGGCCGGCGGACGCCCGGACCATCGAGGGCGGGCTGCGCGCCGACGCCCTCGGCAGCGCGCTGAGCCCCCTGTTCAACGGGTTCATGTGCAGCGCCTTCGCCCAGAACATCGGGCTCGTGGCCATGACCAGGGTGCGCAGCCGGTTCGTGGTCGCCGCCGGCGGCGGCATCCTGATCCTGCTCGGCCTGTGCCCGGTGGCCGCCTCGGTCATCGGAGTGGTCCCGCTACCCGTCCTCGGCGGCGCCGGCATCGTGCTCTTCGGCTCGGTCGCGGCGAGCGGCATCCAGACCCTGGCGGGCGCGGCCATGGAACGCGGCGAGAACGCGCTGATCGTCGCCGCCTCGGTCGGCGTCGGCCTCATCCCGATCGCCGCCCCGGACTTCTACCACGCCTTCCCCAAGGACCTGCTCGTCGTCCTCGACTCCGGCATCAGCACCGGCTGCGTGGTGGCCATCCTCCTCAACCTGGCCTTCAACCACGTCGGAGCCAAGCGCGGTGCGGCCGCCGCCGAGGGCCGTGCGGAACCGGTGCCCGCGCACTGAACCCCGTACGAGCGCGCCGTACGCGGCGGTGCGCTCGCCGCCTGCATCGGCCGGGCTGCGTACGGGTGTTGTGGCGGGTGTTGCGGTGGGTGTTGCGGTGGAGGTCTCACCACCTCGCCGCCTCCAGCACCCGCTCCGCGAGCCACGCCACCGGCCGTCCGTCCGTCGCGATCCGCACGGTGCCGGGGGGTGCCTCCCGCTCCAGGACGACCGCCATGCGCAGGCTCCGCTCGATGTGCACCACGAGCTCCGAGCCGATCTCCCGCCGGGCCAGCCGTTCCCGTACGGTCGTCTCCCGCGCGGTGAGCAGGACGCACGTGGCACGGACCGGCACCGCGCCGCGGCCGGTGCCCCCCATGGCCCGGTAGATCAACGAGCGGTCGAGGATGCTCACGGTGTTCGTGTAGACGAGGCGGCGCTGGCCCAGGGCGGCGTAGTTGGCCCAGATCGAGGCCAGGTTCCGCTCGGTGATCGCCGCCCGGTCCGGGTCCCCTGCGGGAGCCGGGTGGATCTGGTCCAGGAAGTCGCCCTCCACGTGGCAGTGGGCCGTCCCGCGCCGGCGCAGCTGCGCGGACACCTCGAAGCCGACCGTGGACTTCCCGACCCCCGACGCACCACCGAGGAGCAGCACTTCGTACGCCGTCACGGTCCCCAGCGTGACAGCTCCCGGCCCGCCCCCGCCAGACCGCCTCCCGCGCGCCCGCACCGTGGCCGGGGTCCCCTCGACGGCCGCGGCGGGCCCTGCTATCCAAAGGAGGTGACTGACGACCGGACAGCCGACGCCCCTTTCGACGCCGTGCTCTGCGACTTCGACAACGTGATCCGCTTCTACGATCCGTCCCTGCTCTCGGAGCTGGAGCGACGGGCCGGACTGGCGGAGGGCACGACCGCCCAGGTGGCCTTCGCGCCCGGGCGGGACCTGCCGCTGCTCCTGGGTGAGATCACCAAGCGGCAGTGGGTGGAGTCCATCGTGCTGGGCCTGGCCGACTGCGTGCCGGAGCCGGTGGCGCGCGAGCTGGGCGCGGCGTTCGCCGAGGCGCCGTTCCGGGCCGACGGGGCGGTGGTGGCGCTGCTCCGCCGGGTACGGGCGCACATGCCCCTGGTGCTGGTGACGAACGCGACCGAGGAACTGGAGGCGGACCTGGTGGCGCTGGGGCTGGCGGACCTCGCACACCACGTCGTCAGCAGTGCCCGGGTGGGGGTCGCCAAGCCGGACCGCCGGATCTACGAGATCGCGGCCGAACGGGCCGGCGTCGCCGTGCACCGCTGCCTGTTCGTCGACGACCGGGCCGAGAACGTCGAGGCCGCGGTCGAGATCGGCATGACGGGCGTGCACTACCGCGAACTCGCCGACCTCAGCGCGGTGCTGGGCTTCCTGCCGGCGGGCTGAAACCGCCGCTCAGGGGCGTGGCCGGGCGGCGCCGAGGCCGCCCGCCGCCCGTCGCGCCCGCCCGCCGCCCCCGCCCGTCGCCCGTCGTCCCGGCCCGAGGTCACGACGCTTCGGCCGCGCGTTCGCGGCACTGCGCGAGCGTCTGCGCGATCCTCTCCGCCGTCTCCCCGTCCTCGGGTACCGGCAGGAGGGCGCCGGCCGCGACCAACGCCTCCCAGAACGCGGCCGCGTCGCCCCGCTGGGGCCGCGGCCGCACACGCGCGAGCAGCAGGAACGCCGAGGTGAGCTCGCCCGTGACGAACTTCCGGTGCAGGCTGTGCGCGACACCGCTCCCGACGCCGCCGAGGGCCCTGCGCGCGGCGTTCAGCAGGGCCAGGACCTCCGCCTCGCGGGCGTCCAGCGACCGCGGGACGTCGAAGCACCCCAAGAGCTCCAGGAATTCGCCGAGCTCCGTCTCCTCGCCCGGGGCGAACTCGCCGAGCAGTTCCTCGGACGAGCTACCGAGCCGCCGCGCCACAGCGGCTGCCGGTATGCCCAGCGCCAGGCAGACGGCCCACACCGACCCGGGCCCGTCGCCCGTCCGGGCCGCGAGGACGGCGAACACGGCGACGGGGTCGGCCGGTTCGGCCAGCAGGTCGCGCGCCTGCGCGACGAGCGCCTCGTCGACGACGACGGCGCCACCGCCGTCCACGGCTACCGTCCCGCTTCGGGGTCGGCTGTCGGGCCCCGCCACAACATCAGGTTGCTCATCAACTCCGCCTGTTCGATGGCGTCGTCGAGGGCGTGGTGGGTGTGGCGGCGGCGGGAACGGAGCTCGGCCGGCATCCGGCCCTTGACCGCCGCGCGCAGCGGGACCTGCGCCTTCGCCGCGTACAGGGTCTTCATGTCGAGGCAGCCGGAGTGCCCGAAGGGGCTGTCGCCGCCGAACCGCATCAGGTACCAGTACAGGAAGGTCCAGTCGAAGGAGGCGGGGTAGCCGCACATCACCGGCTGCGCCCCCGCGGTCTCGGCCACCTTGCGGACCCACTGCCGGAACGCGGCCATGGCCGCTCCCGGGTCGGTGCCCTCCCGCAGCAGCCGGTCCCGGTCCAGCCCGCTGACGGCCAGGGCTTCCGGGTCGTACTGGTCGCTGATCGGCCGCAGTTCGCGGTAGAAGGTATGCCGCTCGGGGTCGGCGGCCGTGTACGCGGCGCCGTCCTGCCGCCCGGCGACGGCGGCACCGAAGCTGATCATGGAGTAGGGGCCGGGGATCGGGCCGTCGGCTTCGATGTCGACGGAGATGTAGATGCTGGGACGTGCGGTGCGGGGGGGCCAGGGGCGGGGCTGGCCGCCCCCCCCACCGGGGGATTTAGGGGTTTTAGGGTGCGGTAATGCGGGGGCGGGGGGCGGGGCCGCCGCTTACTATTTCTACGTTTTTTTTTAGGGGGGGAGGGGGGGGGGGGCCTCCTCGCCCCCCCCCAGCCCCCCCCCCACCACGGGCGATCATCCGGATTTACGGGACCTGACCCGCGGGACCTGCAGGGCCTACGGGACCTGCAGGGCCTGCGGGACCTGCGGGGCCTACGGGACCGGAGTGAGGTACATCCCGGTCTGGTCCGCGCCGGCGGTGTTCTTGCAGCCGACGTTCGAGGTGCTGCTCTGGCCGACGGCCAGGGCCAGGCAGCGGCCCAGCGCCAGCTGGCCGAAGTAGTTGGGGTGCATGGACTCCTGGACCAGCCCCTGGGTCTCGCTGCTGTCGATCCAGCGCGCCCACTCGCTCGTCTTCGCCGACGCCGGGGCGGCGGAGGTGACCTGCTTGCTCGCCTTGGCGCACACCTCGCGGCCCTGCATCATGTCCCGCAGGTCCAGGAACTGCACGCCCTTGGTCGCCGCCACCGCCTTGAGGCGGTTCGCGAGCTGCGGGACGAGGGAGTCCCGCGCCCAGTCGGAGTCCCGGTTCCAGAAGGGGCAGCCGCCGGTGTTCAGCCGGCTCCAGTCGCTCTGGGTGTACCGGTTCTCCGCGCCGCGCGGGATCGGCGACGGGTAGGACTGCAACACGATCCGGTACGCGGAATCGCCGTATCCGGCGGCGCGCATCACGGCCCGGATCTCGTCCACGGACTTTCCGACGTTCGCCATGACGCCGTCGATCTTCTGGTCGACGCCGTACTGCTGGTCGTCGTAGCAGTACGAGTTCCAGATCACGAAGTCGAGCGCGCAGTCCTTGATGATGTCGGCGAAGCCGAGGTCGTTGCCGCCGATGGACAGGGCGATGACCTTGACGTCGTGGCTCGCGGCCACGGCTGCGAGCTGGTCGGCCTGCGGGGCCTCGCCCTTGAAGGGGACGCCGCCGCTGACGGAGCGGAAGACGTTCTCGGTGGTGGCGCCGGAGCAGGACAGGTCGACGGCGACGTCGGCGATCGCCCCGGCGCTCTTGACCTCGGCGGAGTCGGAGCGGTGGCATCCGCCCGCGGTGGCGCCGTACACCTTCGACGGGTCGTAGACGCTGCCGCTGACCCAGGCCCGGTCCGTGCCGGTCCGGTTGCCCGAGTTGGTGAGGCTGTTGCCCTTCCAGCGGCCGGCCTCACCGGAGATGTAGCTGTCGCCCATGGACACGACGGCGGTGGGCCCCGTCCCGGGGGCGGCGGCCGCGCTCCCGGCCGGGGCGACGGCCAGGGCACCGGCGGCGAGCGGCAGGGCCAGCCCGGCCCCGGCCAGTCGTCGCACCCGGCGGCGTGCCCTGTCCTTGCTGGCGTAGCGGAATCCGATCACGACGGAACTCCTGCGGTAGGCCATGCCGGAGCCGGAGCGCGAGAGAACTCCGGGGCATGGCTGGGGAAGTGGGGGACACCGCCGGCCGGTGGCACGGGAAAGGTGACACGCCCCGGCTTGTTACCGCTAGGTAGCCGCAGATTACGATGACGTAACGACCGACCGGTCGTTCGGCCGCCCGAGTTCCGCTTCGCCCGGCTCGGAATTCCCCGCGTGCCGCCCCGCCGCGCCGGGTACGGCTACCCGACCCGGACGAGGAGATACGGGGTTGGGGCGGGCGGCGGCGTACGACCAGCGGCTGCTCACCCTGCGCGAAGTGCGCGGCGAGGCACGGGACTTCGGGCTGGCCGGAGCGGAGTTCGGGACGTGGGGCTGGCCCGTCGTGGCCGGGTTCGGCCGGGGCGGGGGCCGTCCGCCGGAGCCTCGCCGCCGATTCCGGGGCACGCCGTTCTGCGTCGAGGTCCGGCCCTTCGGGCCGCGCAACCCCCGTACCGAGCGGGCGGCGTACGGGCCGAGTAGCACAACCGGCCCCGGCCCTGTGCGGGCCGGGGCCGGTTCGGCGGGCGGGCTGGCGGGCGGGGCGGGTCAGCCGATCAGGCGGGCGTAGGCCGGGAGGGTGAGGAAGTCGGCGTAGTCGGCGTCCAGGGAGACCTGGAGGAACAGGTCGTGGGCCTCCTGCCACTTGCCGGCCGCGAAGGCTTCGTCGCCCACCTCGGCGCGGATGGCGGCCAGCTCCTCGGTGGCGATCCGGCGGGTGAGCTCGGCGGTGGCGCGCTCGCCGTTCTCGAAGACGACCCCGGCGTTGATCCACTGCCAGACCTGCGAGCGGGAGATCTCGGCGGTGGCCGCGTCCTCCATCAGGCCGAAGATGCCGACCGCGCCGAGGCCGCGCAGCCAGGCCTCGATGTAGCGGATGCCGACCTGGACCGCGTTGCGCAGACCCTCGTACGTGGGCTTGGCGTCCAGGGAGTCGATGGCGATGAGCTCGCCGGGGGCCACCGAGACGTCCTCGCGGAGGCGGTCCTTCTGGTTCGGCTTGTCGCCGAGGACGGCGTCGAAGGAGGCCATGGCGATCGGGACGAGGTCGGGGTGGGCGACCCAGGAGCCGTCGAAGCCGTCGTTCGCCTCGCGGTCCTTGTCGGCCTTGACCTTCTCGAACGCGATGCGGTTGGCCTCGGCGTCCTTGCGGGACGGGATGAAGGCCGCCATGCCGCCGATGGCGTGCGCGCCTCGCTTGTGGCAGGTGCGGACGAGCAGTTCGGTGTACGCGCGCATGAACGGCGCGGTCATCGTCACCGCGTTGCGGTCCGGCAGGACGAACTTCTCGCCGCCGTCGCGGAAGTTCTTCACGATGGAGAACAGGTAGTCCCAGCGGCCCGCGTTGAGGCCGGCGGCGTGGTCGCGCAGTTCGTAGAGGATCTCCTCCATCTCGTACGCGGCCGTGATCGTCTCGATCAGGACCGTTGCGCGGACCGTCCCCTGCGGGACGCCGAGCTGGTCCTGGGCGAAGACGAAGATGTCGTTCCAGAGGCGCGCCTCCAGGTGGGACTCCGTCTTCGGCAGGTAGAAGTACGGGCCCTTGCCCAGGTCGATGAGGCGCTGCGCGTTGTGGAAGAAGTACAGGCCGAAGTCCACGAGCGCGCCCGGCACCGGCCGGCCGTCGACCGTGACGTGGCGCTCCTCCAGGTGCCAGCCGCGGGGCCGCATCACGACGGTCGCGAGTTCGTCGGCGGGCCGCAGGGCGTACGCCTTGCCCGTGCGCGGGTCGGTGAAGTCGATGCGGCGCTCGTAGGCGTCGATCAGGTTCAGCTGGCCGAGGACCACGTTCTCCCAGGTGGGGGCGGAGGCGTCCTCGAAGTCGGCGAGCCAGACCTTGGCGCCCGAGTTCAGGGCGTTGATGGTCATCTTGCGGTCGGTCGGACCGGTGATCTCCACACGGCGGTCGTTCAGGGCGGCCGGGGCCGGGGCGACCTGCCACTCGCCCTCGCGGACCTGTGCGGTGTCCGGGAGGAAGTCGAGGTGGGAGGTGCGGGCGATCTCGGCGCGGCGCTCGGCCCGGCGGGCCAGGAGCTCGTCGCGGCGGGGGGTGAACCGCCGGTGGAGCTCGGCCACGAAGGCGAGGGCCGCCTCGGTCAGGACCTCGTCCTGGCGGGGCAGGGGCTCGGCGTCGACGATGGCCGGCGATGACGGCGCTGGTGCGGACATATCTGTCACTCCTTCAGCGGCGGTGCCTGGCGGCCGCGGGGGAATGCTCGCTGGGGACGGCACGCGGTGCCGCCGGGTGTGGAGAGTTCCGGGATACGGTCGCGGGCGCCGTCTGGGGGTTCAGGGCGCTTCTGACCAGTGGATAGTAATTTCCTTATGGTGGAAGTTCAATGGTTTGTTGATGTCGAGATTCTCCGGGTCGACACACTCCTGGTCGGGGTGGCCCTCAGTGCCACCCCGGTCACAGCCCGCTCAAGCACGCCGCCGCCCTTCCTCAGACGAGCCGGGCCAGGTCGGGCGGGGTGTCGATGTCGTACGCCTCCGCGACGTCCCCGCACTCCACCAGCGTGAGCTCGTCGGCGTGCCGTGTCAGGTGCACCCGCGCGCCCTTGTCGCCCGTCGCCGTGGCCGCGATGTCCGCCCAGCGGTCCGCCCCGAAGAGCACCGGGTGCCCGCGCTCCCCGCCGTACGCCGCCGCCACCAGGCTCGCCGGGGACCGGTACGCCGCGAGGACCCGGGCCACGGCCGTCGGCCCGATCCCCGGCTGGTCCACCAGCGAGACCAGGGCGGCGCCCGCCCCCGAACCGGCCAGCGAGGCGAGGCCGGCCCGCAGCGAGGAGCCCATGCCCTCGGCCCAGTCCGGGTTGTCGACGACCACGCAGCCGCTCAGGTCCGCCCGCTCGCGGACCTCGGCGGCCGAGGCGCCGAGCACCACGTGCAACGGGCCGCAGCCCGCCTCGCGCAGCACCCGCACCGCGTTCTCGACGAGCGGGCGCCCGCGGTAGGGCAGCAGGGCCTTGGGGCGGCCGCCGAGGCGGCGGCCGCCCCCGGCCGCCAGGAGCAGCCCGGCGATCACCGGGCCGGAGGGCCGCCGGGTCGCAGGGGAGCGGTCGGGGAGGGGATCGGAAGGGGATTCGGCTGGCATGGCAGCGATTCTCGCCCCTGGGCCGGGGCCGTGGTGTGCGGTGGTCGGGCCAGGGTGCGCCACAGGGTGCGCCGCAGCGAGGCGACCACGGCGCCCAGCCGCAGCGGTTCGCAGACGCGGTTCTCGACGGCGGCCGCCAGCGCCCGCTCGTCCCGGTCCGTGAGGGTGGCGGGCGGGGTGGTGCTCTGCGAGGCGAGTGGGGTCCGGGCAGCGGGCATCGGGGATCTCCTTGCCAATCAAGGGCCAATGCCGCGAGTCTGGACCCCTGATTGGCCTGGCAGGCAGAGCCAATCGGGGGAGGTTGGCATGGCAAACGGGCGAGTGGTCCGGACGGCAGACAGGACGATCGGCAGCCGCGCCCTCGCGGCGCTGCTGCCCGGCGAGGTGCGGGCCCGCCCCGGCTACCGGTCGCTCGCCGAAGCGGTGCGCTCCCTGGTCCTCGACGGCCGCGTCCCCCTGCACGTGCGCCTGCCCGCCGAACGCGAGCTCGCCGAGGCGCTCGGCGCCAGCCGGGCCACCGTCACCGCGGCCTACGACCTGCTCCGCGAGAGCGGCTACTGCCGCAGCCGGCGCGGCTCCGGCACCTGGACCGAACTGCCCGACGGCCATGGCCCGGTCGGCGCCCACCTGCTGGACGCGACGGTCGGCCACCGCACCGCCCGGGACGGCGGCATCGACCTCGCCATCGCGGCCATGGGCGCCCCCGGGGACAGTCTCGCCGAGGCCCTCGCCCGGGCGGCGGCCCGGCTGCCCGCCCTCGCCCGTGACCCCGGGTACCACCCCTTCGGGCTGCCCGAGCTGCGCGGCGCCGTCGCCGACCGGTTCACCCGGCGGGGCCTGGCCACCCGCCCCGAGCAGATACTCGTCACGGCCGGCGCCCAACAGGCCTTCGTCCTCGTCGCGAACCTGCTGTGCCGTGCCGGCGACCGCGTCGTCACGGAGAACCCGACCTACGCGAACGTCCTCGACGCCCTGCGCCACGCCCGCCTGCGCACCGTGCCCGTCGCCGTCTCCGACGCGGGCTGGGAGATGGAGACCACCGAGGCCACCCTGCGCCAGACCGTGCCGAGGCTGGCGTACGCGATCCCGGACTTCCACAATCCGACGGGGGCGCTGATGCCGCCCGAACAGCGGCTGCGGCTGCTGGCGGCGACCCGCCGGACCGGCACCTGGCTGGTGGTCGACGAGACGATCGCCGACATCGCGCTCGACGTGCCCGCCCCGCAGCCGCTGGCCGCCACGGCGCCGCCGGGCGCCGCGGACCACGTGGTGACGATCGGCTCGCTCAGCAAGACGCACTGGGGCGGGCTGCGCGTGGGCTGGATCCGGGCCACGGAGAAGCTGGTCACCGAGCTGGCCACGCTGCGGGTGGCGGCCGACATGACCGGCTCGGCGCTCGACCAGCTGGTCGCGCTCACCCTGCTGGAGGGGGAGGAGCGGACCCTGCCGGCCCGCCTCGCGCAGCTGCGGGAGCGGCGCGAGGTCCTCGTACGGGCACTGCGGCGGCACACCCCGCAATGGTCCTGGCGGGTTCCGCCGGGCGGCCTGTCGCTGTGGGTGGACCTCGGTGCGCCGGTGAGCTCGGCGCTGGCGGAGCGGGCCGCCGCCGGCGGGGTGCACATCGGGCGAGGGGCCCGCTTCGGGGTGGACCCGGGCACCTTCGAGCACCGGATCCGGATCCCGTACACGCTGCCCGTGGACCGCCTGGAAGAGGGGATACGCCGCCTCGCCGAGGCCTTCCACGGCGGAGTGCCGCTGGCCCCGTCGGTGGAGCGACCCCACTGGGTGGCCTAGTCACCGCGGCCGGGGCCCCCGCCCGGAGGCCCGTCCGCCGGTCCGCCCGTCCGCCGGTCCTGCGGTCTAAGGGGTGCGGATGAGGCGGCGGGTGGCGGCCGCGGCCACCGCCGCCGTACGGGAGTCCACGCCGAGCTTGGCGTAGACGTGCACCAGATGGGACTTGACCGTGGCCTGGCTGAGGAAGAGCCGCTTGGAGATCTGCTGGTTCGACAGGCCGTCGGCCACCAGCTGGAGCACCTCCAGCTCCCGCTTCGTCAGCGCCTCCGCGGGTGTCCGCATCCGGTCCATCAGGCGCAGCGCCACCGCCGGGGCCAGCGCCGACTGGCCCGCCGCGGCCGTGCGTACGGCCGCGGCGAGTTCCTCCGGCGGGGCGTCCTTGAGGAGGTAGCCCGAGGCGCCGGCCTCGACCGCCGCGAGGATGTCCGCGTCGGTGTCGTACGTGGTCAGCACCAGCACCCGCGGCGCCCCGGGCCGGGCGGTGATCTCCGCGGTCGCTGCCGAACCGTGCATGCCGGCGCCGAACTGGAGGTCCATCAGGACGACGTCCACCTGCCCGCCGGCGGCCAGCTCCACCGCCCGCTCGGCGGTCGCCGCCTCCGCGACCACCGTGAAGTCCGGTTCGGTGTCCAGCACCGCGCGCAGCCCGGCCCGCACCACCGGGTGGTCGTCGGCCAGCAGCAGTCGGATCGTCATCAGGAGCCCTCCAGGTGTTCCGCGGCGTCCGCAGGGGCCGCAGGGGCCGCAGGGGCCGCCGCGTCCGCGGGGTCCGCGGGCAGCGGCAGGGTGACGGCCACGGCGGTGCCCTGGCCCGGCGCGGACTCCACGGTGAACAGCCCGCCCAGCGTCTCGGCCCGCGCCCGCATCGCCGGCAGCCCGAAGCCGCCGTCGCCGCAGGGGGCGCTGGCCGGGTCGAAGCCGGCCCCGTCGTCCACGACGTCGAGCGTCACGGACGCGTCCATGAAGGTCAGCGTGATCTCGGCGCGCCCGGCCCCGGCGTGCCGCACCACATTGGCCAGCGCCGACTGCGCGATCCGCAGCAGGGCCACCTCGTACGGGGTCGGCAGCTGTCGGGGGCTGCCGCTGACCGAGAACCGGGCCTGCGGCGCGGAGGCGCACAGCCGCTCCAGCGCGGCGGCCAGCGAACCGTGCTCCAGGTCCGGCGGGGTCAGCGCCCGGACGAACCGGCGCGCCTCCGCGAGGTTGTCCTGGGCGGCCTCCCGGGCCCGGCCGATGTGCTCCCGCGCCGGCGCCAGCCGGGGGTCCCGCTCGGGCAGCGCCCGCTCGGCGGCCCGCAGCAGCAGCTGGATGGAGGACAGCCCCTGGGCCAGGGTGTCGTGGATCTCCCGGGCCAGCCGCTCCCGCTCCGCCATGGTCCCGGCGTCGCGCTCGGCGGCGGCCAGCTCGGCCCGGGTGGCGATGAGCTCCTCGATCAGCTCCCGGCGGCGTTCGCTCTCCCGGTACAGCGCCTGGTAGCCGAGGACGGTCGCGACGGACACGGCGGCGCCGAGCAGCGGCCCGAGGAAGGCGCCCGGCGTCAGGGTGCCGCTGTGGCCGAGGAACGAGGCGATGGCCGCGCAGGCGGTGACGGCCACGGCCGCGATGCCCCAGCGCAGCCGCAGCAGGTGCAGCTCCAGGAAGTACAGCGGGAACGCGATCCACAGCCCGTCGGGGGACAGCACCAGCAGTCCCGCCCACACCGCGCCGAGCGCCGCGAGCCACGTCCCCGCGGCCGCGGTCGATCCGCGGACGGCGGGGGAGCGGGCGCCGGCCCCGTACACCGCGGCCAGCACGGCGCAGACGGCGACCACCGCGCCCGCGGCGGGTACGGCGTGGGTGACGGCCCGCCCGGCGGCGAGCACGAGCAGGGCGACCAGCAGGGCGTGCAGGCACAGCCGCAGGACGCGGGAGACGGGGGTGAGGGGGCGGGAGGGTGACGCGGTCATGGCCCGACCAGCGTAAGCGGGTCCCGGGCGGGCCCGGTCAATCGAAAGTTTGATGTCGGGATGCGTCCTTCGATACGAGGATCGCTCCCGTGGCGCGATGCCCGGGGGGCGTGCGGGAGACCAGGGTGGGGGACATGTTCGTCGCTTGGAGAGATCTGCGGTTCGCGAAGGGCCGCTTCGCCCTCATGGGGTCGGTGGTCCTACTGATCACCCTGCTCGTCGGCCTGTTGTCCGGGCTCACCGCCGGCCTGGCCCGGGAGAACATCTCGGCCGTCACCGGCCTGCCCGCCACCCACCTGGCCTTCGCCGCCCCGCCCGGGGACCAGAAGGTGTCGTTCACCAACTCCCAGGTGTCCGAGAAGGCCTGGCGGGCCTGGCGGGACCGGCCCGGGGTGAAGTCGGCGCAGCCGCTCGGCATCCGCACCACCAACGCCGCCGCGGGCGAGCGCACCGCCGCCGTCTCCGTCTTCGGCGTGGACCCGGCCGGCCCGCTGCCGCCGCCCGCCGCCGGCCTCGGCCAGGGCCGGGTGGTCCTCGCCGAGAAGGCCGCGGAGGAGCTCGGGGGCCTCACCGCCGGCTCCCGGCTGCGGATCGGCCCGCTCGAACTGGCCGTGGCAGCCGTCTCCGGCACCGCCGCCTACAGCCACACCCCGGTCGTCTGGATGGACCTGAACGACTGGCAGCGCATCGGCAACCCCGGCACCTCCCTCGACACGGCCGCGACCGTCGTCGTCCTGGACGCGTCCGACGCCTCCGGCGCCGGCCTCGCCGCCGGCGACGCGGTCGCCGGGACGCGGGCGCAGACCATCGACGAGGCCCTCGGCGCCATAGGGTCGTACCAGGCCGAGAACGGCTCGCTCCAGCTGATGCGCGGCTTCCTCTTCGCGATCTCCGCCCTCGTCATAGGGGCCTTCTTCACCGTCTGGACCATCCAGCGGGCCGGGGACGTCGCCGTCCTGAAGGCGCTCGGCGCCTCCACCCCGTACCTGCTGCGGGACGCCCTCGGCCAGGCCGTGGTCATGCTGGCGATCGGCACCGGGCTCGGCACCGCTCTCGCGGCCGGCATCGGCGCGCTGATCAGCGGCGGCGACGTGCCCTTCGTCCTCGACGCCGCGACCGTCCTGGCACCCGCCGCGATCATGATCGTGCTCGGTGCGCTGGGGGCCGCCCTGTCCATCCGGCGGATCACCGCCGTCGACCCCCTGATCGCCCTCGGGAGCGCCCGATGACCCTCCTCGTCCACGACGTCACGCTCACCTACCCGGACGGCGAGAGCCGGCTGACCGCCCTCGACGAGGTCTGCCTGGAGGTGCCGGCGGGCACCCTGACGGCCGTGGTCGGGCCCTCCGGATCCGGCAAGTCCAGCCTGCTCGCGGTCGCCGCCACCCTGGTCACCCCCGACTCGGGCCGGGTGGCGGTGGCCGGGCAGGACACCACGGCGCTCTCCGCAGCGGAGCAGGCGGCCCTGCGCCGCGAGAAGATCGGCATCGTCTTCCAGCAGTCCAACCTGCTGGCCTCGCTCACCGCGGCCGAGCAGCTCCAGGTCATGGCACACCTGTCCGGCAGGCCCTCGAAGGCCCTGCGCCGCCGGGCCCTGGAGCTGCTGGACGCGGTCGGCATGGCCGACAAGGCGGACAAGCGCCCGCACCAGCTCTCCGGCGGCCAGCGCCAGCGGGTGAACATCGCTCGGGCCCTGATGAACGAGCCGGCGGTGCTGCTGGTCGACGAGCCCACCAGCGCGCTGGACCACGAGCGCGGGGCGGCCGTCCTCGACCTGCTGGTCACGCTCACCCGGGAGCGCGGCACGGCCACCGTACTGGTCACCCATGACCGGGCCCACCTGGAGCGGATGGACCGCACGGCGACCATGGCGGATGGCCGCCTCACCGAGGCCGCCCCGGCCACGGACGCGGCGGCCGGTTCCGCGGCCGGTTCCGCGGCCGGTTCGGTGGCCGGCTTCGCGGCCGGTTCGGTGGCCGGTTCGGTGGCCGGTTCGGTGGCTGCTCAGCCGGTGGGGCGTGCCGACGGCGCGAGGTAGGCGCGCCACGGGCGCCCGCCGGGGAGGGCGGGGAGCGGGTACGTCCGCCAGTCGCGCGCCCACGGCGGCGGGGCGGCGCCGCCCGCGACCAGCACCGCGGCGGGCATCCGGGCCGCGAGGGCGGTGAGGCCCGCGGCGCTGATGCTGCCGTCGTGGCCGCCGTACACCTGGCGGGAGGAGCAGCCCGTGCGGAACGCGACCCGGACGGC
The DNA here is from genome assembly GCF_042677605.1 of Streptomyces sp. NPDC127106. NCBI lineage: Bacteria > Bacillati > Actinomycetota > Actinomycetes > Kitasatosporales > Streptomycetaceae > Streptomyces > Streptomyces sp. NPDC127106. Next base: position 64,530 of record NZ_JBHXTC010000029.1, on the reverse strand, counting down.
TTCCTCGCCGCTGACGACGCACGGCGGCCGTACGCCCTGGCGGTGCAGCTCGGCCGCCACGGCGGTGAGGGCCGTCCGCATGTCCCGGCTGCGGGCCGCCACCGTGGCCGTGAGCAGCAGCTGGAGCGCGAGGTGCGCGGCCAGCGCCGAGCAGAGGGCGGTACGGGCGAACGGGTGCCCGCGGGACGCGCGCAGCAGCCGGGCCAGGCACAGCGCGGCGGGCAGCGCGAGCAGGGCGTACGCGGGCAGCAGGAAGCGCGGGGCGGCGTACCCGACCATGAGGAGGTAGGGCGCCGCCAGGGACAGTCCGGCCGCGGTGGCGACCAGGACCGGCCGCAGCAGTTGCGTGCTGCGGGACGCGGCGACCAGTCCGCCCGCGACCAGCAGGGGCAGGGCGAGCCACCACAGGCCGGTGACCGGCTGGCTCCACGGCCCCTCGCAGGGGCGGCACAGGGTCCGGCCGCCGAGGGCGCGCAGGTGGTCCCAGAAGGCGGGGTGCCAGCCGAGCCCGCCCTGGATCTCGCCCGCCCGGTGCAGCCGGGCGAGGACGCCTCCGTAGCTCAGGTGCGCCTCGGCCAGCCACGGGGCCGAGCCGACGAGGGCGCCGGCCACGAGCACGGCGGGCAGGGCGGGCCGACGCCGGGCCGGTACGACCACCGCGGCGCCGGCCAGCGGTAGGACCAGCCAGAAGGCGTCGGCGGGACGCATCAGCGCGGCGAGCGCCACGGCGGCGCCCGCCCCGGCGAGGGCGGGGCGGTCCGACCGGTCGGCGGCGGCGCGCAGGAAGCAACCGACGGCGGTCAGCGCCGCGAGGGCCACCCAGAGGTTGGGCATGGCCTGCGGCCCGTACGTCAGGGTGGGCCACAGCCCGGTGAACAGCAGGCCGGCGAGGGCGAGCACGGGGACGGGCAGCAGCCGGCGCCACACCCACAGCGCGAGCAGCAGGGCGGCCGCCGCCAGCAGGGCCAGGTAGATCCGCAGGACCAGGACGGACGGCGTCACGGCGGCGACGGGAGCCACGAGGTAGCTGATCCCGCGGGCGCGCGGGGCGCTGAAGAAGGCGGCGGGGGCGTCCCGGGCGACCTGGCTGACGTAGACGGTCTCGTCCCAGCCGAGGCCGGTGCCGGGTACGACGAGGAGCAGCTGGGCGAGGGCGTAGGCGGCGGCCACCGGCGCCAGCCGGGCGAGGTCGCGCCGGCGCGCCGCCGGCTCCGCGGTCGGCGGGTGCAGGACGTGCCCCGGCAGGGGCGCTGTCAGGTGGTTGCGGGCCATGGAGGGAGGACCTCGGGGGAGCGGCGGGCACGTGCGCACCACGCTGCACCGCGCGCCCCGCCCCCGCCACACGAGCGGGGCACTCGGCCCAACGCCCCCGTCCCGGGCATGCAGGTGCCCCCGCCGGACGGTGTCGGCGGGGGCACGTCGAGCCGGTGGAGCGGCCGAGGGAGGCTCGGCGACGGGCCGCTCCGGCGAGGTCGGCTGGGGCGGGACCTCAGGCGGGTTCGGCCGGGCCGGGACCTCAGGCGGGTTCGGCCCGGCCGGGACCTCAGGCGGGTTCGGCCGGGCCGGGACTCAGGCGAGTTCGGCCCGGTCGGGACCTCAGGCGGGGTTCTGGCTCTGCAGGGCCACGGACAGCTCGGCCGCCACGTCCTGCAGGATCGGCACGATCGACGCGGTCAGGTCCTCGGTGACCCGGCCGGCCGGGCCCGAGATGGAGATCGCCGCGGCGGTCGGCGAGTTCGGCACCGACACGGCCAGGCAGCGGACTCCTATCTCCTGCTCGTTGTCGTCGACCGCGTAGCCCAGCTTGCGGACCTGCTCCAGGGCCTCCAGGAAGCCCTCGGGGGTGGTGATGGTCTTCGCGGTCGCGGCCGGCATGCCGGTGCGCGCGAGCAGGGCCCGTACCTCGTCGGCCGGGGTGTGGGCGAGCAGGGCCTTGCCGACGCCGGTGGAGTGCGGCAGGACCCGGCGGCCCACCTCCGTGAACATGCGCATGGAGTGCTTGGAGGGGACCTGGGCGACGTAGACGATCTCGTCCCCGTCGAGCAGGGCCATGTTGGCCGTCTCGCCGGTCTCCTCGACCAGGCGTGCGAGGTAGGGCCGTGCCCAGGTGCCCAGCAGGCGGGACGCGGACTCGCCGAGGCGGATCAGGCGGGGGCCGAGGGCGTACCGTCGGTTGGGCTGCTGCCGCACGTAGCCGCACGCGACGAGCGTGCGCATGAGACGGTGGATGGTCGGCAGCGGCAGGCCGCTGGCGGTGGACAGCTCGCTGAGGCCGACCTCGCCGCCCGCGTCGGCCATGCGTTCGAGCAGATCGAAGGCGCGCTCCAGGGACTGGACGCCACCGCCGCCGGCGGTGGTCTTGGCGGAAGCGTCGGTGGTGCTGGCGCTGGACGTCGGCACGGCGCGGTCCTTTCGGTGCAGGCAGGCGAGGGAGCAGCCTACCGGTCGGCCGGCATCGGCCCCAGCGTCGGGGCGGTGCCGTCCTCGCCGGTCAGAGCGGGTTTGTCCGGGTGGCGGAGGTGCTCGGAAGGTACCGGCCCGGCCCGTGGTGGCGATAGCTACATTCTGGATAGCGAAATCATAATTCCATGCTGTGGAAACATCCAACTGTGGCTCCGATGTGTCGGTGCACTGTCCGGACACTCTTGACTGGGCCCCGGATCGACATGAAGACTCCGTCAACAGAACGTTGAATTTCGCTCTGTGGAAGTAGATGGGGAGGTTCCGGCGTGTCCGACGACGTGGAACTGGTACTGCGTTCGACTCGCGTCATCACCCCCGAGGGGACGCGCGCCGCATCGGTCGCCGTCGCCGCCGGGAAGATCGTCGCCGTCCTGCCGTACGACGCCGGGGTTCCGGTCGGCGCCCGCGTCGAGGACTTCGGCGACGACGTCCTGCTCCCCGGCCTGGTCGACACCCACGTCCACGTGAACGACCCGGGCCGCACCGCGTGGGAGGGCTTCTGGACGGCCACCCGCGCCGCTGCGGCCGGTGGCATCACCACCATCCTCGACATGCCGCTGAACTCGCTGCCGCCCACCACCACGGTGGACCACCTGCGCATCAAGCAGGACGTGGCCCGCGAGAAGGCGCACGTGGACGTCGGCTTCTGGGGCGGCGCCCTGCCCGACAACGTCAAGGACCTGCACCCGCTGCACGACGCCGGCGTCTTCGGCTTCAAGTGCTTCCTCTCCCCGTCTGGCGTCGACGAGTTCCCGCAGCTCGACCAGGACCAGCTGGCCGCCTCCCTCGCGGAGATCAGCGGCTTCGGCGGGCTGATGATCGTGCACGCCGAGGACCCCCACCACCTCGACTCCGCGCCGGTCGTACCCGGCCCGAAGTACGCCGACTTCCTCGCCTCCCGCCCGCGCGACGCCGAGAACACCGCGATCGAGAACCTGATCGCCCAGGCCCGCCGGCTGAACGCCCGCGTCCACGTCCTGCACCTGTCCTCCAGCGACGCGCTCCCGCTGATCGCCGCCGCCAAGGCCGAGGGCGTGGCGATCACCGTCGAGTCCTGCCCGCACTACCTGACCCTGACGGCCGAGGAAGTGCCCGACGGCGCCAGCGAGTTCAAGTGCTGCCCGCCCATCCGCGAGGCCGCCAACCAGGACCTCCTGTGGGACGCGCTCGCCGACGGCACCATCGACTGCATCGTCTCCGACCACTCCCCCTCCACCGCGGACCTCAAGACCGCCGACTTCTCCACCGCCTGGGGCGGCATCTCCTCCCTCCAGCTGGGCCTGCCGGCCATCTGGACCGAGGCGCGCGAGCGCGGCCGCACCCTGGAGGACGTCGTCCGCTGGATGTCCGCCGCCCCCGCCCGCCTGGCGGGCCTGGACAGCAAGGGCGCCATCGAGGCCGGTCGCGACGCCGACTTCGCGGTCCTGGCCCCTGAAGAAACGTTCACTGTGGACCCGGCCGAACTCCACCACCGCAACCAGGTCACGGCGTACGCGGGCAGGACCCTGTACGGCGTCGTGAAGTCCACCTGGCTGCGCGGGCGGAAGATCGCCGACCACGGCACCCCGTCCGAGCCCACCGGCCTCCTCCTCGAAAGGCAGAACTGACCGTGGCAGCGATCCCTTCCTTCACCGGCAACGCGAACCCGTACGGGGGCGGCGACCCCTACGCCGACTACCGCACGGCCGAGTTCCCGTTCACGCAGTACGCGAACCTCGCCGCCCGTGAGCTGGGCGCCGGTGTCATCGCCGCCAACGACGAGTTCTTCGCCCAGCGCGAGAACCTGCTGGTCTCCGAGGCCGCGCACTTCGACCCCGAGGACTTCGGGCACAAGGGCAAGGTCATGGACGGCTGGGAGACCCGCCGCCGCCGCGGCGTTTCCGCCGAGCAGCCCTGGCCCGCCGCCGAGGACCACGACTGGGCCCTCGTACGCCTCGGCGCGCCCGGCGTGATCCGCGGGATCGTCGTCGACACCGCCCACTTCCGCGGCAACATGCCGCAGGCCGTCTCCGTCGAGGGCGCCAACTGGGAGGGCGCGCTCGCCCCCACCCCCGAGGAGCTCCTCGGCGACGACGTCAAGTGGACCACCCTCGTCCCGCGCACCCCGGTCGGCGGCCACGCCGCCAACGGCTTCGAGGTGAGCGCCGAGCAGCGCTTCACGCACCTGCGCGTCAACCAGCACCCCGACGGCGGCATCGCCCGCCTCCGCGTCTACGGCGAGGTCCTCCCGGACCCGAAGTGGCTGCAGGCCCTCGGTTCCTTCGACGTCGTGGCCCTGGAGAACGGCGGCGCCGTCCAGGACGCGTCCAACCGCTTCTACTCCCCGCCGACCAACACCATCAACCCGGGCCGCTCCCGCAAGATGGACGACGGCTGGGAGACCGCCCGCCGCCGCGACGACGGCAACGACTGGATCCGCTACCAGCTGGTCGCCGAGTCGGAGATCCGCGCCGTCGAGATCGACACCGCCTACCTCAAGGGCAACTCGGCCGGCTGGGCCTCCCTGTCGGTCAGGACGGGCGAGGAGGGCGAGTGGCAGGAGTTCCTGCCCCGCACCCGTCTCCAGCCCGACACCAACCACCGCTTCGTGCTGGACACCCCGGCGGTCGGCACCCACGTCCGGATCGACATCTTCCCCGACGGCGGCTTCTCCCGGCTGCGCCTGTACGGCTCCCTGACCGAGACCGGCGCGGCCGCGCTCGCCACCCGCCACCAGGAACTGGGCGGCTGACACCGCGGGGCCGGCGGCAGACGCCGCCCCCACCCGCAAAGACCCCCGGGGGGCGACACCCCGGGGAACACTGGGGTCCCCGACCGGCCCCGGACAGCCCGTGGGGCGCACCGGAGCATTCCGCTCCGCTGCGCCCCATCGGCGTTCCGGCCCGCACGCGGCCGGTCGGCGATCGCCGAAGTCCGGCGCGCCCGGGGCGCCTACGCCGCGTGGCCGCCGTCCACCGAGAACTCGGCGCCGGTCACGTAGGCGGCCTGCTCGCCGGCCAGGAACGCGACCATCGCCGCGACCTCCTCGGGCCGACCGAACCGCCCCACCGCCGTCATGTCGGCCTGCGCCTTGGCCATCGGGCCGTCGGCCGGGTTCATGTCGGTGTCCACCGGCCCGGGCTCCACGAGGTTCGCCGTGATGCCGCGGCCGCCGAGTTCGCGGGCCAGTGCCTTGGTCAGGCCGGACAGCGCGGACTTGCTCATCGTGTACAGAGTGCCGCCCGGGCCCGGGACGCGGCGGGCCATGCAGCTGCCGATCGTGATGATCCGGCCGCCCTCGCCCATCCGTTCGGCCGCGGCCTGCGCCGCCAGGAAGACGCCGCGCACGTTGACCGCGAGCACCCGGTCCACCTCGGCCAGCGTCAGTGCGTTCAGGGGGCGGATCACCCCGATGCCCGCGTTGTTGACCAGCACGTCGAGCCGGCCGAGGGTGTCGGCGGCCCATTCGACGGCGCCCGCCGCCTCGGCCGCGTCCCCGGCGTCGGCGCGCACGGCGTACCCCCGGCGCCCCAGCGCCTCGATCCGCCGTACCACCTCGGCCGCCCCCCGCTCGTTCCCGGCGTAGGTGATCGCGACGTCCGCGCCCTCCTCGGCCAGCCGCAGCGCGATCGCCGCGCCGATGCCCCGGCTGCCGCCGGTGACCACAGCGGTCCTGCCGTTCATGGCTCCTCCTCGTTGTTGGTTGCCCGTTCAACGAGTTCTATGGAACCGGGGCGACGGGGCCGGTGCTGGCGGTAATCCGACCTCGCGTTCCCCGCAGCCGGAGGGCCGTCAGGAGACCCGCCAGACCGTCATGTCCGCGGTGAGGAAGCCGGGTACCCGCGGCACCGCCGCGGTCGCCTTCACCTGGACCACGAGCAGGGCGATGTCCCCCGACGGGTGCTTGACGCAGATTTCACTGCCGTTGGCCACCGCGGCCAGTGGCAGCCGGCGCTGCTCGGCGTCGCCGAAATCGGCGCGGCCGAGGAGGGCGCGGCAGTCCTCGAAGGTGGCGCCCGGCTTGGCGAAGGCAAGGTTCATCACGCTGGTGTCGCTCACCAGGGAGCAGTCACCCGCGTACTTGCCCCCGTCGCAGGTGAAACGGATGTCGCCCTTGGCGTTCTCCTGCCGCGTCGGCTCCTTGATGTTCACCGACGTCTTGTCGTCCAGCCACTGCTGCGTGTACACGGCCGGCTTCGGCGGTCCCGGCGTGCCCGCCTGGCCCTGCGACGACGCCGACGTCCTGCCGTCCGTGGCGGTGCTGCCGCCGCCGGCCTTGCCGGGGCCCGTGGTCGCTCCGGGCGCGCCGGACGACGAACCGCCCGCCCCCGAGCCGCCCGGCTTCGTGCCGTCCGATGCCGCCCCGGCCGAGGACCGGCCGCGGGACGCGTCCAGGGCGTTCGAGAGCGTCCAGGCCCCCGCGCTCAGCGCCACCGTGCCGGCCACGGCCACGGCCGCGATCAGCGCCCTGCGCCTGCGGCGGGCCTTCTCCTCCGCCGGCCCGGCCGGCGCCGCCGTGGCGGGCCGCCGGGCCCCCACCCCGGGGGGCCCCCCCCGCGGGACGCCAGTCGGGTTTAAAAAAAAAACAGACCACCCAACCAAGCCAGAAGGTGGTTTGGGGGGGGGGGTGT
>NZ_JBHXTC010000029.1:8886-57447 GCF_042677605.1 Streptomyces sp. NPDC127106 | reverse complement strand
GCGCCCCCCGCGCGCGGGCGGGGCGGGCGCGCCGCCCCCCGCGGCGCGGCCGCCGGCCCCGGGGGCGGCGGGCGCCCCCCCGGGCCGGGGGGCCCCCGACAGCGTACGGACCGGGGTGGGCTCCGCGACCGGCGCCGGGACCTCCACCTCCGGTCCCGCGACCTCCCGCCACACGGCGGGGCCGCCGCCCTCGTCGGCGTCGGTGCCCAGTAGCTTCCGGCAGTGCTCCACGATCTCCGCCGGGGTGGCCCGGTCCGCCGGATCGGCGGCCAGGCACCGGCCGATCAGCGGGCGCAACGCCTCCGGCAGCTCGTCCAGGTCGGGCGCCTCGTTCACGATCCGGTACAGCACGCTGAGCGAGGGGCCGTCCCCGTACAGCGGCCGCCCCAAGGCCGCGAACGCCGCCGTCTGCCCGAGCGCGAACACGTCGGTGGCCGCCGTGACCTCGTCCCCGGACGCCTGCTCGGGAGCCATGTAGGTCGGTGTGCCGACGGCCGCGCCGGTGGTCGTGTGGCGGGTGATGCCCGAGGCCAGCGAGATGCCGAAGTCGATCACGCGGGGCCCGTCGGCGGCCAGCAGCACGTTCGACGGCTTCATGTCGCGGTGCACGATCCCCGCGTCGTGGATGACCTGCAGCGCCTCGGCCACGCCCGCCACCAGCCACAGCACGGCCGGCACCGGCAGCGGTCCGCGCCGGGCGACGGCCTCGGTGAGCGAGGGGCCGGGCACGTACAGCGTGGCCAGCCAGGGCGGGGTGCCCTCGGCGTCGGCGTCGATCAGTTCGGCGGTGTACGCGCCCCGCACCCGGCGCGCCGCCTCCACCTCCCGGTGGAAGCGCCGCCGGAAGGAGGGGTCCCCGGCCAGCTCTGGCCGGACCACCTTGAGCGCCACCGGACGGCCGCCCCGGGTGTGCGACAGGTAGACCCGCCCCATGCCGCCCGCGCCCAGCCGGGCCGCTAGTCGGTAGCCGGCCACCACCTGCGGATCGTCCGCCTCGAGCGGCTGGAACATCTCGGCCGCGCTCTTCATGGGTCTTCTCCCCCTACGGTCTGCCGATCAGTAGATGAACTGATCAACGAGAGAGCTTAAGCGGCGGGCGGCGGCGGGAATCCGACGGGAGTCCGTGCGCGCCGCGGCGATGAGTCCGGGGCGGAGCGGGAGTCTGAACCGGTGCAACGGCAGCAGCAGCCGACACCGACCGCGATCCAGGAGCGCAGAGCCATGGGCAAGCTGACCCTCACCACCTTCCTCACCCTCGACGGTGTGATGCAGGCCCCCGGCGGGCCCGACGAGGACCGCCGGGGCGGCTTCGCGTACGGCGGCTGGGTGGTGCCCTTCTTCGACGACGCCGCGGGCGCGTTCGTCGACGAGAACTTCGACCGGGCCGGGGCGTTCCTGCTCGGGCGCCGGACGTACGAGATCTTCGCCGCGTACTGGCCGCAGAAGACCGACCCGGCGGACAAGATCGCGAGCCGGCTGAACAGCCTGCCGAAGTACGTCGCTTCGACCACCCTGAAGGACCCGGAGTGGGCCGGGACCACCGTCGTCGACGGGGAGGAGCCGCAGAGCGAGATCATGCGCGTCAAGGACGGCCTGGAGGAGGGCAAGGAGCTCCAGGTGCACGGCAGCGGACTGCTCGCGCAGTGGCTGCTGGCGCGGGACCTGGTGGACGAGATGCACCTGATGGTGTTCCCCGTCTACCTGGGCGGCGGACAGCGCCTGTTCCCCACCGGCGGGCTGCCGACTGCCTGCGAGCTGGTTTCCTCGCGCACGACCCCGAACGGGATCGCCATCCACACCTACCGCCCGAAGGGCCGTGCCACCTTCGGCACCTTCGACTGACGCGGAGGAGGGCGGGCGGGCCGCCGCGCCGCCGACCCCGCAGCCTCCTGAACGGGCCGCGGCCGGGCCCGCGGAGTGACCGGAAAGCGCCGGGCCAGAGGATCAACTGCCGCCGTAGGGTGGCCACATGCCTCAACCGGACATCAGCGGGAACTCCCCGGACTTCCAGGCCGACCCGTACCCCTTCTACGCCGGGCTGCGGGCCGCCGGTCCCGTCCACCCCGTCGGGGTCTCGGCGCCCGAGTACGCGCCGGGCTGGATCGTCGTCGGCCACGAGGAGGCCCGGCAGGCACTGAACCACCCGGACCTGGCCAAGGACTGGAGCAGCAGCCTGCCGGACGTGGCCCGCACCGCGGCCAACCTCAACATGCTGGAGTCCGACCCGCCCCGGCACACCCGGCTGCGGCGCCTGGTCGCCCGCGAGTTCACCACCCGCCGCGTCGAGGCGCTGCGCCCCCGCGTCCAGCAGGTCACCGACGAGCTCGTCGACGCGATGGCCGCCCGCCCCCAGCGCACCGCCGACCTCGTCGAGGCCGTCGCCTTCCCGCTGCCCATGACGGTGATCTGCGAGCTGCTCGGCGTCCCCGACCTGGACCGGGCCCGCTTCTCCTACTGGTCCAAGGAGGTCGTCGCCCCCTCCGGCGACACCCCGGACACCCGGGCCCACCGGGAGCTCAGCTCGTACCTCGGGGAGCTCCTCGCCAGCAAGGCCGAGGAGCCCGGCGAGGACCTGCTCAGCGCCCTGATCCGGACCCGGGACGAGGACGGCGACTCGCTCTCCCCGGACGAGCTGATCGGCATGGCCTTCCTGCTGCTGGTCGCCGGCCACGAGACCACCGTCCACCTCGTCGCCAACGGCGTCCGGGCCCTGCTCGCCCACCCCGCCCAGCTCGCCGACCTGCGCGCCGACTACGACGGCCTCCTCGACGGGGCGGTGGAGGAGATGCTCCGCTACGACGGCCCCGTCCAGAACGCCACGTACCGCTACGCCCGCCGGGAAGTGGATCTCGGCGGGACCACCATCCCGGCCGGGGCCACCGTCCTCGTCTCGCTGGCCGCAGCCGACCGCGACCCCCGCCGCTTCCCCGACCCGGACGCCTTCGACATCCGGCGCGCCCCGCAGGGCCACCTCGCCTTCGGCCACGGCCTGCACTTCTGCCTCGGCGCCCCGCTGGCCCGGATGGAGGGCCGGATCGCGATCCGCGCACTGCTGGAGCGGTTCCCCGGCCTGGCCGAGGACCCCGACGCCGGGCCGCCGGCCTGGATCGGCGGCAGCCTGATGCGGGGCGTGACCCGGCTTCCGGTGCGCTGGTAGCCGCTGCCCATGCCCGCACAGCTACGGCCGTCACGGTTCCGGCCGTCACAGGTCCGGCCGTCGCACGTCCGGTCGCCACAGCCCCGGCCGTCACACGTCCGGCCGTCACAGGTCCGGCAGCTCCGCCAGGGCCACCCGGCGTCGTTCCCGCCGCGACAGCTCGCAGGCCTCCGCCACCCGCAGCGCGGCGAGCGCCTCCCGGCCGTCGCAGGGGTTGGGTCCCTCGCCGCGGACCAGCCGGACGAAGGCCGTGAGCTCGGCCTCGTACGCGGGGCCGAACCGTTCCAGGAACCCCGTCCACGGCTTGGGGGCCGGGGGCGGGCCGTGCGGTTCCGTCGAGGCGATCGGCGTACGGTCGTCCAGCCCGGAGGAGACCTGGTCCAGTTCCCCGGCCAGCTCCATCCGCACGTCGTACCCGGCCCCGTTGCACCGCGTGCCCGTACAGGTCACCAGGGTGGAGTCGTCCAGGGTGAGCAAGGCCGCCGCCGTGTCCACGTCACCCACCTCGCGGAACCGGGGCGGACCCGCGTCCGAGCCGGTCGCGTACACGTCCGCGACCTCCCGCCCGGTCACCCAGCGGACCATGTCGAAGTCGTGGACCAGGCAGTCCCGGTACAGGCCCCCGGACGTGGCCAGGTACGCGGCGGGCGGCGGCGACGGATCGGCCGTCATCGTCCGTACGGTGTGCAACCGGCCCAGTGCCCCGGAGCGGACCAGCTCCCGCGCCGTACGGTAGCCCGCGTCGAAGCGGCGCATGAAGCCCAGCTGGAGCACCCCGTCCGCGGCGGCCACCTCGCGGAGCACCGCCAGGGTCCGGGGCAGGTCGGCGGCCAGCGGTTTCTCGCAGAAGACGGGCAGCCTGCTGCGGACGGCCCGCAGCACCAACTCGGCGTGCCCGTCGGTGGAGCAGGCCACGACGACGGCGTCCACGCCCCAGGTGAAGATCTGGTCCACGGACGGCGCGGCCGTGGCTCCCAGCCGGTCGGCGAGCCGGACGGCGCGCGCGGGATCGGCGTCGGCGAGCAGCAGCGAGCCGGCGTCCGGGTGGCGGGCCAGCGCCGCCGCATGGAAGGAGCCGATCCGTCCCGTTCCGATCAGCCCGATGCGCATGCACTCAACCTGGACCGCCCGGCGGAGGCTGTCAATCCGCATGGTGGCAGCAGAAGGGTGCGCGGGCGTCGGGAAGCCCCCGATGACCTCACATGCGCCCCTGTGGCGGATACTGGGCGGCTGAAACCGGAATGACCGCTTTGATATCGGCGGACGCGGCAGAGCAGCGCGCAGCGCAACGGTGCGCGGACGAGCACGGCACGAGGGAAGGGCACGCAGACGTGGCCAGGACAGGGACAGGGGTACGCGTCGTGGGCGCCGTGCTCGCGGCGGTACTGGGGGCCTCCCTCGTGGGCTGCAGCAGCACGGGCGGCAAACGCGCCGAGGAGCGGGCGAAGGCCGCCGCGGCGGGCCGGCCCGCCGTGTCCACCCCCCGCTGGACCTTCGCGATGATCACCCACGCGGGCGACGGCGACACCTTCTGGGACATCGTCCAGAAGGGCGCCAAGGAAGCAGCCGCCAAGGACAACATCAACTTCGTCTACGCCCACGACGACCAGGCGCAGCAGCAGGCCCAGTTCGTGCAGAACGCCATCGACCAGAAGGTCGACGGCATCATCGTGAGCCTGGCCAAGCCCGAGGCCCTCAAGGACGTGATCGGCAAGGCCGTCAAGGCCGGCATCCCGGTGGTCACCGTCAACTCCGGCTCCGCGCAGTCGGCGGAGTACGGCGCCCTGACCCACATCGGCCAGGACGAGCAGGTGGCGGGCGAGGCCGTCGGCACCGAGCTGACCAAGCGCGGCCGCACCAAGGCCGTCTGCGTCCTGCACGAGCAGGGCAACGTCGGCCACGAGCAGCGCTGCGCCGGGGCGAAGAAGACCTTCGGCGGCACGATGGAGAACCTGTACGTCGAGGGCACCAACATGCCCTCCGTCCAGGCCGCCGTCCAGGCGAAGCTCCAGGCCGACCCGTCCGTCGACGCGATCCTCACCCTCGGCGCCCCCTTCGCACCGACCGCCGTCAAGGCCAAGGAGGCCGCGGGCAGCAAGGCCGAGGTGGACACCTTCGACCTGAACGAGTCCGTCGCCCGCGACCTCAGGTCCGGCGCCCTCGGCTTCGCCGTCGACCAGCAGCCCTACCTCCAGGGCTACGAGGCCGTCGACCTGCTGTGGCTCTACCGCTACAACGCGGACGTGCTCGGCGGCGGCCGCCCGGTGCTCACCGGCCCGCAGATCGTGACCGGCGCCGAGGCCGCCGAGCTGGAGGAGTACATCAAGCGGGGCAGCCGATGACCACCCTCGCCCCCTCCCCGGCCCCCGGCCCGGCGCCCGCCCCGGGCGGCTCCGGCGACGAGCGGCTCGCGCCCTCCTCCCTGCTGCGCCGCCTGCTCGGCCGCCCCGAGCTGGGCGCGGTCGTCGGCGCCGCCGCCGTCTTCGTCTTCTTCTCCTTCGCCGCCCCCAGCTTCCTGCAGGCCTCCAGCCTCAGCACGATCCTGTACGCGGCCTCCACCATCGGGATCATGGCGGTCCCGGTGGCGCTGCTGATGATCGGCGGCGAGTTCGACCTCTCCGCCGGCGTCATGGTCACCACCGCGGCCCTGGTCAGCTCGATGTCCAGCTACCAGATGACCGCCAACGTGTGGGTCGGCGTCGGGGTGTCCCTGCTGGTCACCCTGGCCATCGGCTTCTTCAACGGGTTCATGCTGACCCGCACGAAGCTGCCGAGCTTCATCATCACGCTCGGCACCTTCCTGATGCTCACGGGCCTCAACCTCGGCTTCACCAAGCTGATCAGCGGCACTGTCTCCACCAAGCGCATCTCCGACATGGAGGGCTTCCCCTCCGCCCGCGCGCTCTTCGCCTCCCAGTGGACCGTCGGCGAGGTCACCCTCAAGGTCACCGTCCTGTGGTGGATCGCCCTGGTCGCCGTCGCCACCTGGATCCTGCTGCGCACCCGCGCCGGGAACTGGGTCTTCGCGGTCGGCGGGGCGGCGGACGCGGCCCGTGCCGTCGGCGTCCCGGTCGTGAAGACGCGGATCGGCCTCTACATGGGCGTCGCCCTGTGCGCCTGGATCTCCGGCCAGCACATCCTCTTCTCGTACGACGTCGTCCAGTCCGGCGAGGGCGTCGGCAACGAGCTGCTGTACATCATCGCGGCCGTCATCGGCGGCTGCCTGCTGACCGGGGGCTACGGATCCGCGATCGGCGCGGCCGTCGGCGCCTTCATCTTCGGCATGACGAGCAACGGCATCGTCTACGCCCAGTGGAACCCGGACTGGTTCAAGTTCTTCCTGGGCGCGATGCTGCTGCTGGCCGTGCTCCTCAACGCATGGGTCCGCAAGCGGGCGGAGGCACGGGCATGAGCACGGCACGGGCGAACACGGGCACGCCCCTCGTGAAGCTGACCGGCGTCAGCAAGCACTACGGCACCATCCGCGCGCTCCAGGACGTCTCCCTGGAGGTCTCCGCGGGCGAGATCACCTGCGTCCTCGGCGACAACGGCGCGGGCAAGTCCACCCTCATCAAGATCATCGCGGGGTTGCACCGGCACGATGCCGGCACCTTCGAGATCGAGGGCGAGGAGACCGTCCTCGCCAACCCGCGCGCCGCCCTCGACCTCGGCATCGCCACCGTCTACCAGGACCTCGCCGTCGTCCCGCTCATGCCCGTCTGGCGGAACTTCTTCCTCGGCTCCGAGCCCACCCGGGGCCGCGGCCCCTTCCGCCGCCTCGACGTGGACCTCATGCGCGCGACCACCCGCGCCGAGCTGCTGCGCATGGGCATCGACCTGCGCGACGTCGACCAGCCGATCGGCACCCTGTCCGGCGGCGAGCGGCAGTGCGTGGCCATCGCCCGCGCCGTCCACTTCGGCGCGAAGGTCCTCGTCCTCGACGAGCCCACCGCCGCCCTCGGCGTCAAGCAGTCCGGGGTCGTCCTCAAGTACGTCGCGGCCGCCCGCGACGCCGGCCTCGGCGTGGTCCTCATCACCCACAACCCGCACCACGCCCATTTGGTCGGGGACCGCTTCGTCCTGCTCAAGCGGGGCACCATGGCGGGCAGTCACACCCGCGACTCGATCACCCTCGACGAGCTCACCCGGCAGATGGCCGGCGGCTCCGAGCTGGACGAGCTGAGTCACGAGCTGGAGCGGGTGGCAGAATCGGACCGGCACCCCGCATCCGACCCCGCCGCAGACGGCACCGCACACGGCACCACCGCACCCTGAGGGACGACACGACTCGATGAGCACGTACCGGGACTTCACGCTCTCCCACCGGGGGTCGGCGCGGGGCACCGTCCTGCGGACCATCGGGACCCGTGAGCGCCGGTCGCACCTGACCGCCCCGCGCGTCCCCACCGTCGGCATCGACATCGGCGGCACCAAGGTCATGGCGGGCGTCGTCGACGCCGACGGCGTGATCCTGGAGAAGATCCGCACCGAGACCCCCGACAAGTCCAAGAGCCCCAAGGTCGTCGAGGACACCATCGTCGAGCTCGTGCTGGACCTGTCCGACCGGCACGACGTCCACGCCGTGGGCATCGGTGCGGCCGGCTGGGTCGACGCCGACCGCTCCCGCGTCCTCTTCGCCCCCCACCTGGCCTGGCGCGACGAGCCGCTGCGCGACGCCCTGCAGTCCCGCCTCGCCGTCCCCGTCATGGTCGACAACGACGCCAACACCGCCGCCTGGGCGGAATGGCGCTTCGGAGCCGGCCGCGGCGAGGACCACCTCGTCATGATCACCCTCGGTACCGGCATCGGCGGCGCCATCCTGGAGGGCGGCCAGGTCAAGCGGGGCAGGTTCGGCGTCGCCGGCGAGTTCGGGCACATGCAGGTCGTGCCCGGCGGCCACCGCTGCCCCTGCGGCAACCGCGGCTGCTGGGAGCAGTACAGCTCAGGCAACGCCCTGGTGCGCGAGGCCCGCGAGCTGGCCGCCGCCGACTCCCCGGTCGCGCACAACATCATCGCCCGGGTCGGCGGCAACATCCCCGAGATCACCGGACCTCTGATCACCGAGCTCGCCCGCGAGGGCGACGCCATGTGCGTCGAGCTGCTCGAGGACATCGGCCAGTGGCTCGGGGTGGGCATCGCCAACCTCGCCGCCGCCCTCGACCCCTCCTGCTTCGTCATCGGCGGCGGTGTCAGCGCCGCCGACGACCTGCTGATCGGCCCCGCCCGGGAAGCCTTCCGACGCCACCTCACCGGCCGCGGCTACCGGCCCGAGGCCCGCATCACCAAGGCCGAGCTCGGACCCGAGGCCGGTATGGTCGGCGCCGCCGACCTCGCCCGGCTCGTCGCCCGCCGCTTCCGCCGCGCCACGCGCCGCCGCGTCGAGCGGTACGAGCGCTACGCGCAGCTGGGCCGGCGCGTCACCCCACGCCCCGAGGACCAGGAAAAGAAGCAGTGACACCCCCCACCCTGCCCCGCCAGGCGTCCGCCCCCGACGAGGTGGCGCCGCCGACCGCGCCGACCGCGCCGAGCACGCCGACCGCGCCGACCCCGGCCGAGGACCGCAAGCACGTCGTCCGGCGCCGGTGGATCACCGCCGTCATCATCCTGCTGCTGATCGGCGTGCCCGCCGGCTACCTCGCCGTGTCCGCCCAGCAGAGCCGCGCCAGTGGCCGCGACAAGGCCGCCAAGGTCGGCGCCACCAAGGTGCGGCCCGGCTGGCCCTCCCGGGTGCAGCGCAGCATCTACGACGTCCCCATCCCGCTCAAGGCCTGGCGGGTGGGCTTCCTGGAGACCAACAACTGGCACACCAGCCGGCTGTACGTGCAGTTCGCCGTCACCCCGGCCGAGCTGGACGCCTTCCTCGAAAGCCTCGGCACCAGCCGTTCCGCGCTGACCCCCGAGGTCTCCGTCTCCGCGCACGACGCCGCCGTCGCCGGCTGGAGCTGGGGCCCGTCCAACAGCTGGTACGGGATCACCCTGGGGCAGCCCGCGCCGCGCCCCACCCGCGACGTCACCGTCGACCTCACCGACCCGGCCAAGCCCCGCGTCTACGTGGTCTCCACCGCCGTCCCGTAGCCGCCGGGCCCGGCGGGCGCTGGCCGCCGAGCGGCCTCGGGGACGTGGGGCACGTCTCCGCGCCGCCGGGCACGGCACCTCGCCGCGTTGCCGCGGAAACGCACCCCACTTCCCCGAGGCCGCTTAGCCTGGGATCATGAAGCTCACCAAGCGGCTGCACTCCTGCGTCCAGCTGGAGAAGGACGGGCGCGTGCTCGTCATCGACCCCGGCGCCTTCAGCGAGCCCGACGCGGGCCTCGGCGCCGACGTCCTGCTCGTCACGCACGAGCACCCGGACCACTTCGACGAGGGACGGCTGCGGGCCGCCCTCGACGCCAACCCCGCCGCCGGACTGTGGACCCTGCGCAGCGTCGCGGACCGCCTCGCGCCCGCCTACCCGGGCCGCGTGCACACCGTGGGCGACGGCGACGCCTTCACCGCGGCCGGCTTCGAGGTGCAGGTGCACGGCGAGCTCCACGCCGTGATCCACCCCGACGTCCCCCGGGTCACCAACGTCGGCTACCTCGTCGACGGCTCCCTCTTCCACCCCGGCGACGCGCTGACCGTCCCCGGCACCCCGGTGGAGACGCTGATGCTCCCCGTGCACGCCCCGTGGAACAAGGTCGCGGAAGTGATCGACTACGTCCGCGAGGTCAAGCCGGTCCGTGCCATCGACATCCACGATGCCTACCTCTCCGACATCGCCCGGCCCATCTACGACACGGCCCTGGAGAACCTGGGCGGAGCGCCGCACAGCCGGATGGCAGCAGGCGAGAGCGCCGCCCTCTGAGCGCCGCCCTCTGAGCGCCGCCCGCTGAGCGCAGGCCTCCGTGCGCAGGCCTCCGTGCGCCGGCCTCCGTGCGTCGGCCGGGTGTCGGCGCCGGGCGGTAGGTTGTCTGGTATGCGTATCGCCACCTTCAACGTCAACTCGATCACCGCCCGGCTGCCGCGGCTGCTGGCCTGGCTGGAGTCCTCCGGCACCGATGTGCTCTGCGTCCAGGAGACCAAGTGCACCGCCGAGCAGTTCCCCTTCGACGAGCTGCGCGAGCTGGGGTACGAGGCGGCCGTCAACGCCACCGGCCGGTGGAACGGCGTCGCCCTGATCTCCCGGGTCGGTCTGGAGGACGTGGTCGCGGGCCTGTCGGGCGGGCCCGACTACGAGGGCGTGCAGGAGCCCCGGGCGATCTCCGCGACCTGCGGCGGCGTCCGCCTGTGGTCGGTGTACGTGCCCAATGGCCGCGAGGTCGAGCACGACCACTACGGCTACAAGCTGGACTGGTTCGGCGCTCTGACCACCGCCGTCGCCGAGGACGCCGCCGGCCCCCGGCCCTTCGCGGTGCTCGGCGACTTCAACGTGGCCCCCACCGACGAGGACGTCTACGACGTGGCGGCCTTCGCGGGCCTCACCCACGTCACCCCCGCCGAGCGGGCCGCCCTGGAGGCACTGCGCGCCGCCGGCCTGTCGGACGTGGTGCCCCGCCCGCTGAAGTACGACCGCCCGTACACGTACTGGGACTACCGCCAGCTCTGTTTCCCCAAGAACCGCGGCATGCGCATCGACCTGGTGTACGGCAACGGGCCGTTCACCAAGGCCGTCAAGGACGCCTACGTGGACCGCGAGGAGCGCAAGGGCAAGGGCGCCTCCGACCACGCCCCCGTCGTTGTGGATCTCGACCTCGACGCGTAACGGCGGATTCAGGCGCGCCCTGTGGCCAGCAGGGCGCCGCGGTGCCAGGCTGGGCGGCATGAACATCCCCTTCCTGGACCACTGGCTCAACCGGAACGACACGGAACGGGGTGGTGCGGGACTCGCCGCCGCCCTCGCGCAGGACCCCGAAGGCGTCAGCGAGTTGTTCTCGGAGTGCGAGATGCTGCGCGTCCAGGCCCGCGCGGCCGGACTCGAACTCGACGAGACCCCGGCCTCCTTGGAGGCGCTGGACCAGCTGATGCCGCGCTGGCGCCGGGACCCCGAGCTCGTGCCGTGGCTCGGCAACGACGCCGGCCTCTACCTCGGCACGGTGATCATCCGGACCCGCCCGGGTGCGGGCTGGCAGGTGCGCCCGGACGGGCAGCCGGTGATCCTCCTGGCCTCGGGTCGGGAGCTGAACGTGGTGGAGTCCGGGGTGTCCTGGGCGATGACGGGATCCCCCGAACTCTCCCAGGCCTACGCCGAAGCCTCCGAAGGCTTCTAGACCCCGGGAACCGATCACCGGAGCCGCCGACCGGAACCGGAACCGGAACGGAGACCGTATGGCCGTCGACATCGTCTTCGAGACCCACTCGCTCACCGAGGACAACGAACGGGGCATCGCCACCGGCCTGCTGCCCGGCAGGCTCTCCGCGGCGGGCCGGCGCCTCGCCGCCGAGCTCGGCGAACGCCGCCGGGACGACGGTCTCGCGGCCGTCTTCGTCTCGGACCTGCACCGGGCGGTGGAGACCGCCGACATCGCCTTCGCCGGCAGCCCCGTCCCCGTGCACCGCGACCCGCGGCTGCGGGAATGCGACTACGGCACCCTGAACGGCCGCCCGGTGGCCGATCTGGCCGGCCGCCGCGCCCGGCACGTCGACACCCCCTTCCCCGGCGGCCAGAGCTACCGGCAGGTCATCGAGGCCACCGCCGACTTCCTCCGCGACCTGGCCGCCGCCCGGGGCGGTCAGCGCGTCCTCCTCATCTCCCACTCGGCCAACAAGTGGGCGCTCGACTGCCTCCTGCGCGGGGCCTCGATCGAGGACCTGGTGGACGCACCGTTCGACTGGCGGGAGGGCTGGCACTACACCCTCCCCGCGGACTGGGTGCCGGCGGAAGCCGCCCCCGGTGCGCCCGGCCCCGGGCGTGTCGACGGGTGAAGTGCGGCCGTTGCCCGGATAGTTGAGCCTGGCCTCGGCACACGACCAAGGGGGCGGGCATGGCCGTCGAACCGCTGATCGAGCTGCGGGACGTGAACAAGCACTACGGGCAGCTACACGTCCTGAAGGACATCAACCTCACCGTCGGCCGCGGGGAGGTGGTGGTGGTCATCGGCCCGTCCGGCTCCGGCAAGTCGACCCTGTGCCGGACCATCAACCGGCTGGAGACCGTCGAGTCGGGCACGATCACCCTCGACGGCCAGCCGATGCCCGCCGAGGGCAAGGACCTGGCCGCGCTGCGCGCCGAGGTCGGGATGGTCTTCCAGTCCTTCAACCTCTTCGCGCACAAGACGGTCCTCGCCAACGTCTCGCTCGCGCAGGTCAAGGTCAGGAAGCGCGGCAGGGCGGAGGCCGACCGGCGCTCCCGGGAGCTGCTGGAGCGCGTCGGCCTCGCCGACCAGGCCGCGAAGTTCCCCGCGCAGCTCTCGGGCGGCCAGCAGCAGCGGGTGGCCATCGCCCGCGCCCTGGCCATGGACCCCAAGGCGCTCCTCTTCGACGAGCCCACCTCCGCCCTCGACCCAGAGATGATCAACGAGGTGCTGGAGGTCATGCGGCAGCTGGCGGCGGAGGGCATGACCATGGTCGTGGTCACCCACGAGATGGGCTTCGCCCGCTCCGCCGCCAACCGCGTCGTCTTCATGGCCGACGGCACGATCGTCGAGGACCGCTCGCCGGAGGAGTTCTTCACCGCTCCCGCGAGCGACCGCGCCAAGGACTTCCTCTCCAAGATCCTCAAGCACTGAGCTCAGCGCAGGGGGACCGCCACGTACGACGGGTCGGTGGCGGGGGAGGTGAAGGTGAGCTGGGCGCCGAAGGGGTTGTACTCCGCGTAGAGGGGGTCGACGGTGTCGATGACGAGGGCCAGCCGGTGGCCGGCCGGGACGTCGTACGCCGTCGAGAACAGGTCCAGGTCCACGCCGAAGGAGCGACCAGGGGTCTTGCCGTGGAAGGTGTACGGGGCGTGGGTGACCAGCTTGCCGATGCCGAGCGGGCCCACGTCGTAGAGGTACGCGACGAAGGTGCCGTCGGCCTTGGTGGGCGTGACGGTGGTGTGCAGTCGCGCCGTGCCGCGGACCTGCTTGTCGCTGCCGTACCGCTCCGACTGCCAGACGGCGGCGAAGGTGCGCGGCAGCAGCGGGATGGACGCCGTCGGCGGGATCTTGACGAACTGGTCCAGGGCGCTGGAGAGGAGGACGACGCCGCCGTCGGCCCCGGTGTTGACGCCGGTGAAGAGGTGCTCGGTGTCGTTCAGCGCGAGCTTCTCGGTGGCGGCCGCGCCGACCGACTTCCAGTCCGCGTAGCCCTCGTAGCCGCCGGCGCTGCGGGACTTGATCTGCACCGGGGCCTCGGTGTCCACCCCGTTGCGCTCGCCCTTGAGGTGGCGGTCGAACCAGCGGCGGGCGTTGGTCCAGGTGTCGTTGGGCAGGCCGAGCAGGCCCGTGCCCTCGGCGGTGGCGTGGTCGCCGGGGCGGAACTCCAGCCGCTTGGGACCGGTCAGCTTCTCGAAGAAGGAGGCGTACTGGTTGGGCGGGAAGATGGTGTCGCCCCAGGCGTTGCCCAGCATGACCGCGGTGCCGTTGGCGTTGATGCGGTCGACCTGCTCCGAGGCCGAGCGCACCCGGCCCCACTCGATCATCTCGTGCTCCCGGTCCAGGCGGGAGCTCATGAAGTCGGCGAGGATCTTGTCGAGTTCGGGGCCCGGGCGGCCGGTGGCGCGGCCGACGGCGCCGAGCAGGCCGGCGGCCTGGAGGTGCTGGGTGCGGCCGGAGTAGATGGACTCGATGAGGTCGGCCCAGCCGCTGAGCGCCACCACGGTCGTGATCCGCGGGTCGTGTGCGGAGGCGAGCAGGCTGATGCCCGCCCCGTACGAGACCCCGCCCACGCCGATGCGGCCGGCGTCGGCGGGGGTGTGGGCCAGCGCCCAGTCGATGACGGCGGAGACGTCGGCGACGTCCGGCGGGCCGGCCACCTCGATCTGCCCGCCGGAGAGCCAGAAACCGCGGGAGGCGTAACTGACCACGACGTAGCCCGAGTCGGCGAGCTTCTTCGCCTGGGCGATGTATTCGATCTGCGGCATGCCCCAGCTGCCGGGCAGCACGATCAGCGGGTACGTCCGGCCCGCCCCGGCGCCGGCCGGGGCGAACACGTTGCCCTTGAGGGTGATGCCGCCCGACCCCGGGATGTCGTGGAAGGTGAGCCCGGGCACGGCCGCTGACGCCGCGGCGGAAGGGTCGGTGGGGGAGGGGGCCGGTGCCGCCGCCCGGGCCTGCTGGGGGGTCAGCCCCAGGGCGGCCACGGTCAGGGCAGCAGCCACGGCCGCCGCGGTGGGGGTGCGGACCATCGTGGGCTCCTCGCATGCGCCTACGTCGAAGTGACCCGACGGTAACGGGAGTTGCTTACCTCAGGTAACCCATCAGTAAGTTACGCGAGGGTAACGATTGATCGAATTCCCCGTGAGATCGCGGCGGACGCGGCGGCCCTGTCGGCCCCGGTGGAACGGTCGTCCCTGGTCAGCCGTTCTGCGGGGCGCCGTTCAGCGCGCTCTTGGCCTTCCACTCGTCCCAGGACAGGTTCCACTCGCCGTACCCGTTGCCGATGTCCGCCTTGCCCTTGGAGCCGTTCCCCGTCACCTCGACCGCGTCGCCGACCTGGGACGAGTCGAACAGCCACTTCGCGTCGGAGTCGCTCATCCCCACGCAGCCGGAACTGGCGTTGGCCCGGCCGAAGTTTCCGGCGTTCCACGGCGCGGCGTGGATGTACATGCCCGACCAGGTCACCCGCATCGAGTAGTCGACCAACTTGTCGTAGGAGTCGCCCAGCCCGACGGTCTGGGAGTCCATCCGGATGGTGCCCTCCTTGGTCATCAGCACCATCTTCCCGGACCAGGAGGCCTTCTTGCCGCCGGGCGTGCCTGCCGAGACCGGGATCGTCTTCACGGTCTGGCCGTCCTCGACCACCGACATCTTCTTGCTGTCGAGGTCGACCTGCAGCCTGCGGTCCTTGCCGATCTTGAAGTTGGTGTCGTAGTCGCGCACGAAGTAACCGCCGCCCTGGCCGGAGTCCACGCCGTTCAGGCTCATCTCGACCTTGACCTCGGTGCCCGACTTCCAGTACTCCTTCGGCCGCCAGTCCACGCGGTCGTTGCCGGCGTGGTCCTTGACCCAGCCCCAGGAGCCCTCGGTGTTGTTCGAGGTGGTCACCTTCAGGCGCTTCTCCACCTCGGCCTTGTTCTTCACCGGGTTGTCGAAGACCAGCGAGACGGGCTGGGCCACGCCCACCGTGGAGCCCTTGCCGGGGACGATCGAGACCTTGTTCACCTTGTCCGCGGCCGCGGTCTTGAACTGGGCGCTCGCGTTCTGGCTGTTCGTGTCCTGCGCCTCGACCTTGTAGTCCGTGCCGGGCGCCGCGTTGCGCTCCGAGGTCCAGGTCCGGCCGTCGTCGGCTATCTTCCCGGGCAGCTCGCCGCCCTTGCCGTCGGACACCTTCACCTGGGCGAACTTGCCCGCGGTGAGCGTGACCTTCACCGGCTCGCCGGGCTTGGCCTGGTCGCCCGTGAGGTTCACGGAGATCGCCATGGGCGGCTGGTTCTTCGGGTCCGCCGCGCCGTCGGCCTTGTCGCCCCCACCGGAGCCGCCCGTGCAGGCGGTCAGCGCTGCGGCCATGAGTGCGGTGCCCGCCAGCATGGCGTGGCGGCGGTGTGCGAAACGGCGTGTGCGGCTCAACGAAAACCCCTCCAAAGCAACGGTCGTCCGGATTGGGAGATGCGGACAGGGCGACTCTAGGTTGCGTAAACCGCGGAAAAGATCTGACTTTCCGCTTGTGACACGGACCGCAGCGAAACGGTCATCATTCGGTCACGAACGCCGCGCAGGTCCGTCACGGACGCCTGTGAGGCTCCTGTGCATCCCGCCCCGGACGTACAGGAAGGCCGATCCGCCGTGTGCGCACTGCTCGCGACCCCCGCCCACCGGAAGCGGGAGCTGGAGACCCGCTCCCTGACGGCGGCCGAATACCGTGCCTTCCTCGACCGGAACCGGAATGCAAGCTTTCTGCAGTACCCGTCCTGGGCCGGGGTAAAGGACCTGTGGCGCTCGGAAACGGTCGGATGGCACCACCCCGACGGGGAAATCGCCGGAGCCGCGCTCGTGCTCTACCGCCAATTCCCCGGCACCCGGAAATACTTCGCCTACCTCCCCGAGGGCCCCGTCGCGGACTGGGCCGACCCGGACCTCGATCGCTGGCTCACCCCGCTGCTGCGCCACCTGCGCGCGGCCGGCGCCTTCGCCGTGCGGATCGGGCCCTCTCCCGCTTACCGCCGCTGGGAGGCCGCCACCCTCAAGGCCGCCGCCGGCCCCGGTCGGCGGCTGTCGGACGTCCTGGCCGCCGAGGTCGACCCGGTCGGTGCCGCACTCGCCGACCGGCTGCGCACCCGGGGCTGGCGGCGCTGCGGCGGCGAGGACGACGGCGACGCCCAGCCCCGCCACGTCTTCCGCGTCCCGCTGGCCGGCCGCACCGTGGACGACCTGTGGTCCGGGCTCAACCAGGAGTGGCGGCGCAACGTGCGCAAGGCCGAGAAATCCGGTGTCCGGGTGGTCCTCGGGACCGCCGCCGACCTGCCCGAGTTCCACCGGCTGCTGGGCGTCACGGAGGAACGCGACGGCTTCCGGCTCGGCCGCTCCCTGGCGTACTACGAGCAGCAGTACGCGGCACTCAACGCCGAGGCCCCGGGCCGGATGCGGCTCTACCTGGCCGTCCACGAGGGCGAGGTCCTCGCCGCCCACACCATGATCACCGCCGGTCGCCGGGTCTGGTACCAGACCGGCGCCTCCGCCGACCACCGCCGCGAGGTGCGCCCCAGCAACGCCCTGCAGTGGCACATGATGCGCGACGCACACGCCCTCGGAGCGGACGAATACGACATGCGCGGGATACCCTCCACTCTTGACCCCGCCGAACGCTCATTCGGACTGCTGCGCTGGAAGCTCGGTACCG
The DNA here is from genome assembly GCF_042677605.1 of Streptomyces sp. NPDC127106. NCBI lineage: Bacteria > Bacillati > Actinomycetota > Actinomycetes > Kitasatosporales > Streptomycetaceae > Streptomyces > Streptomyces sp. NPDC127106. Next base: position 40,337 of record NZ_JBHXTC010000029.1, on the reverse strand, counting down.
GCGGACACGTCGTCGAAACGCTCGGAGAGTGGGAGATACCGTTGGAGGGATACGCCAACACGGCGTTCTACAAGGCCTTCCAGGCCTACCTGGCCCGCCGGTGACGGCCGCCGCACCCGCCGCCGATGCCGCGGCCAGCGCCGCCGGCGCGCACCACACCACGCCCGCCGCCGCAGCCCCCACGACCTCGGTGCTGCGCAGCGGAGCGCTGATGGCCGCCGGCTCGATCGTCTCCCGCGCCACCGGGTTCGTCCGCTCCGCCGTCGTCGTCGCCGCGCTCGGCACCGGGCTGCTCGGCGACGCCTACGCCGTCTCCAACACCGTCCCGAACATCCTCTACATGCTGCTCGTCGGCGGCGCCCTCAACGCCGTCTTCGTGCCCGAGCTGGTCCGCGCCGCCAAGGAGCACCAGGACCGCGGCGCCGCCTACACCGACCGGCTGCTGACCGCCTGCACGACCGTGCTCGTGCTGCTCACCGCCGTCGCCGTGCTGGCCGCGCCGCTGATCGTGGCCGCGTACACCCCGTACACCGGCAGCCAGGCGAGCACCACCGTGGCCCTGGCCCGCTACTGCCTCCCGCAGATCCTGTTCTACGGCCTGTTCACCCTGCTCGGGCAAGTGCTGAACGCCCGTGGCCGGTTCGGCGCGATGATGTGGACCCCGGTCCTCAACAACCTCGTCATCATCGGCGTCTTCGGCCTCTTCCTGTACCTCTCGCACCACGGCGCACAGGGGCTCACCGCCGGCGAGACCCGGCTCCTCGGCCTCGGCACCACCGCCGGCATCGTCGTCCAGGCCCTCGCCCTCATACCCTCCCTGCGCGCCGCCGGCTTCCGCTGGCGCCCCCGCTTCGACTGGCGCGGCCAGGGCATGGCCCGGCCGCTGCGCAACGCGGGCTGGCTGGTCATGCTCGTGTTCACCAACCAGATCGGCTACTGGGTCGTGACCCGCCTGTCCACCACCGCCGGCCGGCAGGCCGTGGAAGCCGGCCTCGCGGGCGGCGCCGGCTACACCGCCTACAGCAACGCCTACCAGCTGTGGATCGTCCCGCAGGGCATCATCACCGTCTCCCTCGTGACCGCCCTCATGCCCCGGATGAGCGCCGCCGCCACCGACGGCGACCTCGCCGCGGTCCGCCGCGACGTGTCGTACGCGCTGCGCTCCAGCGCCGCCCTCGTCGTTCCGGCCGCAGCGCTCTTCGCCGCCCTCGCCCCCTGGGTGATGGGCAGCGTCTTCGGGTACGGCCGCACCGGCGCCGCCGACATCGAGGTCATGGCGGGCATGCTCGTCGCGTTCGCCCCCGGCCTGATCGCCTTCTCCGGCCAGTACGTCCTCTCGCGCGGCTTCTACGCCCTCTCCGACACCCGGACCCCGTTCTTCCTCAACCTGGTCATCGCCGGGCTGAACGCCGGACTCTCCGCCGCCGCCTACCTGCTGCTGCCCCCGCGCTGGTCCGTCACCGGCATGGCCGCCGCCTACACCGTCGCGCTCTTCGCCGGCCTCGCCCTCACCGCGTACGTCCTCGCCCGCCGGCTCGGCCCGCGCCGGAGCGGCCCCGCAGCGGACCCCGCAGCGGACCCCGCCACCGCGCTCGGCACCCACCTGCGGCTGCTCGCCGCCGCCCTGCCGGCCGCCGCCGCCGGGTACGCGGCCGCCCGCGTCGCCGACCGGTACGGCCTCGGCGACCTCACCGCGGCCGGAGCGGGAACCGCAGTGATCGCCCTCGTCGTCGTCCTCCTCGCCGGGCCGCTGCGCCTGACCGGGATCACCGATCTGCTGCGCTCCCTGCGGCGCCGGACCGGCCGCCGCTAGCCGGGGGACACCGACCACCACCACCCTTGGACACGACCGGATGCCACGCGTACTGCTGATCGAGGACGACCCCTCCGTACGGGAGGGGGTGGGCCTGGGCCTGCGCCGCCGGGGCCACGAGGTGAGCGCCGCCGACACCGGCGAGGCCGGCCTCGCCCTGATGGGGAGCTTCCGCCCGGAACTGGTACTGCTCGACCTCATGCTCCCCGGCATCAACGGGGTGCAGGTCTGCCGCCGGATCCGCGAGACCAGCCAGGTCCCGATCATCATGCTGACCGCCCGCGGCGACGACTTCGACATCGTCGTCGGCCTGGAGGCCGGGGCCGACGACTACATCGTCAAACCCGCCCGCACCGAGGTCATCGAGGCCCGTATCAAGGCCGTCCTGCGCCGCCTCGGCGACACCGCGACCGCCGCCCGGCCCGGGGTGGAGTTCCACGCGGAGCTCGCCATCGACCGCGCCGGCCTGACCGTCGCCAGGAACGGCGCACGCGTCCCCCTCGCCCCCAGCGAGCTCAAACTGCTGCTGCACCTGTCCGCCTCGCCCGAGCAGGTCTTCTCCCGCCAGCAACTGCTGGAGTACGTGTGGGAGCACAGCTACCACGCCGACGCCCGGCTCGTGGACGCCTGCGTCCGCCGGCTGCGCCACAAGCTGGAGGACCCCGCCGCGGCCCCCCGCTACATCCAGACCGTCCGCGGCTTCGGCTACCGCTTCGGCCCCCTGTAGGCACCCCGGTGGGACGCATCGCACGCATCGCCCCCCTCGGGCTGCGCACCCGGCTGATCGCGGCCTTCCTGCTGGTCGCCGCGATCAGCGCGGTGAGCACGGCCGCCCTCACCTACCAGCAGGCCCGCAACGCCGTCCTCAAGCAGAGCCAGGACACCGCCGTCAGCACGCTGCGCGACCTGGTCGAGAGCCAGTCCGTCACCCTGCCGATGGACCAGCCGCAGCTCCAGCGCATCGTGAGCGAGCTCGGCAAGCGCGGCAAACCGCACCCCTGGACCGTCTTCGCCGAGTACGGCAGCCTGCGCGCCTCCAGTTTCGGCGACCCCGTCTCCACCGTGGTCACCGACCAGCTCCGCCGGCAGGTCGGCAAGAACCCGCACGGCGCCTTCCAGCGGGTCGTCGACGACAGCGGCGCCCCGTTCGTCGCCGTCGGGATGCCCGCCGTCTTCGAACGCCAGGGCGTCCGCCGGCCCACCGGCCTCGTCGTCTTCGCCACCATGCCGCTGGTCACCGAGCGCCAGACCGTGGAGGCCATGGTCGAAGCCGCCAAACAGGGCGCCGTACCCGGCCTCGCCATCGCCGTCGTCCCCGCGCTCCTCGCCGCCCGCAGCGTGCTGCGCCCCGTACGGGACATGCGCTCGGCCGCCGAGCACCTGGGCCGCGGCCGCCTCGACACCCGGATCGAGGTCCGCGGCGCCGACGAACTCGCCGGACTCGCCCGCACCTTCAACGAGACCGCCGGCGCCCTCGAACGGTCCGTGAGCGAACTGCGGGAGGCCGAGACCCGGGCGCGGCGCTTCGCCTCCGACGTCTCCCACGAACTGCGCACCCCGCTCGCCGGGATGCTCGCCGTCACCGAGGTCCTCGACGAGGACGCCGAGCGCCTCGACCCCGACACGGCCGCCGCCCTCCGCCTGATCAGCGCCGAGACCGGCAAACTCGCCGTCCTCGTCGAGGACCTGATGGAGATCTCCCGCTTCGACGCCCGCGCCGCCGAGCTCAACCTCGACGACGTCGACGCCGCCGAAGCCGTCCGCAAGTCCCTGGAGCGCCGCCACTGGGACGACGAACGCGTCGTCACCGACCTGCCGCGGCAGGTCCGCGCCCGGCTCGACCCCCGCCGCTTCGACGTGGTCCTCGCCAACCTCGTCGGCAACGCCCTGCGGCACGGCAGCGCCCCGGTCCGCGTCACCGTGCGGACCGAACCCCGGCCGGGCGGGCCCCGGCTCCTGATCGAGGTCGCCGACAGCGGGCCCGGCATCGCCCCCGAGGTGCTGCCGCACATCTTCGACCGGTTCTTCAAGGCCGACGCCGCCCGCACCCGTTCCGCGGGCAGCGGCCTCGGCCTCGCCATCACCCTGGAGAACGTCCGCCTGCACGGCGGGACCCTGCGCGCCGCGAACGGGCCCGCCGGGGGAGCCGTGTTCACCATCGACATGCCGCTGGAGGCCGACGCGTGACCAGGAGCGTGACGAGGAGCGTGACCCGGACGCGCCCGGCGGCCGCCGCCGGACTCCCCGCCCTGCTCGCCTGCACGGTGCTCGCCGGCTGCGGGATCAAGCCCACCGGGGTCGTCGAGAGCGGCGCCCCCGCCAAGGTGACCGTGGCCGCGCCCGCCGCACGGCCGCTCGTGTACTTCGTCGACCCCGAAGACCGGCTCCTCGCCACCCCGCAGGTGGCGTACGCGGGGGACGGGCTGGACGTCGGCCTGGTCCGGCTGCTCGCGGGCCCCGCCGAGGAGGACAAGGCCGCCGGGCTGCGGACCGCGCTGCCCCGCGTCGACTTCAAGACGGCCACCGGGACCCGGGTCGTCGCCACCGCGCAGGACGTGATCGAGGTGCGGCTCCCGTTCAAGGTCGGCGGCCTGTCGGAACTCGCCCGCCGCCAGGTCGTGTGCACCGCGCTCTCCAACAGCGCCTCGCACGTCCGCGCCGCGCTGCGCGGCACGGACACCGTCCTGCAGGCCCAGCAGTGCACCACGGGCGTCGTCCTCTGACCGGAGGCACCCGGCCGGTCAGCTGCCGGAGCCGCGGTCTCTTGCGGGGAACGCCCCGCGCCGCCACCGTGGGCGCATGCATCCCCCCGCCGCCCCGCGGCCCGAAGCCGACCTCCCCGACATCGCCGACCTCCCCGACGTCTTCGACCCCCGCATCTACGCCACGGGCATCCCGCACGACGGCTACCGGCTGCTGCGCGACCGGCACCCGGTGGCCCGGCAGGACGAGCCGGAGATCCAGGGCTGGCCGGCCGGACCCGGCTTCTGGGCGGTCACCCGCCACGCCGACGTGGTCCGCGTGCTCCGCGACCACACCACCTACTCCTCCTGGCTGGGGGCCACCCAGATCCGCGACCCCGACCCGGCCGACCTGCCCTTCCTGCGCCGCACCATGCTCAACCAGGACCCTTCCCCCGGGCCCTGCGGGCCCGGGCGGACCGCTACGGACCACGGCCGGCTGCGCCGCCTGGTCTCCCGCGCCTTCACCCCCGCCCGCGTCGACGCCTTCGCCGCCCGGGTCCGGGAGCGGGCCCGTACGCTGCTCGCCGAAGCCCGCGCGAAGGCCGAGGACGGGGCCGCCGACGTCGTCGCCGCCGTCACCGACGAGTACGCCCTGCTGAACCTGACGGACCTGCTGGGCATCCCGCCCGGCGACCGTGCCCTGCTGCTGGAGTGGACCGTACGGGTCATCGGCTACCAGGACCCCGAGGACGCGCCCGAACCCCTGCGCGGCCCCGACGGCACGCCCCTCAACCCCCGGTCACCGGCGCTGCTGGGCGAGATGTTCGGCTACGCGCGCGAACTGGCCGCCCACAAGCGCCGCCACCCGGGCGACGACGTGATGACCTCCCTCGCCGAGGCCGGACTCGAACCGGCCGAGCTGGAGATGTTCTTCTTCCTGCTCACCGTCGCGGGCAACGACACCGTGCGCAGCGCGGCCCCCGGCGGACTGCTCGCCCTCGCGCAGGCCCCGGACGCGTACCGCAGGCTGGCCGCCGGGGAGGTGCCGGCCGGCCGGGCCGTGGAGGAGCTCCTGCGCGTCCACCCGCCCGTGCTCAGCTTCCGCCGCACCGCGGCCGTCGACACCGAACTCGCCGGTCAGCCGATCCGGGCCGGGGACAAGGTGGTGGTCTTCCACGCCTCCGCCAACCACGACGAGCGCGTCTTCGCCGATCCCGGCCGCCTCGACCTCGACCGGTTCCCCAATCCGCACGTCTCCTTCGGGGACGGCCCGCACGTCTGCCTCGGCGCCCACTTCGCCCGGCTCCAGCTGCGCGTCCTCCACGAGGAGTGGCGTGCGGCCATGCCCGCGCCGGAACTCGCCGGCCCGCCGCGCCGGCTGGTGTCGAACTTCATCAACGGGATCACGCGGCTGCCGCTGCGGGTGTCCGGGCCGGCTCGGTGACGTCCGCGAGCAGCTCGGTCACGTCCGGGCCGTAGGCGTCGGAGTTGGTCACCTTCAGCACGACGCAGAACGAGTCCCCCCGGTACTTGCGGGCCAGCTCCCGGTGGTTGCGGGCCAGGTACCGGGCGCCCGCCTGGTTGCTGATCGCCGTCTGCCCCGATATCAGGAACACCGGTCGGGTTCCCGGACCGGTCGTCAGTCGGGCCAGCAGCACGTGCTCCGCCCGGCCCTTGTCGTAGCGGTACGCCTCTGCTCCGACGTGGATCGCCAGGCGGTCCGGTTCCGGCTCCTCGAACGCGCCGATCCGCACGCCCGGCAGCATGGTGGACAGGTGGGCCACCGTCCGGGCGTTCGAGGAGGGGCCGCCCACACAGAATTCCGTGCGTTCGCCGACGCCCTGGCGGACCTCGTCGTGGGAGACGAGCTGGAGGGTCGCGCCACAGTCCTTGATCAGGGCCGATATCTCCAGCAGCGCGAAGGCGTCGTTACGGTGTACCGACCACGCATCGGCGTCCGGCTTACGGTTGACCACGAACAGGCAGTCCGAGCCGGTGGGCAGGCCGAAGAGCGCCTGTTTGCGGCGCAGCGCGCGGCGCCACAGGAAGGTCCGCGCGAACCAGCCGAAGCCGCCGCTGACGGCGGTGGCCACCACCCCGAGCACGATGTTGCGCAGGTCGTCGTTCATGCGCGGGATGCTAGCCCGTACCGGGTCTTCCTGACGCGGGGGGTTCGGTGAAGTTACAGTGCCGACCGCAGCCCTGTCGCAGGGGGCCTGACAGGCCGTCGACCGGAGGTACGCCATGCGTCGTCCCGCTCCACGCCACTTAAGCCTCGCCGCCGCCCTCGCCGGGGCGCTCGTGTCCACCGGCGCCGCGGCCCCGCCGTCGACGGCCGGTGGACCTCCGGCCAAGGTGCCCGTCGCCGTGGGCTACGGCGGGGTCGTCGCCAGCGTCGACCCCGACGCCACCGCCGTCGGCATCGCCGTCCTGCGGGCCGGCGGGAACGCGACGGACGCCGCGGTCGCCACGGCCGCCGCGCTCGGCGTCACCGAGCCGTACTCCGCCGGCATCGGCGGGGGCGGCTACTTCGTCCACTACGACGCCAGGACCCGCCGGGTGCAGACCATCGACGGCCGCGAGACCGCGCCGAAGTCGGCCACCGCCGGGCTCTTCCTGGAGAACGGGGTGCCCATCCCGTTCGCCGAGGCCCAGACCAGCGGCCTCTCGGTCGGTGTCCCCGGCACGCCCGCCACCTGGCAGAGCGCCCTGGACGCCTGGGGAACCCGCCCGCTGTCCAAGCTGCTGAAGCCCGCCGAGAAGCTGGCCCGCGACGGGTTCAAGGTCGACGCCACCTTCCGCGCCCAGACCGAGGCCAACGAGGCCCGCTTCAAGGACTTCCCGGCCACGAGCGAGCTGTTCCTGCCGGGCGGCGCCCTGCCGGTGGTCGGCTCCACCTTCAAGAACCCGGACCTGGCGGCCACGTACGCCGAGCTCGCACGCAACGGCGCCGGAGCGATGTACCGGTGGCCGCTCGCCGACGAGATCGTCAACACCGTCCGCAAGCCCCCCGTCGGCCCGTCCGCCACCCGCACCGTCCGTCCCGGCGACCTCACCACCCAGGACATGCGCGCCTACGGGACCAAGCGGCAGGAGCCGACCCGGATCGAGTACCGCGGGCTCGACGTCTACAGCATGGCGCCGTCCTCCTCCGGCGGCACCACCGTGGGCGAGGCCCTGAACATGCTGGAGCGCACCGATCTGCGAGCCCTCTCCGAGGTGCAGTACTTCCAACACGTGATCGAGGCCTCCCGGATCTCCTTCGCCGACCGGGGTCGGTGGGTCGGCGACCCGGCCTTCGAGCAGGTGCCCACCCGCCAGCTGCTGTCGCAGCGGTTCGCCGACGCGCGCGGCTGCCTGATCAACCCGGAACACGCCCTGACCAGCCCGCTGGCGCCGGGTGACCCGTACCACCCGAAGCCCTGCGACGCCCCGGGCCGGCCCGCGCCGACCACGTACGAGGGCGAGAACACCACGCACCTGACGGTCGCCGACCGCTGGGGGAACGTCGTCTCGTACACCCTGACCATCGAGTCCACCGGCGGCAGCGCGATCACCGTGCCCGGCCGCGGCTTCCTCCTCAACAACGAGCTGACCGACTTCTCCTTCGCCCCGGCCGCGCCAGGGGTACCCGACCCGAACCTGCCCGGCCCGGGCAAGCGGCCCCGCTCGTCCATGTCCCCGACGATCGTGCTGGAGCACGGCCGGCCGGTCCTCGCGGTGGGCTCGCCGGGCGGCGCCACCATCATCACCACCGTCCTGCAGGTCCTCACCGAGCACCTGGACCGGGGCTTGCCGCTGGTCGACGCGATCGCCGCGCCGCGGGCCAGCCAGCGCAACCAGCCCACCACGGAGCTGGAACCCGCCCTGTGGAACAGTCCGCTGCGCGGCCAGCTGGAGAAACTGGGCCAGGCGTTCCGGCTGAACCAGGAGATCGGCGCAGCCACCGGCGTCCAGCGGCTCCCGGACGGGCGCTGGCTCGCGGCCACCGAGAAGACCCGGCGGGGCGGCGGCTCGGCCATGGCGGTCCACCCGCACGGCAAGCCGTAACACGATCAGAGCGCGGTGAGGATCCTCGGGCCGTCGGCGGTGATCGCGACCGTGTGCTCCGCGTGCGCGGCACGGCTGCCGTCGACGGTCCGCAGGGTCCAGCCGTCCCCGTCGCAGCGGTATTCGTCCCCGCCGCCCGCCGTCACCATCGGCTCGATCGCCAGGACCATGCCCGGGCGCAGCTCCATGCCGCGCCCGGGCCGGCCCTCGTTGGGCACGGACGGGTCCTCGTGCATGCTGCGGCCGATGCCGTGGCCCCCGAAGTCCTCCGGGATGCCGTATCCGGCGGCGCGGCAGACCGTGCCGACGGCGTGCGCGATGTCCCCGATCCGGTTGCCGGGCACGGCGGCGGCGATACCGGCGGCCAGGGCCGCCTCGGCCGTCTCGATCAGCCGCAGGTCGGCGGGGCGGGGGCGGCCGACGGTGAAGCTGACCGCCGCGTCCCCGACCCAGCCGCCGAGCCGGGCCCCGCAGTCGATGCTCACCAGGTCGCCGTCGCGGAGCCGGCGGCCGTCCGGGACGCCGTGCACGATCGCGTCGTTGACGGAGGCACAGATCACCCCCGGGAAGGGGACCGGCGCGAAATGCGGCCGGTAGCCGAGGAAGGGCGAGGTCGCCCCCGCCCCGGCGAGGACGCCGCGGGCCACCCGGTCCAGCTCCAGCAGGGACACCCCGACGCGCGCGGCATCCCGTACGGCCGCCAGGGCGTGGGCGACGACCCGGCCCGCGGCGCGCATCTCGTCGATCGACTGTTCCGTCTTGATCTCTACCATGCCAATAACTATACCGGTAAACCTATACCGGTAAAGATGTAACGGTAAACTTATACCGGGATGATTGTTGGGTCGACCGGTACGATGGGCCCATGGTGCGAACCCCCCTGACCCCGGAAGAGCGCGAGCGCGGCGAGCGCCTCGGCACGTTGCTGCGCGAGGCCCGCGGCGGGCGCAGCATGGTCGAGGTCGCGGCGACGGCCGGGCTCTCCGCCGAGACCCTCCGCAAGATCGAGACGGGCCGGGCGCCCACCCCGGCCTTCTTCACCGTGGCCGCCCTCGCCGAGGCGCTCGGCCTCTCGCTGGACGACGTCATCCGCCGCTGCGCGCTCGTCCCCGCCTGACCCGTTCCGGTGCCCGCGGGCTGTCGTTCGGGCGGCCGCGCGGGCCGAACGGCGCAATCGGCGGGGCCCGCGGCCGGGCGCGGGGCAACGTGAAGGGGTGTCAGCCAGCAACGCAGCCGAACGACTCGGACTCGGACTCCTCGGTGCCCTCCTGGCGGGCGGCCTGCTGGTCGCCGCCTGCGCCGTCCCCGACGGCCGGCCCGCAGACCCGGGCCGCCACCCGGCCGCACCCCCGACCGCCCCCGACGGGAGGGCCATGGCAAGGTGACACGGCGGGTCGGGGCGCACCGAACCGCGGGCATTCGGGTGAATGGTCGCCCCTCAGCCCGGGGTGAAGCGTTTCGGCAGGTCAGGGCCCTCCTACGCTGCACGGCATGCACAACCGCACCACCGCGGCCGGCATCGCCGCCGCCTCCTCCTTCCTGCTCCTGTCCGTCGTCGGCCCGGCCGATGCACATCCCGTGCCCGGCCAGCTGTCCTACGCGTACACCGACGGCGACGACCGCCCGGCCGCGGACGTCCTCCGGGCCCCGGAGAGCGGGGTGTGCATCGACCTGCCGGCCCTCGGCGACGCCCCGGCCGTGCACCTGCACAACGACAGCCCCGCCACGGTCAAGCTCTTCGGCACCCGCGACTGCCTCGGCCACCCCCTCGCCACGGTGCACCCGGGCGACCGCTCCGCGGTCCACACCTTCTCGGTCTGGCTGGAACTGCCCCGCTAGGGCGTAGGGGCCGCCCCGGAGACGGGGTGCGGGCGGTGGCGTAGCCTCGGGGGATGACCCTCGAAGAGCTCGGGCGGGCGAAGTACGTCAGCCTCACCACCTTCCGGAAGGACGGCACGCCCGTCGCGACGCCCGTGTGGGCCGTGGCCGACGCCGGCGAGCTGTACATCTGGACCCGGTCCGATTCGTGGAAGGTCAAGCGGATCCGGAACAACGGCCGGGTCACCCTCCAGCCGTGCGACGTGCGCGGGCGGGTCGCGCCCGGCGCGCCGGTGATCGAGGGCCGGGCGCGGCTGCTCGACGAAGCCGGGCTGAAGCGGGTGCGGCGGCTGATGTCGCGGAAGTACACGTGGCAGTTCTGGTCGGTGGACGTCCCGGGCGCGCTCGTTCGGTTCGGGCGGCGCCCGCACACGGGGATCGCCGTCAAGGTGTGAGATTCCCGTAGCCCGCCCGTAACAACGGTGGGTTCCAATGCCGGCATGGAGACCGCGGCTTCGCTGGTGATCACGCAACTCTCGGACTACTTACGCGGGTTGACGCAGAGACTGGACCCCGAGGCAGGATGGTACGGGGAGTTCCTGCGCCGGGACGCCGAGGGGCTGCGGGCCTGCCTGGACGGGGCCGCGATGCCGCCGTGGGACGTGGTGGAGTCACTGCTCGGCGATCTCGCGGGGGCGCGGGGGGCCGAGTTCGCGGCGCGGGAGACGCAGTACGCGGCCCGACTCCGGGCGGAGGCCGCCGCCGCGTGGGACCGGCTCCCGGGCGGGGCCGAGGAGTTGCAAACCCTGGCCGTGGCCGCCGCCGAGCAGCGGGAGGCCGCGGAGGCTGCGGCACGGTCCCTGACGGCGCGGCTCGCCGCCACGGCGGACCGGGCGGAGGCCGAAGCGGTCGCCGGGGAGCTCGCCTGGCTCCGGGACGACGCGGCCCGGGCCGCATCCCGGCACGAGGACCTCACGACCCGCCTGACGGCCCTGACCACCACCCCCGACCCGCTCCCCGCAGTGCCCCGCCAGCGCAGCAATGCGCCGGCCGCGCCTGCCGCCGCACCTCCCGCCGCAACACCGTCGTCCGGGGAGCCCGGCGGAGGCACGTGCCGTTACGGGACACCGCGGGAGCCTGCCGAGCAGCTCCCGGGGCGGGAGCCGCCCGAGGGGTCGGGCGGGGTCCCGGGGCCGGCCTCCGGTGGCGGGGCGCCGGGCCGGGTGCGGCGGGCCGAGGGGCGGTGGCTGCGGGGCGGCGGCACCGCCCGCAAGGCCGGAGGGGCGCGGTACGCCGGCTCGGCGGCCCCCACGCCGACCCCCTTCACCCCGCCCCCCGGGCATCAGGCCGGCCCCGCCGCCGCCCCGCCGCGCGGCGCCCGCTTCGGCCACCTGGAGCCGGACACCCGGTCGCAGCCCCAACCCCACCCGCAACCCCAACCCCAGCCCCAGGACGCCGGTCCGCCAGCGGGTCCGCCGCACGACGCCCGCTTCGGGCAGCCGGAGCCGCAGGGGGCCGGGGCAGCACCGCCCGGCGGGCGGAGGGTCGGGGGCGCGGTGGCGGAACTGATCGCGTTGCGGGCCCAGGGGCGCAGTGGCGAGGCGCACGTGCTGCTGTGCGAGGCCGCCGCCTGGCCGCCCGGGCTGCTGCCGGAGCTCGCCGTCGAGCTGGCCCGCGCCGGGCTGGGCGCCGACTGGGCCACCCTGCTGTGGGAGGCGGCCTCGCTCCCGCCCGAGCGGCTCGCCGCGGTGGCCGCGGCCCTCGGCGCGGCAGGCCGGACCGCCGACTGCGAGGCGCTGCTGCGCCAGGGCGTGTCCCGTCCCGCCGCCGAGATCGCCGAGGCGGCCCTGGCCCTGGCGGAGGCGGGCCGGCTCGTCGAGGCCGACGCCCTGCTCGGCGCCTTCGTCCGGGTCCGCTCCGCCGAGGAGGCGGCCCGCCTCGCCCGCCGGGACCCGCAGTGGTTCGTCCCGCGCCTGCTCAGGGCTGCCGAGACCGCTTCCGCCGGGCGTCACCGCGACCTCGTGCACGCCCTCCGCGTCGGCAAACTCTTGGCTTCCTGAACACCGCTCCTGAACACCGCTCCTGCACAACAATTGATCGGAGCCGACCGTTTCGCGACCCAATCCGACCGACTGCGCCATCAGTGCAAGGCGGTCTTGCCCCGCGGTGTGACGAGGCCTACGTTCTAGTCCCTACGCACACCATCTACGTGCGTAGAAGTCGGCGTTCCCGTCGCGAGGAGCAGCTCATGGCCCAAGTCGTCCGCGCCGCACTCGTCCAGGCCACCTGGACCGGAGACACCGAGTCGATGATCGCCAAACACGAGGAGCACGCCCGCAGAGCGGCCGCCGAGGGCGCGCGGATCATCGGCTTCCAGGAGGTCTTCAACGCCCCCTACTTCTGCCAGGTCCAGGAGCCCGAGCACTACCGCTGGGCGGAGCGGGTCCCGGACGGGCCGACGGTCCGCCGGATGCAGGACCTCGCCCGCGAGACCGGAATGGTGATCGTCGTCCCGGTCTTCGAGATCGAGGACTCCGGCTTCTACTACAACACCGCCGCCGTCATCGACGCTGACGGCAGCTACCTCGGCAAGTACCGCAAGCACCACATCCCGCAGGTCAAGGGCTTCTGGGAGAAGTACTACTTCCGCCCCGGCAACCTCGGCTGGCCCGTCTTCGACACCGCCGTCGGCAAGGTCGGCGTCTACATCTGCTACGACCGCCACTTCCCCGAGGGTTGGCGGGCGCTGGGCCTGGCCGGCGCGCAGCTGGTCTACAACCCGTCCGCCACCCACCGCGGCCTGTCCGCCCACCTGTGGCAGCTGGAGCAGCCCGCGGCGGCCGTCGCCAACGAGTACTTCGTCGCCGCCATCAACCGGGTCGGCCGGGAGGAGTACGGCGACAACGACTTCTACGGCACCAGCTACTTCGTCGACCCGCGCGGCCAGTTCGTCGGCGAGACGGCCGGCGACAAGGAGGAGGAACTCCTCGTCCGCGACCTCGACTTCGGCCTCATCGAAGAGGTCCGCACCCAATGGGCGTTCTACCGCGACCGCCGCCCCGACGCCTACGGAGGGCTCGTACAGCCGTGACCAACCCGATCCCCCTGCTCAGCCGCCACCGCTCCGTCCTGCCCGACTGGCTCGCGCTCTACTACGACCGCCCCCTCGAACTCACCCACGGCGAAGGCCGCCACGTCTGGGACGCCGACGGCAACCGCTACCTCGACTTCTTCGGCGGCATCCTCACCACGATGACCGCCCACGCCCTGCCCGAGGTCACCAAGGCCGTCAGCGAGCAGGCCGGGCGGCTCATCCACTCCTCCACCCTCTACCTCAACCGGCCGATGATCGAGCTGGCCGAGCGGATCGCCGCCCTGTCCGGCATCCCCGAGGCGCGGGTCTTCTTCACCACGTCCGGCACCGAGGCCAACGACACCGCCCTGCTGCTGGCGACCGCGTACCGCCGCTCCAACCAGATCCTGGCGATGCGCAACAGCTACCACGGCCGGTCCTTCTCCACCGTCGGCATCACCGGCAACCGCGGTTGGTCCCCGACGAGCCTGTCGCCGCTCCAGACGTACTACGTCCACGGCGCGGTCCGCACCCGCGGCCCCTTCGCCGGGCTGTCCGACGAGGCGTTCACCGCGGCCGCCGTCGCCGACCTGGAGGACGTGCTCGGCCAGGCCCGCGGCTCCGTCGCCGCCCTGATCGCCGAGCCGATCCAGGGCGTCGGCGGCTTCACCTCCCCGCCCGACGGCCTGTACGGGGCCTTCCGCGAGGTGCTGGACCGGCACGGCATCCTGTGGATCAGCGACGAGGTGCAGACCGGTTGGGGCCGTACCGGCGAGCACTTCTGGGGCTGGCAGGCGCACGCCCGCAGCGGCCCGCCGGACATGCTCACCTTCGCCAAGGGCATCGGCAACGGCATGTCCATCGGCGGCGTCGTCGCCCGCGCCGACATCATGAACTGTCTCGACGCCAACTCCATCTCCACGTTCGGCGGTTCCCCGGTCACCATGGCCGCCGGCCTCGCCAACCTCGGCCACCTGCTGGAGCACGACCTCCAGGGCAACGCCCGCCGCGTCGGCGGCCTGCTCCTGGAGCGGCTGCGCGCCATCGCCGCCACCGTGCCCGCCGTACGGGAGGTACGCGGCCGGGGGCTGATGGCCGGGGTGGAGCTGACCCGGCCCGGCACCGACCGCGCCGACCCGGACGCGGCCGCCGCCGTCCTGGAAGCCGCCCGCGAAGGCGGTCTGCTGCTCGGCAAGGGCGGCGGGCACGACACCAGCGTGCTGCGCATCGCGCCGCCGCTGTCCCTCACCGTCGCCGAGGCGGAAGAGGGTGCCGAGATCATCGAACGGGCCCTGCGCAGCATCGTGTAGCCGGGAGGCACCGCACATGTCCATCCGCACCCTGATCCGCGGCGGCCTCGTCATCACGGCCGCCGACGAGCTCCACGCCGACGTGCTCGTCGAGGACGGCCGGGTGACCGCCCTCGCGGCGCACGGCTCCGACACCGCCGAGGGCTGGACCGCCGGCGCGGGCCGCGTCCTCGACGCGTCCGGGAAGTACGTCATCCCCGGCGGGGTCGACGCCCACACCCACATGGAGCTGCCCTTCGGCGGCACCTTCGCCTCGGACACCTTCGAGACCGGGACCCGGGCCGCCGCCTGGGGCGGCACGACCACCATCGTCGACTTCGCCGTGCAGAGCGTGGGCCGCGCCCTGCGCGAGGGGCTCGACGCCTGGTACGACAAGGCCGACGGCAAGTGCGCCGTCGACTACGGCTTCCACATGATCCTCTCGGACGTCAACGAGGGCACCCTGAAGGAGATGGACCTCCTCGTCGACGAGGGCATCACCTCCTTCAAGCTCTTCATGGCCTACCCGGGGGTCTTCTACAGCGACGACGGGCGGATCCTGCGCGCCATGCAGCGGGCCACCGGCAACGGCGGGCTGATCATGATGCACGCCGAGAACGGCATCGCGATCGACGTGCTCGTCGAACAGGCCCTCGCCCGCGGGGAGACCGACCCCCGCCACCACGGAGAGGTCCGCAAGGCGCTGCTGGAGGCCGAGGCCACGCACCGGGCGATCCAGCTCGCGCGTGTCGCGGGCTCCCCGCTGTACGTCGTCCACGTCTCGGCGGAGGAGGCGGTGGCCGAGCTGGCGGCCGCCCGCGACAAGGGCCTGCCGGTGTTCGGGGAGACCTGCCCGCAGTACCTCTTCCTGTCCACCGACAACCTCGCGGAGCCGGACTTCGAGGGCGCCAAGTACGTCTGCTCCACACCGCTGCGGCCGCGCGAGCACCAGGCCGCGCTGTGGCGGGGCCTGCGCACCGACGACCTCCAGGTGGTCTCCACCGACCACTGCCCGTTCTGCTTCAAGGGGCAGAAGGAGCTGGGCCGCGGCGACTTCTCGAAGATCCCGAACGGCCTCCCGGGCGTGGAGAACCGGATGGACCTCCTCCACCAGGCGGTCCTGGACGGGCACATCACCCGTCGCCGGTGGATCGAGATCGCCTGCGCGACCCCGGCCCGGATGTTCGGCCTCTACCCGCAGAAGGGCACCATCGCCCCCGGCTCGGACGCCGACATCGTGCTCTACGACCCGCGCGCCGAGCAGGTCATCTCCGCACGGACGCACCACATGAACGTGGACTACTCGGCGTACGAGGGCAAGCGGGTCACCGGCCGCGTCGACACCGTGCTCTCCCGCGGCGAACTCGTGATCGACCGGCGCGAGTTCACCGGGCGGGCCGGCCACGGAACCTTCGTGCCGCGCTCCACCTGCCAGTACCTGTAGGCCGCGCGGGGGACGCCGCCCCCCGCCCCCGTACGCGTCCCGTACGCCGTACCCCGCACCCGTCGCACCCCGCCCCGTACGCCGCACCGCCCACGCAAGGAGCCGCCCATGGACTTCGGCCTCGTCCTGCAGACCGACCCGCCCGCCTCCCAGGTGATCAGCCTGATGAAGCGGGCCGAACGCAACGGCTTCCGCTACGGCTGGACCTTCGACTCGGCCGTGCTGTGGCAGGAGCCCTTCGTCATCTACAGCCAGATCCTGGCCAACACGACGAAGCTGACCGTCGGCCCGATGGTCACCAACCCCGGCACCCGCACCTGGGAGGTCACCGCCTCCACCTTCGCCACCCTCAACGACATGTACGGCAACCGCACGGTGTGCGGCATCGGCCGCGGCGACTCGGCGATGCGCGTCGCCGGGCGCAAACCCAACACCCTCGCCCGGCTCGGCGAGGCCATCGACGTCATCCGGGACCTCGCCGAGGGCCGTCAGGCCGAGGTCGACGGCCAGCCGGTGCGGATCCCGTGGGTGAAGGAGGGCCGCCTCCCCGTCTGGATGGCCGCGTACGGGCCGAAGGCCCTGGCCCTCGCCGGACAGAAGGCGGACGGGTTCATCCTCCAGCTGGCCGACCCCTACCTCACCGAGTGGATGGTGCACTCGGTCCGCACCGCCGCCGAGGAGGCCGGCCGCGACCCGGACGCCATCACCATCTGCGTGGCCGCGCCCGCCTACGTGGGCGAGGACCTGGCCCACGCCCGCGACCAGTGCCGCTGGTTCGGCGGCATGGTCGGCAACCACGTCGCCGACCTGGTCAGCCGGTACGGCGAGCACTCGGGCATGGTGCCCGCCGCCCTCACCGACTACATCAAGGCCCGCCAGGGCTACGACTACAGCCACCACGGGCGGGCCGACAACCCGTCCACGGACTTCGTCCCCGACGAGATCGTCGACCGGTTCTGCCTGCTGGGCCCGGCCGAGGCGCACATCGAGAAGCTGCGTGCCCTGCGCGCCCTGGGCGTCGACCAGTTCGCCGTCTACGACATGCACGACGCCAAGGAGGCCACCATCGACGCGTACGGGCAGCACATCATCCCGGCGCTGGGCGGCTGACCTCCACGGCGGCCCGCCTCTGCCGGGGCCGGCCTCCGCCGGGGCCGGCCTCCACGGCAGGGCCCCGGTACGACGGGCGTCGGGCGTCGTACCGGGGCCCCGAACGTGAGCGGCGCCGCGAGCGCGACCGCACGGACCGGAGGTGGGCGGTCAGCCGCCGTACCGGGCCCGGAACCACCAGGCGGCCAGGGTGATCACCGTGGTCCCGGCGCCGTAGGACGCACCCCGGACGAACTGGTGCGCCGCCATACGGCGGCGGCGGGCCGCCCAGGCCGCCAGCCGGCGCACCCGGTCACGGGACGTCCGGTAGCCGCGGGCCGGGCGGGACAGGAGACGGAAGAGGAAACCGGAATTCACTGTGTGCTCCTTGGCGTGATCGTCCGTGTACACCTGCGAGGGGATGCCGGACCGGGAGCCGCGGGGAGTCCGCGCCCGCCGGCCGGCAGGGGTGGGTGTACGTGTAACAGGGTGTCGATCACGGCCCCGGCCCGGCCAGGACAGATGTCCCTCGCCCGCCGGGAGGGTTCACGGGTACGCGGCCCGGACGGCCTCGTCGAGGAAGAACTGCCAGTTCCCCGCGGCATAGCGGACGAGGTCGACGAAGGGGGTCCGGCTCTCGGGCAGGCCGATGTCGAACTCGGTGAGGTCCTGGTACATCTCGGGGATCAGCCTGCCCACCGTACGCGGCGCGTACCCGGCGAGCGCCCCGATCTCCTGCCGGGTGCGCGCCCCCAGGGCGACGGCCCGCCAGATGGCCCGCTTGGTCTCGTCCTCCAGCAGGATCCGGCTGGTCGACCGGGCCTTCCCGGAGGGGAGGTAGGGATTGAGGACCGGGTCGACGTAGGGCGCGCCGGCGACCGCCTGCCGTGCTGCCGCCTCCAGGACGTCCAGGCGCCCTGTTCCCGGGCTCTTGGAGCAGTAGCTGCGCACGCCGAGGTCCTGGTACGAGTACAGCAGGTGGAGCCGTCGGTTGGCCTCGCCCGAGGTCCAGACGACGGTGGGCACCGGTGCCGGACGGCTCTGGAGGGTGCGGATCGCGGTCAGTCCGCTGACCAGCAGGGCGTCCCCGCGGATGCGGAGGCCCCCGGACAGCCTGAGTGTGTCGAAGTCCTTGTTGAGGTGCTCGTACAGGAGGTCGACGACGGCCACGTCGAAGCGCTCCGTGTCCAGCAGGCCGTCCAGCCCCAGGGGGTCGCGTACGGCCGTCACCAGGTGGCCGTACTCCCGTTCGAGTTCCCTGCCCACTGCACCGGCCAGCAGATCGGAGTCCTCCACGAGGAGGATCCGCATGCCCTGCTTCATGTCGACGTCCTCTTGCTCTGAAGCGGAATGGTCAGTTTCATCGCGGTGCCGGTCCCGCCCGTGCCGGGGTGCGCGGTCAGGTCGCCGCCCAGCGAACGGGCCGCGCCGCGCAGTCGGTTGAGGCTGCGTGACGCGTCGTCCAGCACGCCGTCGGGCAGTCCCGGGCCGTTGTCCGCCACCTCCAGCGAGATCCCGTCCCGGCTGAGGTCGCAGTCGATGTCCACTGCGGTCGCGCCGTACTTGGCCGAGTTGGACAGCAGGTCGCCCAGCGCCCGCCCGACCAGGACGGCGACGGGCCGGGCGACGGAGGCCGGCCCCACCCGCGGCGTGGAACCGACGCACAGCACACCGGAGAAGGTGCGGATGCGCTCGCTGAGCAGGGTGGCCAGCGGCACCTGGTCCCGCGTCAGGAGCAGCTCGATCCGGTAGCTGCCGACCGCCTGCTCCAGTTCGTCGAGCTTCTCCTGGACACGCGGTGGATCCTGGACGTCGGCCCTGATGGCCGCGATGCCCGACTTCACGTGGGAGTGCAGGAACTCGAAGAACTCGGAGAAGTTCTGCTGCTGGACCTCGATCTGTTTCTCCGCGGCCGCCATGCACATCTTGCTGATCGCCATGCCGAGGATGAAGCCGACGGAGAGCCACATCACGGAGACGCCGGCCGAGGCGGCGTGCGCCCAGGTGATCCTGCCGTTGTTCCCGTACGCCAGGAGCAGGAAGAACGCGAAGTACCCGGCGAGTGCCGCCGCCTCGACGGCCCGCCGCCACGGCACCAGCCGGCCCGACGGCCACGGGTAGTAGGCGAGGAACAGCCACATCGGTGCGGAGTAGTTGCACCCCGGCACGCAGAGGATCGACTGCCCGTACGTCCCGGGATCGGACATGGCCATCAGGAGCGAGTTGACCAGCAGGGCCTGCACCGGATACCCGATCGTCCACCAGCCGCCGCGGGCCAGCGGGCCGTGGCCGCGCCACCAGAACGGGACGAAGGCGAGGTGTGCGCACGCCAGCCAGAAGACGATCGTGTCCCCCCGGCCGCTGTACGGATCGAACACCGAGCTGACGAACAGCGTCATCGCCTGGAACACCGGTCCGGACCATTCGAGGTTCCCGACCATGTACTTGATCGTCGTGCTGGTCAGTTGCTCCCGGTCCGCAAGGCGGCGGACCTCCGCGTCTGTGGCCACAGGACCGCCCAGGACGTGCTCACCGCGGAACGGGACCGACCGGGGGCCGGCCCGGCCCGCGCAACCGGTGGGACGTGGACGATCGTTGCACACCCCGCGGCGCGAGGAGAGGACAACTGTCCTTCAGCCCAGGTGCGTTCCCCGGCCACGCTGGCGCAGTCGCGTGAGACGCCGCGTCCCGCACGCGCGGGCCGGCGTGTCCCGGCAGCAGGACCGACACAGTTCCGAGGAGTGCACGTGGCAAAGATGCTGGATACCTCGCTCCGCACCGACGCCGCCGGCCCGTCCGGCAGCCGCCCGCTCAACTACGTCCGTTTCCTCCGCAACCCCGCCCGCTACCTCCTCGACCGCGTCGCGCCGCTGGCCGCCGAAGGCCTCACGCCCGTCAGCGGCCGCAACGGCGCGCTGCTGGTCGCCCGCGGCCAGGACGCCGTGAAGGCCTTCTTCACCGACGAGGGGGCGTTCGAACGGGCGGACGGCGGGATCTTCTCCCTGCCGGCCGGGCACAGCTGGTCCGGCATGTTCGACACCGTCCTGACCGCCAACGGCCAGGACCACCGGCGCCGCCGGAAGCTGATCGCACCGGCGTTCCACGGCAGCCTGGCCGATGGATGGGCGCGCGTGTTCGAGGACACCTTCCGGGCGTCGCGGTTCGCCGACGCCGATGCGGGCACGTTCGACCTCGTCGCGGAGTGCCGGCGCATCGCCAGGGCCAACATGCTGGTCTGTCTCCTCGGCCTGCGACCCACCCCCGGGAACCTCCGCCTGGCCGCCGACATCACCGACCTGCTGAACTCCATGTTCAACCCCTCCGTGATCCTGTTCCGGTCGTACCGCACGTGGACGCCCTACGGGCGCTGGGCCCGGCGGGTCGAGAGCGCCTACCGGCGCCTCACCGCCCTGGTCGAGCACAGGCGGCAGGAGCCGCCGCAGCGGGACGCCCTCTCCGTGCTGTGCCACACGGTGGACGAGGAGGGCGGGACCCTCACCACCCAGGAGATCGCGGCGGAGCTGCACGGCCTGTTCGCGGCGGGATACGAGACCACGGCGAGCGCCATGGCCTGGTCGGCACTGACCGCCATGAGCCGGCCCGACCTCGTGCCGGACGGCCTGGACGCCGTGGTCAAGGAGACGCAGCGGATGCTCCCTCCGGTGGCCCTTTCCCTGCCGCGCAGGGCGCGCCGCGAGGTCCGCCTCGGCGGGTCGGGGCCCGCACCCGCGGGCGCGGTGGTGTTCGTCTCGCCGCTGCTGGAGCACCGCGACCCGGAGGTCTACGCCGATCCCCACCGGTTCCGGCCGGAGCGCTGGAAGGACCTGCGCCCCCTGCCGTACGCGTTCCTGCCCTTCGGGATCGGAAGGCGTCGGTGCCCGGGCGCCGGGTTCGCCGACCTACAGGTACGGACCACCCTCCGACTGCTCTTCGAACGGTCCGGCTGGCAGCTCAGGGACACGCACATCGGCTTCCGGACCGAGAGCGGCGTGATCCTGCTGCCCGACCGCCCCCTCCCGGTACGGCGGGGCCGGGGCCGGACGCTGGAGCGGATCACGGGCCCGCTGGCGGCCGTCTGGCAGCCCGTCGGCTGACGCGCAGCGACGCGTCCGAGGCCGGCCGGGCCCCGGGGAGGTCACCCCGGCACGGGCGGAGCCGTAGGGTCCGCGGAGCCGGACGGCTCCGTGAGGCGCGGGTCGAGAGCGATCTGCTGCGGGGTGTAGCAGTCGGCCGTCTCCACGGCGACCTCGGCGCCGCACCCCGCACAGGCCAGGTTCGGCCCCTGCGAGCCGCTCGGCCCGCAACAGCCCTGCCGTCGCCGCGGGATCGGCTCGACCCCGCGGACGTCGTCCGGGCCGATCACCGCGCTGCGCAGCCCGGAGCCGGGCCGGACCCGCGGGGCCGGCACGCCCTTCGGCGGGTGCGCCCAGGACAGGTGGTAGGGCTCCGGGTCGTAGGCGAAGGTGCCCGGGGCCAGCCGCGGCGGGCAGTCCTCCCCGTCCGGCACGGCGAACGGCAGCGGCGCCTCGTCCAGCGGCGGTAGCGGGACCTCCCGTACCGGTGCGGTCAGGGCGGTCCCACAGGCCGCGCAGCGGAATACGATCACCCCTCCATCCTGCCCCACTCCCCCGGACGGGTTCACCCGATGGTCACCGCGGGTACGGCCTCCCTTCCGGGAATGCGGTGGGGATCGCGGGCCGGGCGTGGTCTGATGGGGGCATGATCGAACAGTTCCTGGCACGTGACCTGTCCGCCGTCGAGGAGGCCGTCCGCAAGGCGGCCGCCGCCGAGATCATGCCGAGGTTCCGGCAGCTCGCCGAGCACGAGGTGGACGAGAAGAGCGGCCCGCACGATCTGGTGACCGTCGCCGACCGGAAGGCCGAGGAGCACCTCACGGCCTCCCTCACCCGGCTGCTGCCCGGCTCGGCCGTCGTCGGCGAGGAGGCCGTGCACGCCGACCCGACCGTGTACGGGGCACTGCGCGGCGACGCCCCGGTCTGGATCGTGGACCCCGTCGACGGCACCCGACAGTTCGTGTCCGGCGACCCCCACTTCTGCACCCTGGTCGCGCTCGCCCACCACGGGGAGGTCCTCGCCTCCTGGACCTTCGCCCCGGCGCTGGACGAGATGGCCACCGCCGTGCGCGGGCAGGGCGCGTACCTGGGGGAGGAGCGCCTGTACTGCGGGTCCCCGGACCCCGGCGCCGACCTGCGCGTCGCCATGGCGCACCCGCTGTACACCACCGACGGCGACAAGCGGATCCTGTCCCGCCTGGACGTGCCGGGCGTCGCCGCCCGCCCCTGCGGTTCGGCCGGACTGGAGTACCTGAAGGTGGCCCGCGGCGAGATGGACGGCCTCGCCTTCACCTGGCCCTCGGCCTGGGACCACGCGGCCGGGCTGCTGCTGGTCGCCGAGGCCGGCGGCGCGCAGAGCACCGTCGCCGGGGTGCCCTTCCGTATCGACCGGGACAACGAGCTGCCCTTCGCGGTGGGCCGCGACGAGGCCACGGTCGCACGGATCCGCGAGCTGCTGCGCGGCGCGTGACCCCGCACCCGATCCCGATCCCGCCCCGACCCCGCCCGACCCTGATCTGACGAACCCGGGGGCCGCCGAGGCCGTCCCCGGGGCCCGCGGAGGCGGTCCGAATATCCTGGGGGCGGTGCCGCCACCGGACGAAGGAGTCGCACAGTGCCGTTGATTCTCGATGCGGTCGTGGTCGGGGCGGGGCCCAACGGGCTGACAGCCGCCGTCGAACTGGCCCGGCGCGGCTTTTCGGTGGCCGTTTTCGAAGCCGCGGAGGCCGTCGGCGGCGGCGCCCGCACCGAGGAGCTCACCCTCCCCGGATTCCGGCACGACCCCTGTTCGGCGGTCCACCCGTTGGGCGCCGGCTCCCCGGCATTCGCCGCGATGCCGCTGAAGCGGTACGGGCTGGAGTGGGTACACGCCCCGCTGCCGATGGCGCACCCCTTCGACGACGGCACGGCCGCCGTGCTGTCCCGCTCCGTCGCCGAGACCGCCGCCTCCTTCGGGCCGCGCGACGCCGGCGCCTACCGGCGGCTCGTCGCGCCGTTCCTCGGCCGATGGGACACCCTGGCCCGGGACTTCATGTCCCTGCCCGCCACCGCCCTGCCCCGCGACCCGGTCACCCTGGCCCGCTTCGGGCTGGCCGGACTGCCGCCGTCCACCTGGCTGATGCGACGCTTCCGGGACGAGCGGGCCAAGGCCCTGTTCGCGGGGCTCGTCGCCCATGTCATCGCCCCGCTGGGCGGCATCGCCACCGGCGCCGTCGGTCTCGTCTTCGCCCTCGCCGCGCACGCGGGCGGCTGGCCCATGGCGCGCGGCGGCTCCCAGGCGGTCTCCGACGCCCTTGCCGGCTACCTCGCCGACCTCGGCGGCAGCGTCCACACGGACTTCGAGGTCAAGCGCCTGGACGAGCTCCCGCCGGCCCGCGCGTACGTCTTCGACACCTCGCCGACCGCACTGGCCCGCATCGCCGGCCTGGGGCGGGCGTACGACGGCTACCGGTACGGCGCCTCCGTCTTCAAGATCGACTACGCGCTGTCCGGGCCGGTGCCGTGGACCGCCGAGGCCCCGCGCCGCGCCGGCACCGTCCAGATCGGGCCGCGCGCCCGCGACATCGATGCCGCCCTGCAACTCGCCTCCGGCGGGCGGGCCCCCCGCACCCCGTTCCTGATCACCGCTCAACCCAGCCTCGCCGACCCGGGCCGGGCACCCGAGGGCAAGCACGTCTTCTGGGCGTACGGGCACGTCCCCGCAGGCTGGGACGGCGACCTCACCGACGCCGTCGAACGCCAACTGGAGCGCTTCGCGCCGGGCTTCCGCGACCTGGTGCTGGCCCGGGCCACGGCCGGCCCGCCGCAGCTCGCCGCCCGCAACCCCAACTACATCGGCGGGGACATCGCCTGCGGCGCGGCCTCCGGGCTCCAGCTGCTGCTCCGCCCGAAACTGTCCCTGTCCCCGTACACGACCTCCCACCCCGCCGTCTTCCTCTGCTCTTCCGCCACCCCGCCCGGCCCCGGTGTGCACGGCATGTCCGGCCACAACGCCGCCAAGGCGGTCTGGCGGCACCTGCGAAAGGCAGCCCCCTGATGGTCCGCATCACCCTCGTCCAGGGCGACATCACCGCCGAGCAGGCGGACGCGCTGGTCAACGCCGCCAACTCCTCGCTGCTGGGCGGCGGGGGAGTGGACGGAGCCATTCACCGGCGCGGCGGCCCGGAGATCCTGGAGGCCTGCCGGGCCCTGCGCGCCTCCCACTACGGCAAGGGCCTCCCGACGGGCCGGGCCGTGGCCACGACCGCGGGCCGCCTGCACGCCCAGTGGGTGATCCACACCGTGGGCCCGGTCTGGTCCGCCACCGAAGACCGCTCGGACCTCCTGGCCTCCTGCTACCGAGAGTCGCTGCGCGTCGCGGACGAACTGGGAGCCCGTACGGTCGCCTTCCCGGCCATTTCCACCGGCGTGTACGGCTGGCCGATGGACGACGGCGCCCGCATCGCGGTGGAAACGGTCCGCGCGGCGAACACCGCCGTCGAGGAGGTCCGCTTCGTCCTCTTCGACGAGGCGGCGTACGCGGCCTTCGCCGAACAGGTCCACTGACGGCACTCGGCCCTTGCGCCGCACGTCCGCCTCGGGGGTCACGGTCCCCGGAGCGGTGCTCCCCGTACGCGCAGTCAGCGTACGGGCACACAGGGTGGACGGTACGGTGTGGCGTCCGTCACCCTGAGTGAGTCGAGCGCGGGATGATCCCGCGGGTGCGTACGTGGAGGTGGCCGCGGATGACGGTGGTCGAGGGTGAAGCGGGCGGGGCGTGCGGGGACGGGGAGCGGGAGCCGGACCCGTCGGACAGTCTGCGGACGTTCGGCGCGGTGGTCCAGGCCCTGAGGGAGCACGCCGGGCTCAGCCGGGTGGAGTTCGGCACCAGGGTCCGGTTCTCCAAGCACACGGTGGAGTCGGTGGAGCTGGGCCGGCGGATGCCGGACGAGGCGTTCGTGGAACGGGCGGAGGCGGCCCTGGGCGACACGGGCGCGCTCAGGAAGGCGGCCAGGCACCTGACCCGGGGCGAACCGGGACTGGCAGCGTGGTTCCGGCGGTGGGCGCGGCTGGAGAAGATGGCGGTCAGCCTGTACACGTACGAGTGCCGGCTGGTGCCGGGGCTGTTGCAGTCGGAAGCGTATGCGCGGGCGGTGTTCGAGAACCACATTCCGCTGCTGACGGACGAACAGTTGGAGGCGCAGGTCACGGCTCGGCTGGACAGGCAGAAGATGCTCCGTGAGCGGCCGCATGTGCCGTTCAGCTTCATCGTGGAGGAGCATGTCTTTCGGCGAAGGTTCGACTCGGCGGCCACGATGCGAGAACTGCTGGATCACGTCCTGGAACAGACGCGGCCGCGCAATGTGAAGCTTCAAATCGTGCCGCTGGAAGCCGGGTTGCACCCATGTCTGGACGGGCCCGTGCGGCTGCTGGAAACGCCGGAAGGGCGTAGGCTCGCGTACTCCGAGGGGCAGGAGAACGGGCGGCTCATCACTGACCCAAAGGAGGTGAGCCTCCTTCACCAGCGCTATGACACACTGCGCTCACAGGCCCTGACTCCCCAAGAATCGCGGGGCCTGCTGGAGCAACTGCGAGGAGTGCTATGAGCGTGACGGAACTCGTCTGGTTCAAGTCCAGCCACAGCGGCTCGGCGGGTGACGACTGCGTGGAGGTGGCATTCGCCGCGCAGGCCATCCATGTGCGGGACTCCAAGGACCTCGCACGCCCGGCTTTCGCGGTCGGCCGTGAAGGCTGGGCTCGGTTCGTGCAGTACGCCGTCGACCGCTGAGCGGCCGTCGGCGCCCGAACTGCGCGGCCCGGCGGGACGAACCATCCCGTGCGGGCCGCGGTACGTGCCTCAGGGCTGCACGGTCTCATCGTCGTTGACGCTGCGGCACCTTCTGCGGTCAGGTCCTCGCCTTGCGCAGGCGCTGGCAGCCGCGCAGTTGGTCGCGGCCGTCGGAGTCGCAGACCTCGAACCACACGTTCTTCGCGCCGTAGCGGATGTCGTCCTTGCCGGCGTCGGGTTCGCCGTCCGGGTTGTCGGTGAGGTCGACGGTGTGGGTGCCGAAGCGGTCCTCGTAGTGCATCCGGAGCTTGCCGCCCCAGCCGTCCTGGTAGGCGTCGGGTTCGTCACGGGAGTACGGCGTCACGTACTCGATCCCGAACCAGCCGTCCCCGGTGTCCCAGAAGCGGTAGCCCACGCTGGCCGCCGTCGTGCCCTTCAGGGACCGCCCCTCGAAGAGGGTGAATCCGGTGGCGGGCTGCTTCGCCGGTGTCGCGGATGGCGGGGTGTCCTCGGCGGGAGGGCTCTGGGCGGCGCCGGGGATTCCTTTCGCCAACCCGTAGCCCAGTCCCAGTGCGGCCACCGCTGTGCCGAGCACCGCCAGGACACGGCGTGACCGTAATCGTCCGGCGGGTACGGTCCCCGGCGCGGGATCGGACTGCGGGGAGCCGGCGGACGCCGCCGGCGCCGCGGTCGACCCGGCATCGGCCTCCGCCTCGGCGGCGAGCCGTTCCCGGGCGGCGAGCCACGCGTCCGTCTCGGGTTCGTGGCCGCACGCCGCGACGAAGGCGGCCAGCATGTCGGGGCGCGGCAAGGAGGGGCGGGTCAGGACGTACGAGATCGTGCTGCGCGTCAGGACCCGCCCTTGTGTCGCAGCTCGGTTCTCCAGCTGGCGATAGCTCAGACCGGAACGGTCCTGGAGCTTCCTCATGAGTGCCACGAGCTCGGCGGCGTTCCGGGCGCGGCTCGGGTCGATGTCTTCGTGGAGTCCCATGGGCGGAATCCTCGGCGACGGGCCGGGGCGGGGAAAGGTCGCATCGGACACCCGCGCACGTCGGCCGCACTCGGCCCGGTGACGGGCCGGTGCGGGTGCCGGGTGCGGGGGATCAGGTGGCGGAGAGCAGGATCTCCGTCGACTTGATCAGTGCGACGACGGGAGAGCCGACGGCCAGAGCGAGCGCCTCCACCGCCTCGTTGGTGATCACCGAGACCAGGCCGCCGCCCTCCACGTCCACCTGGACGGAGGCCATCGAGCCGCCGACGGCGATGCCCGCGACGGTCCCGGCGAGCTGGTTGCGGATGGAGATGCCCTCCACGTGATCGGTGGCCAGGGCCACCTCGGTGGCCTTGACCAGCGCTTTCACCGGGATGCCGGGGGCGATGCCGAGGTCTTTGACGGCCCCGGCGGTGACGGCGGCCGTGATGTGCTGGCCGCCGTCCAGTCGGACCTTCACCGTCGCCATGGCCTCGTCCGCGGTGACGGCCGTGACGGTGCCGGGGATCCGGTTGCGGATGCTCAGGCTCATGAGTCGCCCGTCCTCGTGGTGGTGTCGGTGTGGTGTGCTCGGGTGCTGCGCCGGTCCGGCAGGACCGATCAAGATCGACCGTAGTGGGCGTCCCGCCGGCCCCGGCTCGGCCCCTCGCAGCGGCCCGCCGGAATCACCCGCCCGGCCCGGGAACCGGCCGTCGTGGTCCGCGGCGTCCCCGCCGGCCCGCCCGTTCACGCCCGCCCGCTATCGTCTGCCGCGGTCGGGGCCCGGACGGGGCTCCGCGGCGAGGGGAGCAGGGCATGGCGGATCCGGCGGCTGCGGCCGGGGGGCCGGACGAGCTGCGGCGGCGGCTGGGGGTCACCGACGCGGTGGTCATCGGCCTGGGCTCGATGATCGGCGCGGGGATCTTCGCCGCCCTCGCCCCCGCCGCACGTGCGGCGGGATCGGGGCTGCTGGTCGGGCTGGCCCTGGCGGCCGTGGTCGCGTTCTGCAACGCCACCTCCTCCGCCCGCCTCGCCGCCCGCTACCCGGCCTCCGGCGGCACCTACGTGTACGGCCGCGAGCGGCTCGGGGAGTTCTGGGGGTACCTCGCCGGGTGGGCCTTCGTCGTCGGCAAGACCGCCTCCTGCGCGGCGATGGCCCTGACCGTCGGCTCGTACGTGTGGCCCGGCCAGGCGCACGCGGTGGCCGTCGCGGCCGTGGTGGCGCTGACCGCCGTGAACTACGCCGGGGTGCAGAAGTCGGCCCTGCTGACCCGGGTGATCGTGGCGGTGGTCCTGGCGGTGCTCGCCGCCTTCGCCGTCACCGCCGCGACCTCGCAGGCGACGGACCCGGCCCGGCTCGCCATCGGCACCGCAGCGGGCCCCGGCGGGGTGCTCCAGGCCGCGGGCCTGCTGTTCTTCGCGTTCGCCGGATACGCGCGCATCGCCACCCTCGGCGAGGAGGTCCGCGACCCGGCGCGCACGATCCCGCGGGCCGTCCCGATCGCGCTCGGCATCACCCTCGCCGTGTACGTCCTGGTCGCGCTCGCCGTCCTGGCGGTGCTCGGCCCGCAGGGGCTGGCGGACTCCGCGGCCCCGCTGGCGGACGCGGCCCGCGCCGCGGGCGCCGAGTGGCTCGTACCGGTCGTGCGGGTCGGGGCGGCGGTGGCCGCGCTCGGCTCGCTGCTGGCGCTGATCCTGGGCGTCTCCCGCACCACCCTGGCCATGGCCCGGGACCGGCACCTGCCGCACGCGCTGGCCGCCGTCCACCCGAGGTTCAAGGTCCCCCACCGGGCCGAGCTCCTCGTCGGCGGCGTGGTCGCCGTCCTGGCGGCGACCGCCGACGTGCGCGGCGCCATCGGCTTCTCCTCCTTCGGGGTGCTCGCGTACTACGCCGTCGCCAATGCCTCGGCGTGGACCCTCACCCCGGACGAGGGCCGGCCGCCCCGGATCGTCCCCGTCCTCGGCCTGGCCGGCTGCCTGGTCCTGGCCTTCGCCCTGCCGGCCTCCTCGGTGGTCTCCGGGGCCGCGGTGCTCGCCGCCGGAGCGGCCGCCTTCGGAATCCGCAAGGCCGTGGGACAGCGCATCCGGTAGCCCCGGCGCACCCCCGTGCCATGCGCCATTACCGGCCAACTCTCCTCTGCGCAAGGGGTGGTGAGTGTGTGCCGGGGGTGTGTGGTGGTGCGCAGGATCTCGACATGGTCACAGGTCACCCGGGTTCCGGAAATGGATCTTAGGGCTGCCTTACCTAAGTTGTATGGTGGCGCTCAAGAACCCGACACAGGGGAGGGACGCGGTGGCGTTAGGCGACGTCCGGCTGGTGGCGGAAAGACTCGACGTCGGGCATGCGGGCCGACCGGTGCTCAAGCAGGTGGACTTCTCGCTCCGCTCCGGAGCGATCACGGTGCTGGTCGGCCCCAATGGCTGCGGGAAATCGACCCTGTTGCGCACGGTGGCCGGACTGCTGCCCCCCATCGGCGGCGAGGTGCGCGTCGACGACGCGCCGCTGCGCTCCTTCGGCCGCCGGACCCTGTCCCAGCGCCTGGCGTTCCTGCCGCAGACCTCGCAGGCCCCCGCCGGGGTCACCGTGCGCGAGCTGGTCCGCCACGGCCGCTACGCCCACCGCGGCGCCCTCTCCCGACACACGGGCGAGGACACCGAGGCGATCGACTGGGCCCTCGACGTCACCGACGCCGCCCCCCTCGTCGACCGGCGGCTCGACGAACTCTCGGGCGGCGAGCGCCAGCGCGCCTGGCTGGCCATGGTGCTGGCGCAGCGGGCCGGCGTGCTGCTGCTGGACGAGCCCACCACCTACCTGGACATGCGCCACCAGTTCGAAGTCCTCGACGTCGTACGCCGGCTGGCCCGCGAGCACGCCATCGCCTGCGGCGTGGTCCTGCACGACCTGATGCAGGCCGCGGCCTACGCCGACGAGGTCGTGGTCGTCGCCGGCGGCGGGATCACGGCCGCGGGGGATCCCGCCGCCGTGCTGACCCCCGAGGTCATCGACCGGGCCTTCGGCCTGCGCGTGAGCGTCGTCCGCGACCCGGCGACCGGGTACCTCGCCTGTTTCCCGCAGCGGCCGGCAGCCGAGTCCGAGCCGGCAGCCGAGTCCGAGCCGCCCGCCGAGTCCGTGCCGTCCGCCGAGGCCGCGCCCCCCGCCGGCTGAGACCACCCCCGGTCCGGCGCCCGCGGCGCCGTTCGACCGCAACACCCCCCTTCCTTCACTGAGGAGAGATTCGCCATGCAGAGGATGTCGCGCGCCTTGACGACGGCGGGTGCCGCCCTGGCACTGATGCTGGCCGCGGTCGCCTGCGGGTCCGGGACGGTCGGCGAAACCGCGGACCCCAAGAAGAGCGGGGACGCGCCCGCGGGCGCCGCCATCGTCCTCGACACGGCCCAGGGCAAGGTCACCCTGGCCAAACCCGCCACCAAGGTGGTGACGTTGGAATGGACGTACACCGAGGAGCTGGTCGCGCTCGGGGTCACGCCGGTGGGGAACGCCGACAACAAGGGCTACGGCACCTGGATCACCGCCAAGGGCGCCGCCCTGCCGCAGGACGTCACCGACGTCGGCACCCGCAACGAGCCGAGCCTGGAGAAGATCCGGGCCCTCCAGCCGGACCTCATCGTGATCGACAACGACCGCTCCAAGGCGAACCTGAAGCAGCTCCAGGAGATCGCTCCGGTGGTGTCGTTCACGTACACCACCAAGCCGCAGCTCCAGACCATGAAGAAGAACTTCGCCGAACTGGCCAAGGCCGTCGGCAAGCAGGACAAGGCCGCCGAGGTCACCGGCCAGATCGACGCCCGGGCCGCCGACCTCAAGGCCCGCCTCGACAAGGCCGGCAAGGGCGGCCTGAAGTACGCCGTCGGGCAGGGCTTCACCGCCAACGGCACCGCAACCGTCCGCATGCTCACCGACGACGCCATCGCCCCGCAGGTGCTGAACCTCGCCGGACTGAAGAACGGCTGGAAGGGCGAGCCCGACGCCTGGGGCATGACCACGGTCGGCGTCGAGGGCATGACCAAGGTGGAGGGCGACGCCACCTTCCTCTACGTCGCCGCCGAGAAGGACAACCCGTTCACCGGGGCCCTCGCCGCCAACGCCGTGTGGAAGGGACTCGACTTCGTCAAGAGCGACAAGGCCGTCCCGCTCGACCCCGGCACCTGGCTCTTCGGCGGCCCGCTCTCGGCGCTGCACATCCTCGACGAGACCGGCAAGGCCCTGAAGGTCTGATGGCTCCGGACACCCTCACGGCAGCCGCCGGCCCCCGGCCGGGGGGCCGCCCGCCCGCCCGGGGGCGCACCCGCGCCCGGCTCACGGGCGGCGCCCTGGCGCTGGGGCTGTGCCAGGTGGCCCGGGTCCACCACCGGCCGGGC
>NZ_JBHXTC010000029.1:0-8876 GCF_042677605.1 Streptomyces sp. NPDC127106 | reverse complement strand
TCCGGCGCCGGGGCGGCGGGCGCCCGTCTTCTGTGGTCCGCCCGCGCCCCCCCCCGCGGGGCCGCGCCCGCCCGCCCCGCCCGCCGCCGGCCCGCCGGGGGCCGCACCCGCGCCCTGCTCACGGGCGGCGCCCTGGCGCTGGTCCTGTGCCTGGTCGCCCTGGTCCACCTCGGGCAGGGCGCCTCCGGCGTGGGCCTCTCCGACATCGCCGACCTGGTCCTGGGCCGCGGCGACGCCCGGACCGCCGACATCCTGCTCGGCAGCCGGCTGCCCCGCACCCTGACCGGGCTGGTCGTCGGCGTGGCACTGGGCGTCTCCGGCGTCCTCGTCCAGGGCGCCACCCGCAACCCGCTCGCCGCGCCCGACACCCTCGGCGTCAACGCCGGCGCCTACCTCGCCGTCGTGCTCGTCGCGTTCACCGGCGTGAGCCTGGGGCCGCTGCCCGCCGGCGGTGCCGCGTTCCTCGGCGGGCTCCTCGCCGTCGCCGTGGTCCACCTGCTCACCAGCGGCGGCGTGATGACCCCCGGCCGGGTGCTGCTCGCCGGGGCGACCGTCGCCCTCGCCGGGACCGCGGCGGCGGAGTTCCTGCAGATGCTCGACGTGCAGGCGACACGGGGACTGTTCTTCTGGGGCAACGGCACCCTGATGCAGTCCGGGCTGGAGCGGCCGCTCGTCCTCGGCGCCCTGGTCCTGGCCGGCGCGCTGTGCGCCCCGCTCCTGGCCCGCCCGCTGGACCTGCTCGCCCTCGGCGACGAGACGGCCCAGGCGATGGGGGTCCGTGTGGAGCGGATCCGGCCCGCGGCCTTCCTCGTCGCCGTGCTGCTCTCCGCCGCGGCGGTCTCGCTCGCCGGGCCGATCGGCTTCGTCGGGCTGATCGCCCCGGTCGCCGCACGGCAGCTGGGCCTGCGCAAGCACGCCGAACTCATCCCGACCGCGGCCCTGCTCGCCGCCGTCCTGGTCCTCGCGGCGGACGCGGCCGCCCAGCTGATCGCGCCCCCGTCCGCGACCCAGCCCGCCGAAATCCCCGTCGGCGTGGTCACGGCGCTGGCCGGCGGCCCGGTCTTCATGGCCCTGGCGCGCCGGATCAGCACCGGCGACGCGGACACCGGGGCGGCCGTCGCCGTCTCCGGCCGGCGGCGCGCCCCCGGCTTCGCCGCCGTACTCGGCGGGGGGTTGATCGCACTGGCAGCGGCCGTCGCGGTGTCGCTGCGCCTGGGCGACGTGGAGATCGGCTGGGGCCAGCTCGGCGCGCTGCTCTCCGGGTCCGCCGAGCAGATCACCGAAGCGGTGGTCGGCTACCGGCTGCCGCGCGTCCTGGTGGCCGCGGTGGCCGGCGCCTGCCTGGCCGTGGCGGGTGCGGCGGTGCAGGCCGTCGTACGCAACCCGCTGGCCGAGCCGGGGCTCGTGGGGGTGACCGCGGGCGCCTCCCTGGGGGCCGTCACCGTCATCCTGGTCGTCCCGTCCGCGCCCGCGGCCGCGCTGCCGGCCGCTGCGGCCGTCGGAGGCCTGCTGATGCTGGTCGTCGTCGTCCTCGTGGCCCGGGGGAGTACGGGCGGGGGCCGTCCCGGACTGGACCCGACCCGGGTGGTGCTGGTCGGCCTCGGGGCCGCCGCCACCGCGATGGCCCTGGTCAACATCATGGTCGTCGGCGCGCAGATGAACATCTCGGCCGCCCTCGGCTGGCTCGCCGGCAGCACCTACGGCCGGGACCTGTCGGCGCTCGGCTGGCTGGTCCTGCCGGCGTTGGTCGCAGTGCTGCTGGTGGTCGCGGCGCGGCCGGTGGACCTGTTGGCCCTGGGGGAGGAGCTGCCGCGCGCCCTCGGCCTGGAGCTGGGCCGTGCCCGGCTGCTCGTCCTCGGCGCGGGCGCGGTGCTGGCCGCCGGCACGGCCGCCGCCGTCGGCGCGGTCGGTTTCGTCGGGCTGGTCGCCCCGCACCTGGCGCGCCGTCTGGTCGGCGGCCACACCGCGCGGATGGTGCCCATGGCCGCGGTGCTGGGCGCGCTGCTGGTGGTGTGCTCGGACGCGCTGGGGCGCTGGCTGTTGGCGCCGACCGAGATCCCGGTGGGCGTGGTGACCGCGCTGGTGGGCGCCCCGTACCTGGTGTGGCTGCTGCGCCGGACTCAAGAGGTGTGAGCCGTACGGCCGGCCCGCGCGGGCTCCCCGGCCGGGAAACCCGCGGCCCCGGCCGCGCCGTCCCGGAGCGTACGGGCGGCGAGGACGCCGACCAGGCAGACGGCGGCGGAGGCCAGGCAGACGGCCGTGTAGGCGCCGGAGAACGCGGACCGGGCGAGCGGCTGGAGCGCGGGGTCGAGGAGTTCGAGGCGGCCGGTGCCGACGGCGTCCCGCACCGACGCGTCGGCGGCGGCGCCGAGCCCGGCGCCGAGCCCGGAGTCGAGGCCGGAGTCGAGGCGGGAGGCGAACAGGGCGCCGAAGGCCGCGACGCCGGTCGCGGTGCCGAGCGGGTAGCAGGCGTTGGTCAGCCCGGAGGCCAGGCCAGCCCGGTCCGCCGGCACCGCGCCCACCGCGACGCCCATCAGCGGCGGGAAGATGACGGCCCCTCCGACACCGAGCAGCACCAGCCCGGCCGCGGTGGCGGCCCCGCCCGGGCCGGCCGCCCCGGCACCGCCGCCGCCCCCGGAGGCCGCGGACGCGGCAGCGGCCAGCGCCAGCAGGCCCAGCCCCTGGAGCCCGAAGCCGCCCGCGACGAGGGCGTGCGGGGGGAACGCCCGCTGCAGCCGCGCCACGAACAGGCCGGCCAGCAGCAGACTGCCCGTCAGCGGGAGCAGGTGCAGCCCGACCTCCAGGGGGGAGTAGGCGTGGGTGCTCTGCAGCCACAGGGTGGTGAAGGCCAGCACGCCCAGGCTGGACAGCCGCGCGAGGAACCCGAGCACGGCGGCGCCGGAGAGCGCCCGGATGCGCAGCAGGGCCAGGTCGATCAGGCCGTCCCCGCGGCGCTGGGCGGCCACCAGGGCGGCGGTGAGCGCGATCCCCGCGGCCGCGGGCAGCAGGACGCGCAGCGAGGTCCAGCCCGCTTCCGGCCCCACGGTCAGGGGATAGTGCAGGGCGAGGAGGGCGGCCACGGCGAGCACCGCGCCGAGCGGGTCGATCCGGCGCCGGGCGGCCCCCGCGGCGGGCGGTGTCTGCGCTCCGGGCAGCCGGGCCAGCGCCCCGGCCACGGCCAGGACCCCGATCGGCACGTTCACCAGGAAGATCCAGCGCCAGCCGGGCCCGCTCACGAAGAGGCCGCCGACCACCGGGCCGAGGGCGCCTGCCGCCGAGGCGACGGCGGCGAACGCGGCGATGGCGGCCTGCCGGCGGGCGCCCTCGTAGGCGGCCGCGAGCAGGGCGAGGCTCGGGGCGAACACGAGGGAGCCGCCGAGCCCCTGGGCGGCGCGCGCCGCGATGAGCGTGCCCGCGTCGGGCGCGAGTCCACAGGCGGCCGAGGCGACCGTGAACAGCGTCATTCCGGCCAAGAACACGGTCTTGCGCCCGATGCGGTCGGAGAGCGCGCCCGCGGTGAGCAGCAGCGCTCCGAAGGCGAGGGAGTAGGCGGAGACCGTCCACTGCACGCGGGCGAGGCCGACGTCCAGGGATCCGGCGATATCGGCGAGCGCGACGTTCACCACGGTGACGTCCAGCGTCATCATCACGCCGCCGGCGCTGACCAGAGCGAACGTCCATCGCGGAGAGCCACTGCGGGAAGGTGCCACTGATTCACCCCGAGCGCGTAGACCCTGGAACGGGCATGCGGATTGGTAAGCCTAACCTAAGTGCATTCCTGAGGGAATGTCATCTGTCCCAGCGTGGCCGAAAGTTGCGATTGCGACTTAGGTAAGGCTTCCCTAATCTGGCTTCGCCTGGACGGATCGCCTCCGGGCGCCACGAGACGGATACAGGAGCTGCCAGATGCCCCTGCCCCCCGACCATCCCGTGCCGGACCTGCCGGACGTCTCCCCGACGGCCTGGCGGGAAGCCAACCGCCGCCTCCTCGCCAAAGCCCTCGGCGAATGGTGCTTCGAGGACATGCTCAAGGCGGTCGAAACCGGCGACGGCTACCGCGTCGACCTCGCGAGCGGCACGACCTACGCCTTCCACGCCGAACCCGGCGCCTACGGCTGGCTGCGCGTCGACCCGGACTCGATCACCCGCACCGCCACCGGCATGCTCGGCAACTCCATCGCCCAACCCGCCTGGGACGCCCAGCAGTTCCTCGTCGAGGCGGCCACGACGATCGACAGCGACCCGTCGACCGTCGCCACCTACCTCACCGAGCTCTCGGCCACCCTCGCCGTCGACGCCGCCCGCCTCACCCACGGCGGCGAGACCGCGGCCGAGCTGCGCGCCCTCGGCCACACCGAGCTGGAGTGCCGGATGACCGGCCACAACCTGCTCGTCGCCAACAAGGGCCGGATCGGCTTCTCCGCCACCGACGTACGCCGCTACGCGCCCGAGTCCGCGCAGCCGCTGAAGCTCCACTGGGTGGCCGTGCACCGCGGCCTCGCCGAGTTCCGCGGCACCTCCGAGCTGTCCGAACGCGAGGTCCTCGCGCGGGAGCTGGACGAGGAGACGCGCGGCCGGTTCACCGCCGTCCTGGAGCGCGCCGGAGTCGATCCCGAAGCCTACGTGTGGCTGCCCGTGCACCCCTGGCAGTGGGACCACGCGGTCCAGGTCCTGCACGCCGCCGACGTGGCCCAGCGCCGCATCGTCCCGCTCGGCGAGAGCCCCGACGCCTACCTCCCGGGCCAGTCGATCCGGACGATGGCCAACGTCACCGCCCCCGAGCGGTACGACGTCAAACTCCCCTTGAAGATCCTCAACACCCTCGTCTGGCGCGGCATCCCGCCGCACTGCACGGCCGGGGCCCCCGTCGTCACCCAGTGGCTGCGCGGACTGGTGGAACGCGACCCGTTCCTGACGGAGGAATGCCGCACCGTCTTCCTCGGCGAGGTCGCCTCGGTGACCGTCCACCACCCCTACCTCTCCCAGCTCGACGGGGCGCCCTACCAGTACCTGGAGACCCTCGGCTGCATCTGGCGCGAACCGGTGTCCGCGCGCAAGGACCCGGACGAACGGGTCCGCACCTTCGCCTCGCTGCTGCACACCGACCACACCGGCCGCGCGTTCGCCGCCGAACTCGCCCGGGCCTCGGGCCTCGAACCGCAGGACTGGCTGCGCCGCCTGTTCGACACCCTGCTCGTGCCGATCCTGCACGTCCTCTACCGCTACGGGATCACCTTCAACCCGCACGGCCAGAACACCCTGATCGGCTACGACGACAACGACGTGCCGGCCCGCCTGTACCTGAAGGACTTCGTCGACGACGTGTGCGTGTCCTTCACGGACGTGCCCGAACGCGGCCCCGAGCCCGACGGCCACGACCACGTCCTGCCGCGCAAGCACCCGTCCGTCATCCGCCAGCACGTCGTCGACCAGGTCTTCGTCGGCCACTTCCGCTACCTCGCACCGCTCTGCGCCGACCAGCTCGGCGTACCGGAACGCACCTTCTGGCGGCTGGTCCGGCAGACCATCCTCGACTTCCACAAGCGCTTCCCCGAACTGTCCGACCGGTTCGCCGAATACGACCTGCTCACCCCCGAGATCCCCCGGTACGGACTGAACCGCGACCGGATCGTAGTCACCCGCTACGGCGACCGGGCCCTGCGCCACGCGCTGTACCCGAACGGCACCCACCCCAGCCCGCTCGCTGCCGAATGAGGAGGCCAGAGCGTGATACCGCTGACCGCAGTACCGCCCCGGCCCCCGTCCGCACCGCCGTCGCCCGCGCTCGGCCTCGACGGGCTCGGCGAGGTCCACGGCCTGCTCGGTGAGATCGTCGACACCCTGGCGGCCGCCCGCCGCCCGGCCGGCCCCGTTCCCGCAGGCACCCCCGCCGACGTCCTCGCCGCGGCCGCCGAGGCCCTCGGACCGCCCCGCCTCCCCGACGAGGGACTCGGCGCCAAGGCGGCCCTCCAGCGGCTGACCGCCGTCCTCGTGGAACAGGGCCTCGACCTCGCCCACCCCCGCGCCGCCGCCCACCTCCAGCCACCGCCGCTCGCCGTCGCGATCGCCGCGGACACGCTGGCGAACGCCTGCAACGCCTCCCTGGACACCTACGACTCCGGCCCCTCGGCCATCGCCGTCGAACGCTGGCTGATCGCGGCCCTCACCGGCCTGGCGGGACTCGGCGAACGCGCCGACGGCGTCCTCACCCCCGGCGGCTCCCTCTCCAACCTGATGGGACTGCTCCTCGCCCGGGACGCGGCCGCCCTCCGTCGCGGCATCGACGTCCGCGAACAGGGCGTGGCGGCACTCCCCGCACCGGTCGTCTTCTGCTCCGAGTACGCCCACTTCTCCACGCACCGCGCCTGCGCCACCCTCGGACTCGGCGAGGCGGCCGTCCGCACCGTCCCCACCGACGAACGCCGGCGCATGCGGCCGGAGGCCCTCGCCGCCGCCCTCGCGGCCCTGCGCCCCGACCAGACCCCGATCGCCGTCGTCGCCACCGCCGGGACCACCGACTTCGGCTCCGTCGACCCGCTCGCACAGATCGCCGAGATCGCCGCCGGCCACGGGACGTGGACCCACGTCGACGCCGCGTACGGCTTCGGCGCCCTGTTCTCCGACCGCCTCGCCGACCGCCTCGCCGGACTGGACCTGGCCGACTCCGTCACCCTCGACCTGCACAAGCTGGGCTGGCAGCCCGCCGCCGCCAGCGCCCTGCTCGTCTCGGACGGCAGCGCCTTCACCGCGCTCGACCGTGAGGTCGCCTACCTCAACCCGGCCGACGACACCGAGGCCGGTTACGACGGCCTCCTCGGACGCAGCCTCCAGACCACCCGGCGCCCCGACGCCGTCAAAGCGACCGCGACGCTCCTGGCCTACGGGCGCACCGGCCTGGGCCGCATGGCCGACACCTGCCACGACCTGGCCCGGCACGCCGAACGGCGCATCCTCGCCGAGCCCGACCTGGAACTGGTCTCCCCGGCCGAGCTCACCACCGTGGTCTTCCGCTACCGGGGCGGCACGGACCCGGCGGCCGCCGACGCCCTCAACGGCGCCGTCCGCCGCCGCCTGCTCCAGTCGGGCAGCGCCCTGATCGGCCGCACCGAGACCACGGCCGGCACACCGGGCGCCCCGCACCGGGTGTGCCTGAAGTTCACCCTGCTCAATCCGTCCGCCACCACCGACGACATCGACGACCTCGTGGACACCGTCCTCGACGCCGGACGCACCTGCGAACGACTGATGGAGGAGACCGCCGCATGACGACCACCGCCGCGGCCGCAACCCCCACCCCACCGGCCGGCCCCCCGCACGCCGCCGACGCCCGGACCGCCGCCGACCCCCGGACCGCCGCCGACCCCCTGCACGACCCCGACGCCCGGACCGCTGCCGAACACGCCCACGCCGAGGCCCTGCTGCGCTGCTGGCTCCTGGAGACGGCCACCCCCGTCCGCCCCGGCCCGCTGCGGGTCGAACTGCCCACCGCAGGACTGGCCCTCGTCACCGAGGTCACCCACCGCTCGCCCACCGGCTGGCACCGCTTCGCCCCCGTCCGCCTCGAAGGCCCGGGCGGCCTCCTCGGCAACCCCGTCGATCCGGTCACCGCCGTCGCCCTGCTCGCCGCGGAAGCCGCCGTACGGGGCGGCGCCCGCCCCGGCGGAGTCCCCCCGGGGGAGGTCGCCGACCTGGTCGAACGGACCGCCGAATCCGTGCGCCGCGTCACCGCGTTCGTCGCCGACCGCCGCGCGCACCCCGCCCCGCCATCCGGCACCGACGGCTTCCTCGACTCCGAACAGGCCCTCCTCCTCGGCCACTTGAACCACCCCGCCCCCAAGAGTCGCGACGGCATCTCCGACCACGACACCGCCGCCTTCTCGCCCGAGCTGCGCGGCTCCTTCCGCCTGCACTGGTTCGCCGCCGACCCGTCGGTCGTCTCCCACGACGCCGTCGCCGGGGCGCCCTCCCTGGCCGGTCGGGACACCGTCGCCCTCCTCGCCGACCTCGCCGGCCGGCCCCCGACCGGCGGCCGGATCCTGATCCCCGCCCACCCCTGGCAGGCCCGCGACCTGCTGCACCGCCCGCGCATCGCCGCCCTCGCCGCCTCCGGCGCTCTGGAACCCCTCGGCGAGCTCGGCCCCGCCTGGTGGCCGACCTCCAGCCTGCGCACCGTGTACCGGCCCGGCGCCGAGGTGATGCTGAAGCTCTCCCTCGGCCTGCGGCTGACCAACTCCCGCCGCGAGTCCACCCGTACGGAACTGCGCCGCGGCCTGGAGGTCAACCGGCTGCTCGACGCCGGCCACGCCGACACCACCTTCCTCGCCCACCCCGGATTCACGATCACCCGCGACCCGGCCTGGATCGCCGTGGACGAACCCGGCCGCCCGGAGGGCCCGGAGGTCACCGGCCTCGACGTCGCCGTGCGCGAGGTCCCGCACGGCATCGCCGACCTGCGCTGCCTCGTCGGCCTGGTCGCCCCCCGCCCCGGCCTCGGCCGCAGCACGCTGGGCGAGCTGGTCTGCGCGCAAGGGCCCGGCGCCGCCGAGCAGTGGACGGCCGACTACACCGACCGGGTCCTCGTCCCCATGCTCCACCTGTACGCCGCCACCGGCATCGGCCTGGAGGCCCACCAGCAGAACACCCTGGTCCGGCTCGACCCGCAGGGCCGGGTGACGGGCGGCACCTTCCGCGACAACCAGGGCTACTACCTGGCCGCCTCCCATCTGCCGGAACTCCTCAAGCGGACCGGAGCCGACTCCTCCACCCTCGCCGTGGGGGGGGGCGGCCCCGCCCCCCCCCCCCGCCGCGGCGGGGGAGCGCCCCCCCCCCCCCCCCCAGGGGGCGCGCGGGCGCGGCCGCGCCGGGGCGCCCCCGAG
>NZ_JBHXTC010000028.1:27484-91566 GCF_042677605.1 Streptomyces sp. NPDC127106 | reverse complement strand
AGAGCTACGAGGCCGGACTGCATCTGTGCGGTGCGATGCTCTGGCT
Source organism: Streptomyces sp. NPDC127106 (assembly GCF_042677605.1). NCBI lineage: Bacteria > Bacillati > Actinomycetota > Actinomycetes > Kitasatosporales > Streptomycetaceae > Streptomyces > Streptomyces sp. NPDC127106. Next base: position 91,520 of record NZ_JBHXTC010000028.1, on the reverse strand, counting down.
CCGCAGCATCGCACCGCAGTCATGATCTGAACTCCAGACACTACCTAGTGGCGTCAGGGCGTCGATTCAGGCTCGGTACGTGACGGTGTTGCCCTGTCGCGTCGTCACGCCCGTGGGATGAGCCGCGAGGCCCACGCGTGGATGAGATCCGCATTCTGGGTCTTGTTCGCCTCGACCAGAATGCCAATCGGAACCCCAGTCCTCCTTGAGATCTCGGCGAGCGTATCGCCTGGCACGATGGTGCCCGGCTTCGTGTTCGGCGCGGGCTCGGCGGGTGCGCCCGATCCGTTGGGCTCGTCCTCGTCCTCGTCCTCGCTGCCGCGACTGGGCTTCGAAGTCGGACTCGCCCCGCTCTCGTCCTGCTTCCCCGTGCCGGCCTCGCTCGGCTGCTGGGCGCTGCTGCCTCCGGCGTTCTGTTCGTCGGGGTTGCCCGGCGCCTCGGCCGGGGCGTGATTGCCATGCAGTGCCTGGGTGAAGCCGCCGTCGGAAGTCGCAAGCTGCGTCAGGCCCCAGCCGGCGAGGAGCGCCGCTCCGCCCGCCATGAGGCCGGCCGCGATGAGCGGCCCGTTGCCGAAGCCCATCGGGCCGGTGCGACTCCCGGCAGTTGCTCTCGTCTGTGCCGTCGGCTTCGACGCCGTCCCCTCTGGCCTCTGAACCGTAGCCGCCATCCCTGCCCCAACTCCTCTATGAATAGCATGCAGAGTCATCCGCGTCTGACATTGCCATTCTACTCATAGTCTAATCCAAGTCGATGCAATAAGGGATTGAATGTTAGTGCAAACCCTGCCCGAGAGATCGCCAATGGCTCCCCGAACCATCGACCGCCAGGCCGAACGAAGGAATCGCACCACCATGGCCAACTGCTCCGGTCTCTCTTCTGCTCTGGCCGATCCGAGCAGGGCGACCGCGGGTTCAGCGTCCGAACTGCGACCTGGGGCCGGCTGGGTCAACCCCGGGGGAGTGGGCTGTCGATGCTCTGCTCCTGATGGGCAGACGGGGAGGCATCCGGCCCGACCGCGCCGTCAAGTACGAGCTGTTCGACGCCCACATTCGTGACGCCTTACGACGTCCTCTCGGCCCTGGACGGCCGTCGTGACTGTCCATGAATCAGAGCCCGTGCTCCAGTCCGCACCGTGCGGGACTGGAGCACAGGCTCCTCCTTCTCCTGCCTGGCTCGCCTCTCAGGGATGGAGTGAGCCATCATTCGACGTCCATGTCGACTCGGCGATGACCCTCGTATACGAGTCGACAACAAGTCGCTCTAGACTGACTATAATGAAGGTATGACTCGCAACGACAATGCCCACGGCGGCAGCAGTCCCGGCGCCGGGCTCCCGAAGTTCTCTGTCAATGTCGTCCCGACAGACCAGCTCAGGCACGAGGAACTCGCCACGGTCCTGAACCTCTATCGCCGCGGCCAGATCACGCCGCTGATCTTCGGAGACGGCAACAAGCCCGAGGCCGCGATCATCCCCTTCGCAGCGTTCGTGCGCCTCATGAAGTACGACCACGCGGCCCACGTCCACGCTGAGGCTGATTTCCAGGCCGAGCTCTCCCATCGCATCCAGGAGTCCGACGCCTCTGGCGAGGCGGGCATGACCGTCGAGGAGCTGGCCGAGAGCCTCGGCCCGCTCGGTCAGCAGTGGGCGGATGACCATCGTGCTGCCCAGCAGAAGAAGCGTCATGAGTGAGCGTCGGCCTGTCATCCGCATCCTGCCGACCGCCGGTCTCAAGCAGGACCTCCAGACTCTCCACGACGCTGCGCTGAAGAAACCTCAAGGACCAGAGGGCCGGCTCCTGCGCGTGGCTCTCAACCAGCTGGGCCGGATCCAGCAAGGCGCGCCGGGCACGCACCCGCTGGGGTACATGCCCAGTTATCCCGATCTCTCCGATTGTGAGACCACGTACGTCGGCGCAGATCCGAATGCAAAGCCCTCGCACCGGATCGTCTGGCGGGAGCGCGCGCCCCAGCGCCCGGGCGAGCCCGTCATCCGCGAGATCATCGCCCTGGGTGAACGCGCGAACGGGCAGGCCTACTACATGGCCGGCCAGCGTCTGGGCCGCCCTGTGGGCTTCACTCTCGCCGAGCTGGCCGCGCAGCGCGAGCCGATTGCGAGTCCCTCGCGACCCAGGCAGCACTTGACCGGCAGTTTCGACACGCCGTCCATGAACGAGCCTGACCACCAGTTCGAGTGACCTGTACCTGGCCGTGGCCGGCGTGCTCGTCGTCCCGGTCAGCGCGCTCGTGCTGATCTTCGTCATCGCCGACGGCTGAGCCTCGCGGCCGAACTCATCTCATCCACAAAGGAAATTCCCGTGATGCCTGCAGGTATCACGGGGATTTTCTTTTCTGCCGGCTCCTCGATTTCTGCGACGCGGGCCGCAGCTCACGACCCTCAATGACGTTTTCGAACTTGCCGGCATCCCCGATCGTCTCTAGGTCCGTGGTGAGGCGTCGTCCTCATGGCCCCCCAGTCGGCGGTTGAAGCTGCTCGATGCGGAGAACTTGAGAACCACGTAGTCATCGACGTTGCTCTTGCCGAAGCGCACCTTGTGACCCTTGTGGTCCTGTCGGTAGAAGCGGCCGAAGCTCGTGAGTACGACCGCCTCACCGCCGCTGACCGCTCCGGTGAGTTCACCAAGCAACGACTCGTATACCTTGTTCACCACCCGGATGGGCAACTTGCTGCGAGTCGCGACCCGCGAGATGAACTCGCGCTTATTGACGCGCGGTGTCTTCGTCGTTTCCATGTCTACACCATGCCCTGTCGCCGATCATTACACGGTCCCACTTGGGAACCAGTCTATCGGAGATGGTCATGAGTAGAGAAGAGGAGCGGGGCCTGTCAAATGCAGTCGCCATGCTTATCGTTGCTCATTCGGCTAGATTTCCAGATCCGGCTCGATGCCCTCCTGGTCGCCCCTGGGCTCATAGACGACCGACTCGATGATGCTCCGCGTGTTCGGATCGCGGCGCTGGTTCAGGACCTTGTCGTGAGACTCCTCGAACCGCTGCTGCGCCGCCACGCGTTGGGCCGCATCGAGCTTCGCGCCGATGTTGCGCTCTCCGAACTCCATCATCGAACTCAGTGCCGACGTCGCGCCCTGCCGGAGCGCGCTGACGTGCGGCTTGTTCTGCGCCCGCTGCTGCTCCCATCGGCTCCGATCCTCCGGTGTGACGTAGCCGAACATCCGCGCGAAGCGCGATCCGAACCTGACCTGCTGTCCCTCGTTCTGTTCCTGGTTCATGCCCCCTCCTCCTGCTCCTCGTTCGTGTTCTCGGATCGCGCTCAGGTTCGCTGGAAGTCCTCGGAGTCGGCCTCGGCGTTCGGGCCGTCGTGCTGCGCCCCGGCCTCCTGCTCGGCCGACGGACCCGTAGGGCGCGACCGCGGCTTGAGTCGCTGCTCCTCGAAGAAGGCCCCGGGGTCGTCGACCGCCGTCTGCAGTGTTCGCTGCCAGTTCTCTCCGAGGCTCCGCTTCAGCTGCGCCTCGAGATCCGGGTACTTCTGGTTCACTGCCTCCATCGCGTCGACGTAGGCGTTGGAATAGACCCGCTGCTGCTCCTCGGGTGACAGACCGTCGATGTCCATGCTCGCGATCATCACCTCGGACTGGTCCAGCCGGTGCTGGAGCATGTCGGGCAGCCCGCTGGTGTCCAGACCCTGTTTCTGCGCCGCGAAGCCGACCAGGTAGCCGAGCACGTTGCCCCCGTAGGCCTCTTGGTCGCCGCGGCCCAGCGCGTCGAGAAACGAGGTCTTCATCGTCTCGGCGAGCTGAACCTGGTGGGCGTCCGCGTCCATGGGTCGACGCAGTGTGAACATCCCGTCCTCGGGCAGACGCCGGCCCAACTGGTCCTCGAACTCCCCGCTCCACACCGTGTGGACCCGATCGGAGCCCGCGATCCGCTCCTCGTGTGCGGGGGCCTTGACGATCCGTCCGTGGGCCACGCCGTTGAACATCGTGCGCAGCTCGGGCTCGTACTCCATCCGCTCGCCGATGATCTTTCGGGCGCGCTGGACGACCTCCCGGCGCTCCAGGCCGTCTTCGCTCATCTGCTCGTACAGCCGCTTGCGCAGCGCCCGGTGGCCATCGCGGATCAGGCCGACGTCCGCGCCCGGCTCACGCATCTTCCAGAAGGCGTTCTCCATGAGCGCGACCTCGGTCATGGCTGCCGAGTCCGTCGTGAACATCTCCCGGTGGCCGCGCTCACGATGCTGCATGGCGTCCAAGCGCGTGCGCCACTTCTTCGACAGGTGGTCACGCGGATCCGTGCTGCCGATCAGGCGCTCGCGCCGGGCCCCGCTCGGCAGGTCCTTGAAGATCCTCTGCCGGTGCGTGATGCCGCTCTGGGCAAAGGCCACCATGCCACGGGTCCGGGTATCGATGCGCTCCTGGATCTTGTCCTTGAGGGGTTGGAGGTAGCTGTCCATCTCCTTCTTGAAATCCGGGGCGAGCATCCGCATCGTCATCGCCATGCCGACCGCCTGGATGATCGAGTTGGCGTTCACTCCGCGCGAGAGCGGCTTGAGACAGGCCTGCATCATCATCTGCATGTAGACGTGGTGCATGGCGCCGAGATCCTGCGCCGGCTCCTCGTCGGTGAAGCCGGGCACCAACAGTTTCGAGTCCCGCAGCGAGGTCATGTACTTCTCGCAGGCCAGCCGCGTCTCCGCCCTGAGTTTGAGCAGCTGCTCGCGCTGATCCAGGCCCTCGCTCTCGTCCTCGGCCCGGTCGACGTCGATCCTGTGCACGCGGTCACGGTCGGCCATCCGCTTCCGGGTCTTCTCACCGAAGAACTCGCGGGCACGGTCCCGGAGCCGCTCACGCCGGGAGCGCGCACCGTCCGCGTCCTGCGGCCCCGGATCGTCGATCACCTCGGCGTCGATCGGCTCGTCCGAGCGCGAGTCCCAGTGGGCGTAGGTGTTGCCCCGCGGCTCACCGGTCCGAAGCCGATCGTCGCCAACCGGAAGCACCTTGACCGCGCGCCGACGGCCCGCGGTTCCTGTTCCCAGTTCCTTGTGCCGTGCCATCTCAGTACCCCATCCCGTAGTCGCCGTCGTTGACTTGGGGCTGATCGATCTCGATGCTCGGCGTGTAGACCGGGCGCCTCGGGCCCACGCTCACGGCATGCGCGGAGCGGCGCTGCGAGCCGCGGGTGCGGGACGCCGCCGCGTCTTGAGAGATCACGTCGCGCTTGACCACCGAGTCATCGACGGCGATCACGGCGTGGTCCGGGCTGTTCCTCTCGATGGAGCCCAGCTGATCGAGCTGCCGCGACATCTGCACCCGAGCCTTCAGAGCCGCCGAGGACGCGAACTGCTCGTTCCTGTCGCCGTCGTAGACGCTCTCACGGTTCTTGGCCGCCTCCACCAGATCGGCGAACGCGCCGACGTAGGCCATCCGGTCCATCAGGGTTCCCCGCAGCGACACGTCTTCTTCCAAGTTGCGGATGAGCCCGGTCGCCGGGTCCTCCAGCGCACCGGCCACGCGGGCCACGTACTCCGGGTTGACCCTGACTCCGAAGCCATCCTTGGATTCGTAGAACTCGACGAACTGCTTCTGCCACTCCTCGGCCGTAGCCTGGACGGGCTCACCGTCCACGAATGCCGTGCGCCACTGGCCCGGGCCGACACGTTCGATGCTGCGGCCCCTCCAGAGCTCACGGCCGGGGCCCTGGAGCATCGCGTACTTGTGCCGGGCCTCGGCAGCGTCGTGCTTCGCCTGCAGGATCGACTGGGTCACCGGGTAGGTGACCTCCAGGACGGCCTTGAGATCCTCGCCGCGCAGCGCGCAAACGGCGCGCTGGCTGAACGAGCCACCCAAGCCGGTGCCGTGGGACTTGATCGCCGTGGCGAACATCGAGGCTTCCTGGTCGGATTGGGTGATGCCGGGCGTGCCCTGTGCATCGCCCAGGTTCCGGGCGTAGTCGTCGAGCTTCTTCTCGCTCCCCTTCGCGCCGGTCTTGACACAGACCTCGCGCACGCTCCGCAGGTGTGCCTCGCGATCCGAGAACGTCAGAGCCGCACCGAACTCGCCACGCTGCGCCCGGCGGTACAGCCCGCTCAGCTCCTCCGTCACGCTCTGCTGGGCGCGCTTGATGTCCTCCGGCGAATCCGAACCCGTGATTGCCCGCAGCCGGAGCCGGTTCGCCTCGCTCCGTGAACGCTCCAACTCATGAGCCATTCGCGCGTTCTTGGAGAGCGCGACCTGGGTGTCCAGCGACACCTGCATGGCCAGCGGGTGTGAACCATCGCCCTTGACCACTCCGGTGTCCAACAGGTTGGCCGGCACCGAGAGCTTTGCCAGGGCCTCGGCCTTGGCTGCCTCGCTGTGCAGCTTCACCACGGCGACGGCATCACCGTCGAAATCGCCGTCAAAGCAAGCGTCCATCACCGGGTTGATCGCCGCGCCGGTGAGCCGGTCGTCGATCGCGACCCGCATGTAGCGCACACCGGCGTCACGGAGCACCGGGTCACGCCACACCAGCGCGTGGTCGCCCTCGGCGAGCCCCAACTTCGCAGCCTTGACCGAGCTGAGCGCGACTTGGTCGACGTCCAGCCGTGGGTCTGCGGTCCACACCATCGTCGCCGAGTCGGTGAGCCGTGAGGACATCAGCCCGGTCTTGAAGATGTTGCTCGTGCCCGTCAGCACTCGGTTCTGGACGTCGGTCGTGATCGCTTCGAAGGCGCGCTGAGCGCGCGAGACCGATTCGCTCATGCCGCGACGCACCTCGGCGCGCTTCTCGGCGGACAGACCCTGGCCGTCCAGTTGCTCGGCCATGTAGCGGTAGCGGCAGGCCTCCACGAAGACGTCCTGGTAGCTGCGGGTGTAGTCGTGCGTGACGGAGGACCCGTCCTCGAACTCCTGGCCACTGCGCAGGTGCGAGGACATCACCGGCAGCTTCCACGAGCTCGCGCTCACCGTCTCGGTCTGCTCACCGGTCGGATACGTGAGCGGGAACGGGATCTCCATGTCGCCGCCGCGGTCGCCGATGAGGTCGCCGAAGGACTTGCGCATCGCCATGGTGTTCAGTCCCGGGAGCTGGTCCGCCTTGCGCGGCTGCGTGCGCAGCAAGTCGGGCATCGGGATGAACCGACGCTCGGTACGCTCGTCGAGGCCCTCGGCCTGGCCGATCACGCGCAGCGTGCCGTCAGCGTCCATGTCCATGCCGGATACCAGCAGGTACTCGCGCAGGCTCGACTCGGCCCCGCTGTTGTGGCCGTAGAACTCGCGCATGATCGCCGGACAGTCCTGGGACTGCAGCGCCCAGGCCAGCTGAGCCGAGGCCTTACGGCCCTTGCCGGCACGCACCTGCTCGTCGTCGTAGACCTTCGTCTTCTCGTCGACGGCCATATGGGTGACCACGAAGCGCATCTCGCCCAGGGCACTCGGCCGCAGTTCTCCGTTGGGCGAGCGCAGATCCGAGACGTTCCCGCTCATCAGCTCGCGCGCCGAGCCCGCGTTGCGCCGGGAGATGAGGCTGAACGGACTCATCACCACGTCCAGACCCGGGTTGGCCCGGAACCAGTTGACCTCTTCGACGACGGCCTGCTGCTGCGCGTCGTGCAGAGGCATGTCCCGGTCGACGATCAGCGAGATCACGCCCTTGTTGCCGTGCAGATCCGAGATCTTGTCGCCCACGACGAGATCGCGCTCCCGACCGCCGGCCCCGCGGATGCGGTGGCGCCCGGCGAATTCCTTCGACACCACGATCGGGTCATCAGCCGTCCAACCGCCGAAGGTCATCAGCGCCGTCTTCGCCGGCGCGGTGACCTCGGAGGACTGCATGATCGTCGAGGCCGTCATCTGCTGACGGTCGAACGGGTCGTACCGCAACGTCTCGAGCTCGGGGAGAGCCATGAGCGGCGCACGCTGTCCGGCCACGCTCTCGTCGCCCGGCACGATCCGACCATCGCTGTCGACCTGGGCCTGAGTGGTCAGGTACCGCACGATGCCCTGGTTGGTCCCGCCTCCGGTCATCACCGGGTCGAAGTAGCCGCTCGGCGCGGCCACGTTGTTCCGGTCCTTGCCGGTGAGCACCGCCATGTTCCGCCCGCCGGTGAGCCGCCAGGCGTCGAAGTGGTTGTCATCAGCCGGGTCGGTTCGGTCGCGCTGGGCCCTGTACTCGGCGTAGACGGTCGAGCCGGCCTTGATCTCGTTGGAGTAGCGCACACGGCGCGCCTCGGTCTGCAGGATGGCTGCCGTCCACTCGTCCAGGTGTGCCTTGATCTCGCCGGTGGACTCGTCCCGCCGGTACGTGGTGGCGCGCTCGATGTAGTCGATGGGGTGCTTGGTGCCGTAAAGCTGTGAGTAGACCGTGTTGAGCGAGGAGGGCTCGCCGGTCTCGCTCCGCCCGGTGCTGACGTCACCGGCGATCTGGTACTGGATGCGCTCGTGCATGAGCTGCTCGTAGCCGCGCAGGCGCGTGCGCTCCTCGACCGAGGTCGGAGCCTCGCCCGGAGTCTGGGCCGTGATCGTCGCCTCGTAGCCGGGCACGATCAGGGCGTTCTGCCCGCCGGCGAAGGCGGTGGTGATCTCGCCGTACTCGCCGACATCGAAGACCTGGCCGATCTCACCCGAGATCGGAATGCCTTTGCCGTCACGGCGAAGCTTCTCGCCACTCCAGCGAATGACGCCGTGATCGTCGACCAGGATCTCGGCGACCGTCGCCGCGTTGCGCTCGATGCTCTCGCGCACGGTGACCCCGATACGCCGCATGAACGCGGATTCGTGATCGGCGATCGGTACGGCACGCTCGGCGTTGAAGCGGACGAGCCGGTTCTTGAACCGGGTCGTCTGGAAGGTCGAGCCCATGATCTCGTCAGGGGAGATCTCGCAACGACGCAGCGCTGAGGCGAGGTTGTCGAGGTTCGACCACTGCCCGGTGGGGCTGGTCATGTAGCGCGCCACCCGCTCCGGGTTGAAGCGCTGATCGACCCACTCTCCGTCGACGTCATGGGGCTGCGGCTCCCAGGTCCCGATGAGTTCGAAGGGAACGTCCTCAGCGTGCTGTCGGACCTTGTCTACGGCGGTGCCGCCGTAGACGAGGTTGCCCATCTCGGGCGCCTCCCCGGCCTGCAGCTCGCCGATCCCCTCCAGCCTTTCCTGGTACATCTCTTCGGTCGCACCCGGGCGCAGCAGTTCGCTGTGCGCGCCTGTGAGCACGTCCCAGTACGAGCGTTGGATCGCGGCCACCTCGGAGTCAGCCGAGTACTCCGGCGGTTCGATCGCATCCAGCTGTCCGCCGGTTCGCTCCAGCTCCGTCTCGGCACGAGCAATGAGGTCCTCGACGCCGAGGGCTGCCCGCAGGTTCTCCCGAGCGCTCTCGACGGCGGTCTTCGCATAGGCCGCGGCCGACTCGGTGTCGAGGAAGAAGGCCGGCAGTGAGCGGTTCTTCGCGTCCCGGCGCAGCATCACCTTCGAGCCGGGCCGAGGGCCGGACTCACCGGGGGCCACGTAGTCGCCGACCACGAACATCGACTCACGGTCAACGTGGTAGCTGTCGGGCACATCCACCACCATGCGGCCACGGCCGGGCTCCTGGTGCGTCGCGCCGGTCTCGCCGGCGGCGCGCCCCGGAAGATCCGTACGCTCGACGCGATGTCCCTGGGCGAAGCGCAGTAGTTGGACGGCCTCCGCCGGCGAGGGAGAGTAGACCGCCATGCCGCCGGGAACCCGGTGGTTCGTCGAGTAGCGCAGCACGGTGCCGTTGTCGTATATCCGAGCTCCGGCGTACTCCTCCTGACGTGTGTCGGTGAGGCGGATCTCCATGCCGGTCCTGGCGATCTTCGCCTTGATCTGGCCTGGCTCGCGGTCGCGCATCACCTCGTAGGACACGCCCTGGGCCTTCAGCTCGTCCAGCAGCGCTGCCGAGCGCGCCACGGCGCGCCGGGACATGAGGCGGTTGCGGTCGACGCGGCCTGTCTGTGGGTTCCGGACCCCGTCGATGACCCACTCGCGCACCCGGTCGTACTCCTGCTGGCTCATCTTGTCCATGAGCGCGGTGAGCCCGGCGGCGTCGTCGTTCGTCATCGCGCGGCCTGCCTCGAACGGCCGGCCGTTGTCGTCGACGCGCCAGAGCACCATGTTTCCGCGCCGCGGGTCGGCCAGGGTCTCCACCTCGCCGCCGGCGACGCGTCCGATCGTCTCGTCCGGCAGGTACAGCAGCGCGGTTCCTGCGCGCTTCACGGTCGCGCGTTCGGACCAGTCGGGGTCATAGGGGCTGATCGGCAGCCGGGCCGACTGCGAGTCGACCTGGGCACCGACCCCGGTGACGCGGGTGAACTCCCGCTGCAACTGCTGATAGCGCTCGCTCTGCGGGGAATGATCACCGAACTGCGGCTCGTAGTCGGACACCTTCTCCGCGAACGCCTGGTCGATGGCGGAGAGGCAGTCCGCGATGCCCAGCCGGGGGTCGGCCAGTGCGGTGCCCCGCCGGCCGAGGATCTCGTCGACTCGGGCGCGGATCGCCTTGGCCTGGGAGATCGGAATGACCTGTCCGGCCTGCACCCGGGCCTGCTCGACAGCCTTGTAGTAGACGTACTCGTAGAAGTACTTCCGCAGTCCGCGTGCCTTCTTCATAGTCAATCAGCTTCCTGTGGATGCTCCGGGTTGCATAGAGCTTACATCGCCTATCGAAAGAGAGTTGGAAGCTATTCGAAAGGTCAGTGCCGGGGCTGCTGTCTTGGGTGAGAGATGGCCTCGGCACTGGTTGTGATCCTTGTCCGACCCCAAGCGGCCGCCGGCTACTTCGAGTTCATCTCGATGGCCATCGCCCGGTCGAACCGGCCGTCGGCCAGTACCTCCCAGCTCGGCAGCGAGGCCAGGTACTGGTAGAAGGCCGAGTGGACCTTCACCGTCGCCAGCGACTTCAGGTCCTCCTCGGTGAGGTCCTCCTCCGCGAACACCCGCGAGTCCTCGTCCTTCACGTGGCCGTTGATCCGGCGGGCGGCCTTGGCGTATGCGTCCGAGCGGATCTGGCTGATGTAGGTCTGAGACCCATCGGCGCTGCGCAGTTCGCCGTCGCCGCCGACCGAGAAGTGCTCGCGATCCTGTTCCAACTCGGTCTGCGCGGACTTGTAGGCCTCGGCGATCTCGATGTCCAGGCTTTTGACCTTTGCCGAGCCGTCGGGATTGACCAGCATCTCCTTGCTGATCGTCCCCTCCGCGTAGAGCAGACGCTGCCGCTCGACGCTGACCGCCTGACTCTCGGCGACTGCGACACCGACCTCGACGTTCTCGATGAACTGGTCCTCGTCGAACATGCTCATCCCCTCGTACTCGTCGGGGTCGACGACCACCGGAGCGTTGGGGTCATGCCCCTCGTCCACCGTGGTCATCGTCGTGATGACCTCCATGACCTCGTCGGCGTAGACATCCGGGTCCAGGCGCTCGATGTCGACCTCCCGGTAGCCGTAGATCTCCTTGTACTGCGCCTTCGCGTCCGCGGCCTTGACCGCCTGCCGCATGCGCTTCTCCAGCATCTTCACGAAGTCCGGCTGATTCATCCGCACGTCGAAGTCCATGGCACTGGACAGCGTCGGGATCGTCTGCAGTGAGTACGTGTGCCCCGGGTGCTTGATCGTGTTCCTCAGCAGCCGGACCGACATCGGCAGGATCGTCTGGTTGCGGTTCCAGATCGGCGCATCGCCGGCCCGGAAGACGATCGAGTTGCGCGGCGAGAGGAAGGCCATGTCGTTGTAGCTGATCAGCGGCTCTTCCTTGGTGCTCATCGTGTAGGAGACCCGGCCCTCGGTCTTGCCGCCGATGACCTTGTCGAGATCCTGGCTGATCTGCTTGCTGTCCCTGTACGAGCGGTGAGTCTTGCCGCTCATCTTCTCCAGCGTCTCGATCATCGAGTCGTCCGTGGATTTCAAGAAGACGATGTTCGAGGTGTTGCCCTGCACGATCTTGTCGACGCTCTCGCCGTAGACGTCGCGCAGTTGCTGCAGGGTCTGCAGGATGAGCGTGAACTGCTGCTCCTGGCCCAGGCCGATGGAGAGCATCGTCGCGAAGCCGTCGATGCCCTTGCCCTCCGACTGCAGGTTGCCGAGCTCGTCGAGCATGAACCGCGTGCGGTAGAGCGGCTTCTGGTTCGACTTCGTCATGTACGACTGGTCGGCGCTCACGTCGAACAGCTGCTTGACCAGAATCAGGATCAGTTTCGCGTACTTCATCAGGTGAGGCGGAGTCACCAGGAACAGCGCCTTCGGGGACTCCGAGTAGCGAGACAGTTTCTGCGTGATCGCCCGTGCCTGATACGAGACCTTCTCCGGGTTGCCGCCGCCGGAGAAGTCGAGTCGCGTGTCCGGGTAGAGCGTGTCCCCGGCCTGGAAGGACAGGATCTTCCCGTCCCGAGTGCCACCCTCACGCACCGGCTTCAGCTCGCGCATCACGCCGTTCTTCACGATCTTCTTGCCCGTCACCGGCTCGACCACGTAGTGCCGGCCATTGAGCGAGACCTGGTGGGTCTTCGTGAAGCTGAAGTAGAAGGTGCGCAGCAGCATCTTCGTCTGTGGGTTGACCAGCTCCAGCTTGAGCCAGGCTTCGGCGCCGGGGAACTTGCCCTTGAAGTTGTACCGGGCCCAACCTTCGCGGCCGACGATCTCCTCGTGCTCGAAGTCCTCGCCGAGGTTCTTGGTGAACATCGGGTCCGCGTAGGCGGACCACACGGCCTGTTGACCGACGAGGTGGTCGCGCTTGACGTAGTTCGGCGCGAAGCGCACGCCGAGACGACGCGGGAAGCTCAGGCCGGCCAGGTCGGTGTTCTGCGACGGCTTGCCCGAGGTCAGCGTCGAGATCGTGGGGTCGGTGAAGAACGACATGGCGGTGATCGCGATGCCGTACACAGAGGCGAGCATCTTCTCTGCGCCGGCCATCGAGCGCAGCGCGTTGTGGGCGTTGCCCACCATCGTGCGCATGTTGTTGCGGGGCAGCGCTTCGCTCGCGTTGAAGTACAGGCTGAGCATGTCCTGATCGGCCTTGCCTTCCCACATGAAGGCCCGGGCCGCAGCCTTCTCCTGCTCCTCGGCCAGGGCGTCCGCGTCGTTCTCGAACTCGCCTGCCTTGACCCGCTTTTCCAGTTCGGCCTCAGGGTTCTTGATCTTCTTCGAGCTCATCTGCACGAAGAGCTGGTAGCAGTTGTAGAGCGTGACCTTGCCCCAGAGGTCATCGAGCTTCTGCTCGAGCAGCGCCGGGTCCATGTTCAGCACGGCTGCGGCGCTGCGCAGCTCCCGTTCCTCTTCCAGGTAGAAGTCGATGAGTCCGTAGGCCGCGCGCTTGAAGGCGTTGTTGGCGGCATTGGGCCAGACCGGGTCCTCGCCGCCGTCGAGCGGAAAGAAGATCCCGGCGATGTTCTCCACATACAGTGCACACTTGGTGAAGTTGCCTTCACGCGCTGCGTCGGCCGCCAGCCCCAGGGGGTTGTAGATGTCGGTCTTCATGGAGTTGATCAGGTTGAACTGCACCGGTTCGAACCCCCGGGTGACCAGGGGCACGTAGTTCTTCACCAGCAGCTCGCCCTTGGGATCGTTGATGACCATGTTCGAGGGCTTCTTCTCTCGCGACCACATGTCGATGACCGGCTCGATGTACGTCTGGCCCTTACCGGCTCGGGTGATGGCCAGCACCATGGTGTTCACCGGCGCGGTATCGACCACGTACGCCCCGGCAGGGCGCTGGACCTCGTACTCCGGGAACGTCCAGTCCTCCTTGATCAGGGAGGCGACGGTCTTGTACGTGTTCGATCCGAAGCCGAGTTTGTCCCGGTTCTTGCCGTCAGGGTTGTACGGGATGCGTGTGGCGTCGTACTTCTGCCGCAGGGTCTTGTCATCGGGGAGGCCGGAAGCCTCGAACAGCTCGTCGCCGAAGACTTCGTCGATGATCGGCAGGGTCTGCGTCAGCGGACTGCCTTCGTCGTCGTCCATGACCTCGCCGGCGTAATAGACGAGGTTCCCCTCCTCATCGGTGACGTCTTCCTTGGCGCGCTGGGCGACCTCGACGGTGCCCAGACCCTTCTGCCTGAGCATCATGTGGCTGAGCATCGAGCTGACCTGCACGCTCGAGTGAGCACCGGCGTCGGGGAACCAGTCGTAGTTCTGCTGGATCTCTTCCGGCAGAGCGATGTGCTGGTCGTTCTGGTACTGGTTGATGTCGCTCGTGGTGTTCATCAGGTTCGCCGCGGCGACCCTCCGTGAGAACCACGTGCCGATGACGAGGGCGACCATCAGACCCGAGCCGAGCGTGATGAAAAGCTTGAACCCCGAGACGTCGGCCAGCTGCTCTCCGACCGTCGTCGCGCTCTTCTTGGGCTCAGCCGGCCTGTCGGCGCCGAGCTTGCCGTCCTTCGCCGCGGTGTACCAGACGGGGACCGGAACAGCTTCGGCGCTGGGGTGACACTTCGCCTTCACGTCCGGGTTGCCGTCCTCGGTCAGGGGTCGGTAACACTTCACGACCGAGCCGCCCGCACCCGTCATGGTGTCCTGAACGTAGTACGCACTCGGCTTGCCGCTGCCGCTGCCGGACACACCCGAGCCCACGAACACGCCCATCGAGAGCACCGCCGCGGCGATGAGCGAGTAGAGGACCCAGGCAACGACCGTCACCAGCACGCCGGCAATCACCGCGACGACGATGCCCGGTCTGTTCGACCTCAGGGTCAGGAACTTGCTGCGGTCCAACTGCTGGTTGGCGTGGACGTCTCGGTTCGTCAGCGTCTCGCCGGGCGTCCGCGCCGAGATCTTCTCCCAGCTGCTCGCCTTCGGCCGTGCCGCCTTCCGTCTGTTCGTGGCCATCGTGATTCCTTACTCTCGAGCCTCGCCCATTTCGCTGTCCCGCTGTCCGTTGCGCCCGGCTGCGCAGACGACGACGGCGCATGGGGAACGCGCCCCGTGCGCCGTCAGATCACCCCGTAGGTCATGACCGGATCGCTCAACGGATGAAGACCACCCCGACGATGAAGCCGGCCACACCCATCAGGAGCGAGAGCGTGACGATCATGACGACGAGGATCTTGTTCGAGCGGCTCTGCATCTCGGAAGCCCGCGCCAGCTCGTTGGCGTAGGCCTCCTTGTCGGCCTGCATCTCCGTCAGGCGGGCTTCGTACCGCCTGGCCGCCGAATCCTCCACCGTCGTCAGCTGCTTGAGCAGGTCGGTGACCCGCGTCACCTGGAAGTTGGTCTTCTCCTTCTCCAGGTTGAGGTTGTGCTGCCACTCGGCGTCCCGAGTCGCCATCTGCGTGATGGCGTCCTTGCGGTTGCGTTCGAGCTCGTCCTCCATTCGGCGGATCCGGTCTGCGTGCTCAGAGCGCACCGATTCCAGGAGGTCCTGCTGTTCCCGGCGCAGGATGCCGATCTCGTCCGTGGTCCGCTGGTGCTCGGCCAGCGCCTCGGACTGGGCGATGTCGGCCTTGCGGTTGTCGTCGACGATTCGCTGGATCTCGGACTTCCACCGGCTCAGGCGCTCTTCCTCGGCCGCCAGGTACTCCGACTGCCGCTCGGCCAGCACCTCGAATATCCGCGTCTGCCCGGTCTGCATCTTCAGCGTTGCGTCCGACCGCCGGACCCGCAGGATTTCCTGCTGGTTGTGCGCGTGGGTGTCCTCGATGTCCCGCTCGATCTGGGCGACGGAGTCAATCTGCTCGCGCTCCATCCGCGAGCGGTTGCGCTCCTTGTACTGCAGCTCCGCCGAAAGCGCCGCCTGCTGGGCCACCTTGGCGGCCTGCGCCTCGTAGTCCTTGGCGATCTCCGCCCGGCGGGCTCGGATCTTTTCCTCCTTCTCCGTCTGCCGCTGCTGGTGCTCAGCCTCAGCCACGTCCTTCAACAGCTTGTACCGGGAGCCCTCGCGGTCGGTGGCCACCGCACGGATGACCTGCTCGGTGTGCGCCGACATGAGGTTGACGTAGAGCGCGCGCAGCTCGACCTCGTGCGCGGAACGGAGCTGCATCAAGTCCGCGTTGGCCTGCCGGTTGAGCTGGGCGACCTGGTCCCCGAGCCACTCGGTCGCTCCCTCGGGCACGGCGATCTGTACGACCGGTGCGCCGATGGTGAAGGTCGCGTTGAACTCGTCAAGCCGGACGTCCAAGTCCAGCTCCTCGGAGAGGAACCGGCGGGCGATGACGTCGCGTACCTGGGCCTGATCCGCCAGCGGCACGGCGTCGCCGGCTTCCTGGTAGTCGCCTTCGATGTCGTAGCCGGCGTCGGTCTCGTCGAAGCCCTCGTAGCCGGTCACCTCGTCGCCGTCGTAGTCCGGCTCCGACTCGACCGAAACGGTGCCCACGTCGTCCCCGTCGAACACGGGTGCGCCCACCCGTTCATCGTCGTCGACGACGTCGCTGAAACGCGGCTCGTCGTCCAGGCCCTCGTCAGCCCCCTCGTCACCGGGGATCTCATCGAAGATCGCATCCCCCTCGTCCTCATCGAGGAGCGCCGGGGAGGGGTCGGCGGTCCCAGCCTCGGCGACCAGGCCGCTGTGTTCTTCCCACGCCTTCTTACCCACGGCTTCTTCGAGGGTCGTGATACCTGCGGCGACGAAGCGCGCCTGTGCGAAGGTCGCATCGTTCACCAGATCGACGAGCAGATCGCCGCCGGGCTTCTGCCACACGACGGCCCAGGCGTAGGTGGCACCGGTGAGCAGCGAGTACTCCTCCATGCGCGCGAGAGTCTCGTCGGTGGGGATGATGCCGAAGACTTCCTCTTCGAGCATCTCTGCCGTGGCCACCGTGCGGATCTGGTCGGAGCTGATGAGCTCGATGATCGAGCCCTTCGCCTCGTTCCGGCCGTGCCGCATACTCAAGCCGCCGATCTCCTCGGCAGCAAGCACGAGCATCACCCAGGCCGTGCCGCTGGGAAAGACGAACGGAGTGTTCGACCGCAGCAACTCGACCGCTGCCGGGATCGCCGTCTCTCTCACCACGGAGGCCAGAAGCTCATTGGGCTTCTTCTTCCGTTCCTTCTTCTGGCGGACCGCCGCCGCTCCCAGAATGCCCATTGATGCCGATCCCCTCGCCAAAAGAACACAGTCCGCCTGGTTTACGAGCATCCTATCGCCGCCTTGTCAGCGTAAGCAACTATAGGGTGTGAAAGGGCTATCGACTCGTTAGTCGACTAGGTCCGCCGGCCTTTACCGACTCATCGCACCGCACTGACCTCGATGTAGGCATCGGAACTCAGCAGGTTCTTGTCGTCGCTGACCAAGTCGCCGACGACGTCGATGCGGATCCGTCGCTCCGAGGGGTGCTCGTTGAGGAAGGTCGCCACCGCGGTGGTGACCTCGTCGGTCAGCCTCGCCACGGCCGCCCGCGCGCCGCCGGCATCGGAGTCGGTGTCACCCTTGTCCTCGATGAGGTACTGCAGCACCCTCGCGTCGACGTCGACCCGCACGTTGTGCTTGATGAACACCTCCTGCACCATCTGCCGAAGCTTCTTCCGCACGATCTTCTGCTGCGTCGCCAGCGACAGCGGCTGGAAGGGTACGATCGCGTCGATGCGGCCCAGCAGCTCGGGCGGGAACCGGTTGTCGCCCGTCGTCGAGGAGATGGAGCGGCGGATCAGCTTCTCGTACTCCATCAGCTGTTTGCCCGAGCCGGTGTCGTCGGCGGCGTACTGCGAGATGCTCTTGTAGATCTCCGTGCCGGCGTTCGTCGTCAGAACGATGTACGTGTTGAGGAAGCTCACTTCGCGGTTGTTGTCGTCGTTGAGCCGGCCGTCGTCGAGCACCTGTAGCAGCACGCGCGTGACCATCGCCGAGGCCTTCTCGACCTCGTCGAAAAGCAGCACGGCGTGGGAGAGGTCCCACACCCGCTTGGTGAGTTCGGAGCGGAAGGCCGCGAATGACGAGTCCTCGGCGTACTCCGTCATGTCGAAACGGATCAGGTGCCGCTGGTCATCGCCGAACAGCAGCTTCGCCAGCTGCTTGGTGAGTTCGGTCTTGCCGACGCCGGTGGAGCCCGTGAACAGCAGGCTCGCCATTGGCTTTCCCTTGTCGTTGAGGTCCGCCACCGCCAGCTGTAGGCGACGCGCCACCGCGCCGGTCGCCCATTCCTGGCTGAACACCTTCTCGTCCAGCTGCTTCTTGATCTTCGCGCCGTCGACCTTGAAGGCCACGTTGACGTTCAGGGTCTCCATGAGCACGTCCGAGAGCAGGTCCCGGTCCATCGGCCGGTGCGTCAGGCGAGACCAGCCGACCATGGAGTCGAGCACGAGGATCGACTTGCGCGGTTGGGCGCTGGCCGGCATGTAGCGCTGGGTGTACTCGTAGATCTGCCGGAAGATGTGGTCGTCGTAGAACTCGTCAGCCACCCCATATCGTTCGGCCATGCCCTGCAGGATCTTGATGGTCGTCGACTGGTCGGGCGGGTTCAGGTTGATGCGTTGCAGTCGCTCGACGAGCGGCTGGTTCGGCGAGATGTGCTTGTGGAACTCCTCGTAGGTTGTCGCCGCGATGATCCTGATGCCGCGGGTTCCCGATGCGGCGAGGACCGGCTTGATCGCCTCGACGGCGGCGTCGGAGAGCTGGGCGACCTGATGGAACTCGTCGATGAAGAGGACCAGTTCGTGCTTCTCGTTTCTGACGAAGTCCTCGGCCTCGTCGAAGAAGCCCTTGAGGATCGCGGCCATGTTCTCGGCGGTGCCCGCCTCGGAGATCATGCGCGCTGGGTCCACTTCCAGGTAGAGGCGGTCCTTGTCCACCAGCATCGTGGCCTGGACCAGGGCCGTCTTGCCTGTGCCGGCCTCGGCCAACAGGAGCGCGTTGCACAGCTCGGGACGGCTCAGCGAGGCCAGCAGCTGTGTCTTCTCGTGCTCGCGGCCGACGATGTCGCGCTCGGCCTTCTTCAGTGGCTCCGAGAGTTTGGACAGGAGCCGGTAGCGCTCGTTGAGCTGCACCTCTTGAAACATGCCACACAAGACCTCTCGACAGGGCTGACGATTCGACTGCAAAACCAGTCGAAACCTATCATGAGCCGCACTCGATAGGGGGCTCAATGGGGGCCGAGAAGGGCTTGTGAGGGCATTCGGAGGTGGGGCTTGGAAGGCGGCCGCGCGATCAGTGCTCGACATCTCGTGGTCGTAGGTCGCGAAAGGCCCCTGGATGTCATTCCAGGGGCCTTTCGAGGGCTTGACTCGGCCTCGCCCTTGGTCTCAGCCGACCGTCGGCTGGTCGACCTCGACCTCGGTTGCCTGCTCCCGCTCGGTCTCGGGGGCCGAAGTCTGAGCCTGTGACTCCTTGGCCGCGGACTGGGCCTCGTGGGCTGCGCGCATGGAGGCCAATTGGCGGTCCAGCGTTCTGCTGTCGACCACGAACTCGGAGGCCTCGACGGACTTGGTGTTGACCACCAGGCCGGTGCCGTGCGTCGCGGGCATCACATTGCCCTTGAAGCCGTAGATGGTGCCGATCTCGTTGCCGTCCTTGTCCAGGATCGGCTCGGTGTTCGGCCCCGCAGCCTCGGCGATCTCCTCCATCTGACTGGTGGAGTACGGGGCGCCGTTGTTGTAGCGGACCTTGCCGTCCTCGCCCTGAACCCGATCGGACTTCAGATGCAGGTTCGTCTGCTTCGGGCCGCGCAGGTCTCGAGCGTCAAGCTGGACGTCGGCGTACTGGGACTTGCGATCCCTGGTGAAGCCCTTCTTGTAGGCTATCGCGATGAGGTTGACTCCGGTCATCGCGCCCGGGCCCTTGAGAAGTGCCATGATCTCTTCCCTCCACTTGTCCCCACTGTCATCTGACAGTCGACCGCGACCAGTCACATTGCCCGAACAAGACGTAATCAGCTCGTCTGTTAGGGCTCAAAAGCGGTTGAGATGGACGGCTGATGCGCGTCGAATGCCATCTCGGCGTCTGCCGTGGTCACAGCCTGATCGACTCGGGCCTGGACCCGCACGACCAGACCGGCGTCCAGCGAGGAAGCCTTGGACCGCCGCATCCTCTCGGCCTGCTCGCGCCCGGCGCGCAGCTCCGCGATTCTGGAACGCAACATGAGCGAGCCGGATCGCCGCCCCGTCTGCTGGGATGTCAGCTCCCGGGACACCCGTGTCATCGCCGCGACATCGTTCACCGGCAGATCGGCAATTGCCTCTGCCTGACCGGACTGGTCCAGGTAGTCCATCGCCGCCAGCAGCAGCCGTCGGCGATCCCTGGCCGTCTCGACGAAGGCCTGGTGTGCGCGCGGCCCGATTCGGACGTCGGTGACGAAGTCGTAGCCCAGGTGATGTAGATCCAAGCCTTTGACCTCGTCGAAGTCATACGCGGTACCGGCGACCACCTTGAAGTCCGTGCTGACCGCGTCCGTCTCCGTACCCGCCCGATGCTCGGCGCTCGACCCCACGCGCAGCACCAGGCCAGAGGAAGCGAGATCGGCCCGGAGGCCGTGCAACTTCCGGTCATAGGAGTGCTTCATCGTTCGAATGCGCGCGTCCAGCACCGCCCGGCCGCGCTCGCCCTCGGCCAGGAGCCTGCCGCCGGGCTGACCGTAGATCGTCCGGCCCAGATTCTCGGCCTCCCCGGAGTCTTTCATCCGCTGCAGAGACGCATCCGCGCGCAGGGCCATGAGCGAGAGCAGCCGCCGGCCGTAAGCCGCCACGTCCTGCTGCTGCTCGTGCCATGCGCCCGCATCCCCGACGAAGGGCAGGAAGTGCCGGTACTTGCTCATCAGCCTCCAGTGGTAGGCCTCCTCGAAGCGATAGAAGTCGTAGAGCGGGCGCGAATCCTCGGCGGCCACACCGGCCCTATCGGCCTGTTCCCACTGGTGGGTGAGATCGCGGTAGACCCCGACCTTCTCCCGGTGATGCCGTAGACGTGAGGCGTAGCTGCGCAGCCGGAAGCCGAAGGAGACCAGATCGGCTTCCGTGTTCTCGTGGTCCACCTGACGATCTGCAGCCAGCGCCGCCATCTGCTGGTAGTCCATCCCCATGACTTCGAGCATCGGCGTGCGCACGCGCAGTTCCGACTCCGGCATGGCCCGAAGCATCTGGAAGATGCCGTTGACGGCGCGCTCCGTGATCTGCGTACGTCCCCGCTCGACCAGCTTCTGCCATTCCTCCGTGCTCAAAGACTCCTTCGCGCGGCGCTCGTTGGCGTAGTCGACGATGCGCTCCATGGCCGCGGGCATCGGGGAGCCGGCGCGTTCGAGCTGCTCCCTCACGAGCTCGGTCACCAGCTGGTTCGCCTTGCGCATGCGAGCGTCGTCCGAGCCGGCGCGCCAAAGCGTTCGGTCCCCAGGCAGGCAGGCGACCAGAAACTGCGGCAGGGACTCGGCACGGATTCGCTCGTGCGCCCACCGCTTGATGAAGGTGGTGACGTTGCGCCGCTCGTAGCCGACGGCGCTGGAGAGGTGGGCCACCGCCTGCTTTTCGTGGAGCCAGGCATCGACGCCGCGGCGGAGCCGGGACTTGTGCCGGTCCAGTAGCTTGCCGCGCTGCGTGCCGTTCTTCGTCACCTGGCCCCGGCCGCCGTCGACCATGGCCAGGTGGCAGTGCACGTGCTCGGTGTCTACCTGGATGACCCCCACGTACCGCAGGTCGTCGAAGCCGCTGGTGCCCGAGCCCATCCGCTCCAGGCCGTACATGATCGCCATGCGCAGCTTCATCTGATCGATGTGGCCGCGGTAGTCACCGCGGGCTTCGCAGCGGAAGTCGACGTCGATGATCTTTTGCTTCCGCAGGTACTCCTCGTCGAAGGACAGCACGGTCTTCAACACGGTGTGCCCAGCGTCGAAGTAGTGCTGGATGTCCTTGCCGGCCGCCTTGAGCTGTTCGTCCGAGAGCGAGACCGAGCCGTAGCCGAAGGCCACGCCGCCGTCGCCTTGCGCCTGGCGCATCTCGTGCTTCGTCGCACCCCGCGAGATGCCGACGCGCTCGACGGCGGACTCCCGCGCCGTGTAGCGCAGGATGAAGTCGTCGGTGCGCAGACGCTGGATCGGAGCCAGGGACTCCGTCGCCTGCGCGCGGGCCATGTACCGGGTGACGTAGTCGCCCGGCGTCGCACCGCGCGATCCCTTGCCGCCGGGCAGCGGCACGGTGAACTCATTCACGATCACGATGTCCTGCTTCAGGCCCATCGTCGCTCTCCTTCCTGTCTCGCCACCGATGCACTACGGGCCCCGGCTCCTGTCAGCCGGCTCCCCGGGCCGCGCACGTCATGCCTGATCCGTCCTCAGGAGCCCAAGCTCTGCTCGTCGTCAACGCCGAAGTCCAGATCGGCCGCACGCCGGGCCACCTGGAGCTTGCGCTCGTCCAGGCTCGGGACGGGCTTGACCTCATGTCGGCGTGCCTCCTCCTTCTCCTTCTCCTCCTCCAGGTCGGGATCGGGGTTCAGGTCGCGTTGCGCCTCACGGGTCGGGACCGAGGAAGCGGACGGCACCTCCTGCTCTTCAGCCTTGTGCAGTGGTGCGGCCACGCGCTCCCGGTAGAGGTTCTCCGTGGTGCCCTCGGTGCTCGCACGCTCGGTCTTGTACTGCTCCCGTTCGGCGGCGATCTCTGCCTCGATCTGCCGCAAGCGTGCGTTCATGCCGTCAGCGACCGGTGCTGCCTCGGGCGCGGGCGCTCCGACGACCTGCTTGGTCTCGGTGTCCAGGCCCAACTCGTCCTCGGTGAACAGCGGGTTGATCGCGTCCGAGCGCGACTTCAGCCCACGTGCGTCGACTACGGCCTCGGCCCGCGGGACGCCGTTCTTGGATTGGTCGGCGAAGTAGCCGGCGAGGTCGTAGCCGCTGGACTCGAGATCGATCTCCAAGCCCCCGATGCCGTGGATCTGGGTGAAGACCACGGGCACATCGCCTTCGGTCCGCTCCTCCGACGGAGCGAGGACGAGCACGTCCGCCGTGGCCGGCAGCTCCCACTCGATCCCAGTGAACTGCTCGGGCACGGTGAAGCCACTCGTGAAGTAGCCCTTGCCGGCCAGCACCTCCAGCTGCTCGTCGTCGAACTCGTAGAAGGCGTCCACCTTCTCGCCCTGGCCGGGGGAGTAGGTCACCTGGGATATACCGAACGGCAGGGCCTCCGCAGGGGTGACCGAGCGCAGCTCGCCCGTCATGTGCAGATACGGACGGTAGTTCTCCTCCCGGCCCCGATGCTTGAGGTCGAGCGTTTCGACCATGACGCCGAGCTCGGCGACCACCCCCTCCAGCCGGTACGTCTCCACTCCTCGTTCACGCAGGACACGGTGGGCCCATACGTCGTTCATGGTCAGTCCTGCCGTGCGCATCACTTGCTCCTCTTGCGGTTGGTCCTGCTCTGGTTGGTGGTCCTGGTCGTGGACTCCGGTGTGACGTCGGCCTCGGTCACTTCGCCCCGGGCGTCCTGGATCTTCGCGATCATCCGTGTTGCCCAGCGCCACATGCCGCGCATCACGACGATCTCGCCCGCGGCGAGCAGTGCGACCAGGAAGAGGAGCGGCATCAGCCACATGGCGATGGTTCCATCCCCGCTGAGCGCAACCCGGGATGCGCCCGACTGCTGGTGCAGCCATGCGCCCAGCAGCGGGATGACGACCACGGCCGTGATGCATGCCAGCAGGTAGTCGGCGAGAAGGACGACGGCCCGGAAGAACCCCGCCCACACCACGACGGAGAACCCACCGGCCTGATTCCCCGGAGCCAGGCGCCGCCATCCGGTGCGCGGCTTCGAAGCCTTGGGCTCCTTCTCAGGCTTGGCCGTGGTCTTCCTCGCCGCCGAGGCCGTGCTCGTCGGGACAGTCGTCTCGGTCTTCTCCAGGGCCTGAGTCGACATCTTCGTGTCCTTACGTCTCGTAGAGGTCTTCTGGGGTGCGTGCCGAAACGGTGGGTGCTTCGCTCACCGCTTCGGCTTGGGGGAGGACTGTTCCTCGCCGGCCCCGACGAGGGCGTCGCGGGTCTTGCCGGAGGCCCGATAGGCGTCCAGCGATGTCGCCGTGCCGTCCTGAGAGGTGGAGTAAGTGAGGACCACGAACTCGCTCTTGGCGGCGCTGCTCTGATCCGGTCCAACGCGGACCGGATCGAGACGGGCCACCCCCGTGTAGGAGTAGTTCAGGCCCTGCACCCGACTCACATGAACGTCCAGATCGGCAAGCGCGTACGTCGTCCCAGCGCCCTTCGTGGCTCCGGTCGCAGTCATCCACTCCGGCACGAACTCGGTCAGTACCCGGGACTCGTGGTCGAGGAAGCCGTAGCGCGCGTCGAGTAGCGCCTGCTGCTCCTTGACGGTCCGGCTCGACGCCGAGCTGTCCGTGAGGCCGAGCAGAAGGGACCGGCCCGTCGTCCTGTCACGGTTCACCCGCTCGATGTCCACGCCCGGCAACTGGGCCAGCAGCGCCGTGTGCCGTGCTGCGAGCTCGGTCCGGGCGTCGCTGAGATCGCCTTCGAGCTTCTGAACGACCGCGTTGTCCTGGATGTCCGACACCGCCGGACCGCCGCTGAGCAGGCCGGCTCCGAGTGTGACCACCGAGAGCGCGAGCAGCGCCCCGGTGCCGCCGAGCAGGATCCTCCCGGCGTGCAGGCGCAACTTGTCGTTGATCTCCTCCTTCACGGTGTCCTCACCTCCTGCTCCAGAGCCTTGCCCGTGACCGTCGTACCGGTCCGGATGTTCACGAAGGCGTTGCGGACCAGGTCGTAGTCGGCGCGGGCCCAGGCCAGCACCGCCGGCTTCTCGCCCGCCCCGGTCCTGGTCTCCGTCGCCAGCCAGGTCACCGAGATGGTGCCGTCGTCGTTGACCAGGTAAGGCACCTGGCCGGCCCACTCGAAGCCCGAGTCGAAGCTCATGGGGATCCCGACGCCGGCTGGTACGTCCTTGTCGCCGGCGAGCAGGTACCACGGACCCAGGTCTTCCCGGTGTACCGAGGGGGCAAAGTAGGGGATGAGATTGCGTAGCGTCGACTGAGACGTCGCCGCGTCGAGCTTGCCGCCGTCTGCCGCCACCTTGGGCGTCAGGTAGCGGTAGTCGTTCTGCAGCTTCGCGACTTGACCAGCCGCCCTCAGGGCCGCGGTCAGACCACGCTCGGCGTCGTCGGCCTTCGGTAGCGCCGCGGTCTTCGCCTCGGCGATCCTGAGCTGCTCCCGCAGAGAGGACACCTCCGGTACAGCCGTACCGCGCACCGCGCTCTGGCCGTCGGAAGTTCCTGCGGAGAGCAGGAAGCACAGCAGTGCGCCGACACCCATGCTCAGACCGGCCGCAACGGTGCGCTTGCGCAGGCCGCCCGCGGGCTCCATGCGCTCAGGAGTGTCCGAGCCCTCCTGCGAGGAACCGGACGTCGCGACGAAGCGCGTCTTGCGTACCGCGGACCCGCCCGACTCATCGGTCTGTGTCGACGTCATTGCTCCTCAACTCGCCGTTCCACTCAAATATCAGTCTAACTCTATCAGTGAGGCGAGTCGAAAGGGTCTGTGAGTCATTTGGAATGGCGAGTCTCGCCGCTCGCCGGCACGCCGGAGAGGTTCGAGACCTTGCCCTGGGCGTCGACCGTGACGAAGAGGAGCGCTCGCCGGTACGCCGTGACACTGGCTTTGCTCGCCTTGTTCTGGGACGTCGCGTCGGAGGTGACCTCGACGTCGGCAAGGACGGCGTAGGTGTAGACGCCCGCCTTGGCGTCGATGACCTCCACGTCCGGATCCGCGCCGAGGGCCGAGTTCAGGCCAACCGCGTCGATGTAGTGGTAACGCCGCCCTTGGGAATCCTCGTTGAACCTCGACGGGGGCATGAACGACTTCAGGAACATCTCGTTCTCGGTGAGGTCGAACCGACTCTTCAGCCTCTCGCGCGCAGCCTCGTAGCTCTGCCCCGAGTCCCACGTGAAGACCATCGAGAGCAGCGACTTGATGCGCTCACGGTCGGTGCTCAGCCGACTCCGGCTGACACCCAGGGCCGCCATGACGTCCGCGTTCACCTGCTCGGCGTCACTCTTCCGGACTGCCGCCAGATGTCCCTCGAGATCGTTGATCCGGGCTTCCTGCTCAACCAGGGCCGCGTGCCGGCTGCTCCAGGTCACTCCGCCAACCGTCGCGACCACCGTGAGGACCGCTGCCGTCCCCAGGACCGAGAGGTTGCGCCGGAAGAATCCCCGCCGCGCGGGTGCTGCCGTCTGCTCCGTCATCGCTTCCCGCCCGCCTCCTGTGTGCCCGTGCCACTGAGTTCGGGTACTCCGGACCCGGCCGGCATCCTGACCGCCGGGTTCTCGTGCGAAGCCCCGGCGGCGGTTACCACGAGGGCCAAGTGGTCGAAGGTCCCCGCCGTGCCATTGCGTACGTAACGCGCGCTCGCCCAGGCGAGCACCTCGCCGCTCGTCGTGTCCCGGCACAGCCAGATGACCCTTGCCTGGTTCGTCGCGCCGGAGCCGCCCTTCACGCTCAGATCGGGCATCACCGTCTCGACCTTCCATGCGTACGTGCTCGGGGCAGCTGCCTTGTCGCCGTCGTAGCGGATGTACCAGGCGTGGCGCGGATCGATCTCGGTGGTCGCGTCGAACGGCGTCAGCGACGAGGTGCTGTACGCCTCCTTGTCGCTGACGAGGAAGGAGTTCTTGTCGAACAGCGGCGCCAAGTCCCGTCGGTGCTCGACGATTTCCAGCGTGGCCTGGTTCGGAGCCCCGTTCTTCCGGCTGGGCTGGACATCGGCCTGGTGGTACAACTCGGCGAAGGTCTGCTCACCCGCCGCGACCTTCTTCGCGTCGGCGGCTGCCGCCTCGGCGAGCTTCGACAACTGCGCGCCGACGTCCGCTTTCGCGGGCTTGGACCGGGCATCGTCCAACTGTTGCGTAAGCTGGAGGATCTGGGCCTCGTTGTCCGCTGTGGTCGTCTTGAAGCTCTCGCCGGTCACGCCCGCAGTGATGACCAGGGCGAGGATCCCGGCACTCATCACCGCGGTGACGCCGCGGCGGAGCAGGCGCGCGTTGTCCGCCGGGGCGCGGGCCTGGCCCTTCTCTCGCCGGCGCATCATCCAGCCCGCGAAGCGCTCTTCGAGCTCGGCTCCGGTGACCTTCGTGTGCGTCTTCGATACCGCGGGCTTCTCCCCGGGCATCGACTCGCTCTCCTGCTCCGGTCCGATGCCCTCGGACTCGTCAGGGGTTGTCGTCACGGAACGCTCCTCACTCCGCGTTGTTCTCATAAACGACTGAAGCTTATATCAAAAGCCATTCATGGCCGAGTATGAATCCATTCAATAAGAGCGTCGAAGGCGGAACCGGCGCGCGGACCTGACTCGGACACGAAGAAGCCGGTGCCCGGATCGCCGAGCACCGGCTTCTTCCTCCCAGGTCAGATGCTGCGCATCAGGCCGTTTTGATCTTGTCGGAGGTGAGCATCGCATCCGACATGTCCACGAACTTCCAGCCCGCGGCAGCCAGCCGCGCCGCGCTGTCGACGCGGACCCGGCCCATGTAGGCGCAGTAGCCGGCCTCACCGAGGATGACCTTGTCCCCCTGGACGCCGAGCACCACCAGGGTGTGGCCGACGGAAGTGGATCCCGGCCCGGACCCGACCGAGTAGGGGCCGGGGGTCGACTGCATCGTCTTGCCGGTCTCCCTCGCGATCGTGTAGGCCGTCTCCTTGCCATCACCGGCCGGGTAGGCCTGGAACGTCGTGTACTTGTTCACGAAGTAGGTCGAGAAGCTCACGCAGTTCATCGCGTGGTTGTCGCCGCAGGAACCGGGGCCGCCGCCCGGACCGTACCGGTCGTCGAGGAACTTGTCGCCCTCCTTGTTGAAGAGGTCGACGAGGGCCTGGGCCTCCTCCTGCGTCATCCCGCCGTCCTTCGGCGAGACGGAACCGCCGGCCGTGGAGGCGCAGTTTCCCAGGATCGTGTCGATCCCGTTCGATATGTTGTCGATGATCCCGCCGACGACGTCCTCGACGCCACCGACGATCGAGCTGTCGACCGACCAGCCGCTCATCTTGCCGAACCACATCTCGGCGTTGTCGCCTCGCACAGCGACCCCGGCCGCGCCGTCGGCGGAGCGCTCCCAGTTCTCGTGAAAGTGCACCGCCGCCGTACGCGGCGAGCCCTGCGACTTCCTGAGCATGTCCTTGAAGACCGCAACGTCGCCCGGGTTGTCACCATCGACCATGAAGGCCAACTGGGCCTTGATCGTGAACCAGTCGACGCCCTTGCGCTGCGCGTACTGGCGCAGCAGCGTGTTGCGGCCGAACGTCCACTGCCCAAGACCGATACCGTTGTCCGTGTTCTGCGCGGCGCCGGCCTTCGCGGGGGTCATGGCATACGTCCCCGTCGGAAAGTTCTGCACACTCGTCGGGTCGATCCCGGACTCCTGCGACCAGTTCCCGAGGATGCCCGCGATGTTCGCCTTCGGCATCCCCCAACTGCTGAGTACCGAGTAGATCTCCTTGGCGTTCTTCTCCACGTTCGCCGGGACGGTGGCACCGGAACCGTTGCCGACGTTGTCCGCGTTGACGACGCACGCCGCCCTGTTCGCGTCGATGCTGCCCTCGGTCAACGCCGTCGAGTTGAGGACACCGGTCAGGACCGTGCCCAGCAGGGCCACGGTGGCGGTCATCGCGACCGCACCCGACAGCGCTGCCGCTACAGGGGCCATCGTCGCAGTGACGGTGAAGCCCAGGACCGCGCCGGCCCCCTTGGCCAGGAAGCTGCCGATCGCCATGAACGGTGCGGCGATCGCATGACCAACCGCCTTGAGGATGTTGACAAAGAGGGTCCACAGCAGCTTCCCGGCGTTGACGGCCATCGCCATGGCTGCGAAGAACATGGACTTGAGCCAGTTCAGTAAGGCCATGGCCATGACCAGGCCCATGGCCGGCGGAGCAGCAGACGCACCACCGCCGATGGCGACGCCCTTGGCCGCCTTCGCGCCCAGGCCCTCGTCGTCCTTCGTCGCACCGCGCTCGTAGCCCGTGCCGCCGACACCCAGCTCGCGCTGGTCGGCCGGCTTGGCGTCCGGGCTGCCGCCGGTGGCCTTGGACACGCCTTTGACCGTGTCCTGGGCACCCTCGACAGCGAGGTTCTTCGCTGCGCCAACGGCGGCTCCCGGAAGCCCGCCGGCCTGTGCGCCGGCCACGGCACCGGAGACAGCAGCTCCCGCGTAACGCCCGACATTACGACGGGTCGCGCTGCTGCCGTCTCCTTCGATCGCCTTCTGGGTCGCGCCTCCGGCCAGGTTCCCGGCGACGCCGTTCATCCCCTGCTTGATCGTCGCCCCGGCGTTCGCGGCCCCGGCTGTCTTGCCTGCGGTGTCTGCACTGTCCGGTACCTTCGCCCCGGCCTCCGACGTCTTCGGTTGCTCGGTGTTCGCCGTGCCGGATGGGTCAGAAGGGCCGGAAGGACCGGAAGGACCGGAAGGGCCGGAAGGACCGGAAGGACCGGAAGGGCCGGAGGGGCCGGAAGGACGAGAAGGAACAGGAGGACCAGGAGGGACAGAAGGGTCGAAAGGGCCGGAAGGGCCAGAAGGAACGGAAGGACGGGAAGTACGGGAAGGGCGGGAAGGGCGGGAAGGACCGGAAGGATCAGCTTCCCGCCCCGGGAGCTGCTTGGGCACGGCGGTCTTGCCCTCAGGAGGCTTCTCGTTGCCCTCCGTTCGGGTGGGCGCCGCCGCCTTCATCCTGCTGTGCCGGCGCAGGGGCGCCGCCGAATCGAGGCTCTTGGTCCCGCGACCCTGCCGGGGCATCCCCTGACTCGCCGACGTGTCCGGCTGGTCCTTCGTCGTCCCCGTCTCGGAGCTCCGATTCGGCTGGTCGGCGGCCATGCTATTTTCCTTTCCGGCTCAATCCAGGTAGCAGGATCCGACACTTCTTCGCCGCACTCAGTGGAGCGTGGTGAGGAAGTCTTTGTCGTCACGAACGGTGCTGTTGGACTGCACGTCCCGCAGACTCACGTCCAGTCGGAGCAGGTCGAGTGAGAGGTCCGACTGGTACTTGGACTTGTTCACTGAGTAGGTTTGATACGCATGTGAAAGGTTGTTCATGATGTTCATGAGCGGGCGCATCGTCACGTCAGAGGACTGGTAGTCCTTGGTGAGGCTGGTGCCATCCGAGAGAATCCACTGCATGTCCGAGATCTGCTGAATCGTCGGATCTGTTCCCTCGTCACGCTTCTTGGTGAACAACTGGGCGTAGCTCTGTCCGGCCGGCGCCAGGGCATCGAGGTAGCCGTCGTAGACGTTGCCTGTACGCCAGTTGAGGTCGAAGCCGCCGGGGGCGACGTGCTTGGTCTGCAGCGCCAGCGTCGGGACGCCGTCCTTTGCCTCGGCTGCGGAGACCCCCGTGATCTTGTCGGTGGCGATCGAGGCCGGAACGGTCGGCGGACGCAGGAACAACCCGTCGATCTTCGTCGTCTGCAGGTCGGACGTATAAGACCGAATCTGCGTCAGATTCGCGCGCATCTCGACAAGCTTCTGGTCCAGGGCCTTCCTGGCCTC
This sequence comes from Streptomyces sp. NPDC127106, assembly GCF_042677605.1. Classification (NCBI taxonomy): domain Bacteria; kingdom Bacillati; phylum Actinomycetota; class Actinomycetes; order Kitasatosporales; family Streptomycetaceae; genus Streptomyces; species Streptomyces sp. NPDC127106. The sequence continues at coordinate 61,175 of NZ_JBHXTC010000028.1, read as the reverse complement.
GGTCTCCTTCTTCTTGAGTGCGACCCAGTAGTAGACCTGTGCGGGATCGAAGGTCGGAGCGTTGAGCGCGGCGATCTTCTGGACCCCGGACGCACCGGGGTTGAAGAAGACCCGCCACTGGTCGTACTTGGTGAAGGTCTCGTCACCGGCCAGCTTCCCGCTGCTCTGCTTCGGCTGGGTTCCGGGCGCGGTGAGTTCGGCATTCGCACGGACCGTCAGATTCAACACCTGACGGTCGAAGGGCCGGTCGGCGTTCAGGAGGACCCCGATGTAGCCGGTCGAGCCGAAGGCGTAGAGGGATCCCTTGATCCCGCTGGTGCTGACCGGCTCGCTGTTGAGTGAGGTGTCCGACCCGAGCAGGAACGCCCTGTAGTCCGCGGCGTTGTACGAGATCGGAGCGGTCGGGCTGAAGTGCATCATCACGAGCGCCTTGTTGCCGCGCTCGTTGGTGTAGACCCCGTCCACGGTGCCGCCGAGATTCGTCTTCGACGTTTTGAAGTCGCTGGTGTACAGCGCCGTCTGTGACAGCGAGTCACGTCCCGCCTGGTATGCCGAGACCCCTGATGCGCCGATCGCGATCGCGCCTGTGACCGCGAAGATGCCGAAGAACACCCCAAAACGCTCGATCGCGTGGTGCGAGTCAAGCTTGAACTTCCTACTGAAGCCCAGCGCCTTGTTCCTGATCCCCATGTTCTGCTCTCTTTCGCGCCTGCACCGTGCTGCGAGCCCGGGTACGGCGAACCGGGTCGGAAGAGGCCTTGCGCCTCAACCGACCCGGTTCGCTCGATGGCTCTGTCACCGTTCGTGTGCGCAGTCCGTGACGGCCCCTTACTTGGAAGGGCCGCTCAGGAATCCGGTGACCTGGTCGAAGGTCTGCGCGATCACCGTGCCGCCGCCGAGATCCGTAATGGTCTGCTGGCCGCCGGAGCCGATCGTCGAGATCAGCGTCCAGCCGCCGGTGCTCAAAGCTCCGCCGACGAGAACGAGGAGCGCGATCGTGCCCCAGCCCTGCTGTTGGCCGGCGGACTGCGGGTTGGCCATCAGCTTCTTGATCAAGAGCACGCCGCCCCAGACCAGGCCGACAACGCCGAGCAGCATGAGTACAGAACCTCCCCAGAGCTGGACCTGGGACTTGGCGTTCTGCAGGAAGCTGGTCAGGTCCCAGGCGGCGCTCGGCAGGGGTGCCTGTGTGAGGACGGCTGCCCCGTCGGTCTTCGGCATACTTCTTTCCTCTCGCCTTTCGATTCATTCAGTGGTGTGACATCGAGTCGCAAGGCAACAAGCACTGACTACCTACCATGGCAGGTAGTGATAGGGGCTGAGTAGGTCGATGGCAGCCATCGACTCCTCTTGCTGACTCGTATACGTGTGCATCCCGAGTGGCTAACGTACACCATTCGAATCGTCGATCGTAGGGGTGCGCTAGATGTATCGATAGACCATCGAAAGAGCCTCGGGGACGAGGTGAATCGACGTCGCGGTGCGTGGTCGTGGAGGTGGCGCGCGGCCGTTGAGGTGGAGCGGGCTGCTGTGGAATCCGCAGTTCGGGATGTGTAAGGTGCTGCTCCAGCAGTGCCGGGACGTCGGCCTGCTCGATTCCGAGGTGGGCCGCCCCCGCCTGCCCACCGTCGATCGCGATCTTGACCAGGAAGTGTCAAACCGCCATGAACCCACTGCCCGGTGACCTTTTCGCCCGTCGGCTTCGTCAAGAGCGCGAACGCCTCGGCATCAGCCAGGCAGAGCTGGCGCGCCGTATGGCCGCACTGCTCGGCGCGAACGTTGACGCCACTGCCATCACGCGCATCGAGCAGCAGACCCGTGCGGTCAGGCTCGATGAGGCGGTCACCGCTGCCGAGGCTCTCGGGGTTCCGCTGATCACACTGGTCAGCGACAACTACGCCCGGGAAAACGAGGCTGAGATCCAGAAACAGCTCGCCGAGCTCGCCATCGCCGAGCAGGAGCGGGAGAGGCTGCTGCAGAAGATCCACCGGATCAACCAGACCATCCGGCAACTCTCCGCCGAGCGGGAGGCCTTCCGCTCCCACGCGCTGAGCGTCAACCCTGAAACCGCCGGCGACCACGAGCTCGACCCGGAGACCCAGGCCGCTCTAGATGTCCGGATGCGTGATGTCCGCAACAAGCCGGCCGGAGAGGGTGCAGGCCCAGGCGCATGACGCTGTGCGGGCGGCCGGGTCCGGTGCCGCATCGCGTGCGGCGCGTCGCCGCTCACGCCGGTCGTGTGGATCCGTGCGTCGAGGGGCACATCGGCCTGGTCGACCTTCGGTTGGCCACGGGCCCGTGCATCCGTCGTCGGATGTAGCTCCAGGCCGTGCGGGTGCACGGCCGCAGTGTCCCAAATCACAAAGAATGTCGGGCAGTTCGGATAGGATCGCAGCTATGGGAATTGACTGGGAAAACATCCTCGGCACAAGCGGGAACGGTCTCGACGAGGCATACGACCGGGCGGTCTCCTCGGTCGTCCATGGCGAGATCTCGGAGGGCGACCATCGGCCACTCCCGGTCGGCGAAGAGTCCGACGACACGGATGGCCTGCGCTGACCTGAGGGTGCACGCAGAAACTGTTCGATGAGCCGGGGTTGCTTGTCGGGCTTGGTCCGCTCTGGCGGGCATTGGGGATCAGAGGCTTCTGCCCCGCAATGAACCGGTGGTCAAGCGTGCCACCGGGAACCTCGCCTCGCCGTGTCCGGATGAGCGCGGCACGGGTGGCGAGAAGTTGCGCTCGGACGGCCCGGCGTCCGTCGCCGGCTTCTTCGGCGGGGCGCTGAGCTGGCCGGGGAATCGCGGGTCAGGCCGGCATAGCGGGAATCGACTTCGGCTGTCCGTTCGGGTACAGACGCAACTGCTCCTCGCGGCCCTCGGTGCGTACTGCAGTGGCATCGTGCATCCGGCCTGGGCACCTCGGCGGCCGACCGGCCTGCCGATCATGGAGGGCGAGACTCCGAACAGGACGCGCGGGGGCGGCCGGCGGAGCCTGACCCCCGACGCCCCCGATCATTCAGGCCCGGGCCGGTGCGCACATCCTGACCTCCCGTGGTCTCCCCAGGGCACTCGGGAGCGGGGCGCGATGATCGTGTCCCGCCTCGCCACGAACCCGCTCCGGCCAGCCGTAGTCACGCGGAAGAACGAGTGTCGGTCCCAGGGGGCCATGCGCTGCAGAGCACCGGTCACCCCGGCCGTTCCGGGCCATCAGGCGGTTGCCTGCCAGTTCCAGTGCCCGGACCACTGCCATCTCGGATACCGCGACCACGGCTGCCGTCGGCTGAGCCATTATCTCTCCCCAGCTGTGCGTCGCTCGCGCCAGGCCGCAATCTCACGGCCCAGATTGGGCGACCTGCTGTAGCGCCCTGAGGGTCTCCCATAGCAGCAGGGCCCACGTCTCTGGCAGCCTGCCAAATAGCGGGCCTCCGATCCACCTGGCCAAGGGTGAATCCACCGGCGGCGCCGGCCTGCTTGGGGGGCTCCTGCGCTGCTTGGCCGATAGGCTGGATATGGCCGGAAGTGCATGGGCGAGGAGCTTCCTGCTGCTGCTCGTCGAACCGGCTGCGGGGCCGAACGTCCGGAACACCATCGCGCACGATCTGTGGGAGTCGCTTCCCCTGCGCCACCAGACCGCGATGGTCCTGTTGGCTGCGTTGATCTTCCTCGGCGCGGCATCGGCCGGCTCGACCAGCAAAGCAGAAGGGTGAGGCCGCTTCGGCCAACCAGTCAGCCGTCGCGGCGTCCAGCCCTGTCGGCTCCCTCAGCCGCGATGAAGAAGGTTGGCTGCTTCCTTGACGATCACTGCCACCACACCGGTCACGAACGCGCCCAGCACCCTGTCCACCAGGTTGCCTTCCTGCCGCCGTCCGGCTCGAGCCGGACGGGGGTGTGCGCGGTGCCGCTTGCGTCGAGTCATGGAATCCTCCAAGGCGTCTTGCCGTTGCGCTCGGTACCGTCCGGCTAGTGACCTGGTTTGGAGATCCTGTCGCAGTAGCGGCAGATGCGGTCGAGGATCTGGTCGGCGGTCTTGGTCCATTTGAAGGGTCGGGCCTCGTCGTTCCAGACCTTGATCCAGTTCTCGAGTGCGGCCTTGAGGTCGTCGAGTGAGCAGAACACTCCGCGTTCGAGGCAGCGTCGTTCCAGCTCGGCGAACCACCGTTCGACCTGGTTGATCCACGATGAGTACGTGGGAGTGAAGTGGAGCTGGAACCGGGGGTGCGCGAGTCGCCACTTGCGCACTACCGGTGCCTTGTGGGCGGAGAGGTTGTCGCAGATGACGTGGACCGCCAGAGCCTTGTCGGTCTGGCGGTCGATCTCGTCGAGGAAGTCCCGGAAGTCCACGGCCCGGTGCTGCGCGGACAGTTTCGTGATGACCTTGCCCGTCGCGGTGTTCATGGCGGCGAACAGGTCGACGGTGCCGTGGCGGACGTAGTCGAAGCTCCGCCGTTCGGGAACTCCGGGCAGCATCGGCAGCACCGGCGCGGTCCGTTCCAGGGCCTGGATCTGCGGTTTCTCGTCCACCGCGAATACCGCCGCGTTCGCTGGCGGGGCGAGATAGAGGCCGACGACATCGCGGATCTTGTCGATCAGCAGCGGGTCCGGTGAGATCTTGAAGGTCTCGGTCCGCCAGGGCTGCAGGCCGAAGGCGTGCCAGATCCGCAGCACGCTCGCCGGAGAAATCCCCACGACCTTGGCCAGCTCCCGCTTCGACCAGTGCGTCCCGCCGGCGGGTGTCTGTTCCAGGGTGCGGACCACCACCTCTTCCACCTGGGCGTCGGTGATGGTCCGCGGCACTCCGGGCCGCGGCTCGTCCGACAGGCCGTCCAGTCGGTCCCGCAGGAACCTCGTCCGCCATCTGGCCACCGTCTTGCGCTCTGTGTTCAGCCGCGCGGCCACGACGGTGTTGTTCCAACCTCGTGCGCACGCCAGCACGATCTGCGCTCGCTGGGCCAGGCCCTGCGCTGTTGAACGCCGCCTGGCCCAGCTCTCCAACCTCAGCCGCTCGGCTTCCGACAGCACCACTGGTGGCAGCCTGTTATCACCCATGCCGTCAGGACACCGGACCGAAACCTGCCCCGTCAGGCGAAAGCCAAGATCTGAAACAGAACACGACTCATGGGGCGAGCCAAGACCTCAAAACCAGGTCACTAGCTGCGCAAGGGCTCCTGTCTGACGCACATCACCCTGCCGGGGCAAAGACAGAGCCAGCCCGGAAACGGCCCCCGTCTCGGTGTAACTTCCAGAACGTGGAAGAAACGCACGTCAAGGAGTGGGAGCCGCGCACAGCGGACGATCTCGTGCGCGATGCGGAAGCCCTTGGTGTCGAGCAGGTCTCCGCCAGGATGATCACTGACTGGGTGGAGGTCGGCCTTCTGGCCGCACCCGAGTTCCACAAATCCACGCAGCACGGTCGAGACCCCGGCGTGTTCCCCGCGGTGCAGCGCCGGCTGTTCAGCGAACTGCTACAAGCCCGCAAGCGGTCCCCGCTCAAGCGGATTCCCCACCACACCTTCATTCCGGTGGTGCTGTTTGTCTGGCTCACCGATGACACCGTCGTCCCGGTGGGGCAGGCGCGCAGAGCGCTTCGCACGTACGCGCAGACCACCGGCAAGACGAACAGGGCCCGGCGGCAGGAGAACGCCCGCCGCATCGTGGACCAGTTCGCCCACCCCTCCGCCACGTACCAGCAGCGCCGCACCGTCCAACTGCTCATCGAGGAGGGGGAGCGGACCCGTAAACCGGACTGGGAGAAACTGCACACGGCGCTCACGGCTCTGTGCTCGCCATGGCGTACTGCCGGCGTGCCCCTGCTGGAGCGCGGCATCGGCCGACCGGACATGCCCTTGACGGTGACCGATTCCATCGTGCTCAAGGTGGCCGCTCAGCGGCTGACGGCACGGCTCGGCGCCGAGGAGGTCCGCGAACAGGACCTCCTCGAAGCGCGCAGGGTGCACCGGATCGACTGGGCGCAATACGAGGCGGCTCGGAGCCAGCAGCACCCCGCAGGTACTACCCCCGGCTTCTTCGTGGCCCCCGAAGGCATGGAGGCGCGAGCCCGAGAACAGGTCCACGCGTACACAGGCACCCTTGCAGGCATGCTGGGCATCATCGCCCAGGTGGCCACCGGGGCGCAGGTCGGGCGTGTCCCGTTCTGATCATCGCTGTGCGTAGACACGACGGCCAGGCCGCGGACGGGAGAGGCCCACGAGGTGGCCGCCGCAGCCGCGAGGACGAGCGCGTCCGTCAGAAGGGGCGCTTCGACTCCCGCGATGGCGGCGACGCTGCCTGCAGTTAGGGCGTCGAGGGACCTGCCGCCGGTGACCAGCCAGATCGACGTCTGCTGGTTCCGAGAGCTCCGGGGCTCACTTGCTTGCGGACCACACGGACCGTCGCCCTCGCGCAGGCGGCCGACTGCGCAGGATGTTGCCGTGCGAAAACCCTCAGCTTGGGGACCAGTTGGGGACCGGCATCCATGGATATGGGTGCACGCAGTGCCTACCTGCGAACGCAATACGCCCTCGAACGGCTGTTTATGTCCCGATTGGTCCCCCTGCCTAACGATCTGGGGGTCAAGGGGTCGCAGGTTCAAATCCTGTCGTCCCGACCATGCTTTTCAGCAGGTCGGAGGCCGTTCTCTTATCCATGAGAGGGCGGCCTTTGGTGCGTCCGGGGCCATGGTGGTCGCAATGTGGTCGCATGTCCAGCCTGAGGCTGGTTGGCCGTGGCACTGAAGGCCGGCGGCGTGGGGGAGCGGAGTCCGCGGAGGGCTCCGCGCAGCTGCTGCAGGTGGTCGCGTGGTGGTCGCAGCCCTGCCGGGCGGCGTGTTTCGCGGCCGGTGTTCTGGGCTCCGGTGAGGGTGCGGTCGATGGTGTCGACGGCTTCGCGGGCTGCCTGCCGGTGAGGTGGCTGTAGATGTTCGCGGTGGTCGACAGGGTGGAGTGCTGCAGCGTCTTGGACACCACAGTGAGCGGCACGCCGGCGGAGATCGTGATCGTGGCAGCCAGGTGACGCAGGTCGTGGACGGTGATCCGTGGGACGCCAGCCTCTTCGGACAGCTGGTGGAGCCGGTCGAGGACCATGTGTGGTCCGAGCGGTCGGCCGTCGGGCCGGCAGAGGACGAGCCCGGCGAACGGGTTGTCAGGATCGCCTCTTGTACGCGGCGTTGTGCGTGCGTGGTGCCGCAGGGCGGTGGCGACGCGCGGTGACCGCGTCACCCTGACCTGGGACCACCAGGGGGTGCGCCCCCTCACCCAGACTGAGCGCCGGTTCACGGCGGACTCCCCTCAGAAGGCGGTCGACGAGCGGTTCTTCTCGATCATCACCGACCTCATCGGCACCCCCCGCGAACTCGTCGACGAGGCTGGCCGGCTGGCCTGGCACACCCGCAGCACCGTGTGGGGCTCCACCGCGTGGGCGGCGTCGAGCACCGCCTACACGCCGTTCCGCTTCCCCGGGCAGTACTTCGACCCCGAGACGGGGCTGCACTACAACCGGTTCCGCTACTACGACCCGGAGTCAGGGCGCTACGCCTCCCCCGACCCGCTCGGCATCACCCCGGCGCCCAACCCTGTCGCGTACGTCGGCAATCCGCACCGCCTGAGCGACCCTCTGGGGCTGTCCCCCTGCCACGGCGGGATGGACTACATGGAGGACAACCGAATTCCCGCGGGCGATCCGGTGACCCACGGGCCGACGGGAACGCTGGTCGGCGCCGACGGGCAGAGCGTGCGCAACTTCAACAACGTGGCAAACGCCGGCGAACACGACGTGGTGGCGCACGGCAGCCGGGACGGCTGGCTGGAGACGCCCAACGGCCACGTCAACGCCGGTCAGCTGGTGGACGCCGTGACGAACAATCCACACTACAATGGCGGACCTCTCCGGCTCATGGTGTGCCACTCGGGCTCGGACGGTTCCTGGATCGCCCAGCGCATTGCGAACGAACTCGGAACCACGGTGCGCGCGCCGACGGACCGCGTCGGCACCAACCCGGCGCTCGGCCCCGGGCAAACACCACAGATCGACAAGGGCGGCTACTGGAGGGTGTTCCTCCCCATGCTGGAAGGATGAACCGGATGGACATGATCGGCTTCTACCGGGAAATGGATCCGGAGAACGGCGAAGTCTTCCGCGAGGCCATCGGCGACAAGGTGCGGCACCGGGCGCCCTATCCGAAGGCCGAGGTCAAGCAGTACCTCGATGACGGGCATCCCATCTTCGACATCATGGAGATGACGTCCGACGTGATCGGGGGCGCTTTCCGGGTGCCTGGCGGCTCGTCCCTGCTGACCGACGGGCGCTTCGTGTGGCGGGTGGACCTCTCCGCGTACGTCGAGCGCTACAACCTCGACCTTCCGGCGGAGTTCGTCGAATTCGCGGGCGCGCACGCGTTCGCCGTACCCTCCGTGGAGCGGGCGGCGCTGGTGGAGCTCTCCATCGCCGCATCGGGCGCCCTCGGCTTCCACGTGGCCGGCGGCGCGGGACCTGCTTCGTAGGACAGCGGACACGGCCGACGCGTCGGGGTGTTCCATGGCGCACGCCCGAGCCCCGGCGAGTACACGGAAGAGCACCAAGTTCCTCAGGTACGAGAGCCCCTCCACGGCGTGGAGGGGCTACTCCGACCCATCGATCTGGGGGTCAAGGGGTCGCAGGTTCAAATCCTGTCGTCCCGACTCGAAAGAGTCGCAGATCAAGGGGCCGTTTTGGATCATTCCAAAACGGCCCCTCGATCATTTTGGGGACCGGTTGGGGACCCGCGGGCTTGACCGTGCGGGGCTGCCCCGAAGCGGCATGGCGGAGGGGGACGGCGCGCTCCCGTGGATCGCGGCCGCCGTCACGTCGTGGACCTACCTGTCACAACCTGCCGAGCCTGTCGCCGCTGAACAACTTGCGCAGCCTCTGGCGACCTTGCCGGCCTTCCGCTCCCTGACTCGGGGTTTCGCAGCACGACAACGGAGCTGCTGTCCGCCGGTCCTCGCGCGCGACGTCGGGGCGTCGCTAGGAAATGACCTCGCTGCGACGTTCGAGGAGGAGGACGTCGCGCCACCGGCCGTGATGGCGGCCGATGCGTTCCCGCGTTCCGATCACGCGGAATCCGGCGCGGTCGTGGAGGGCGAGGCTGGCGGTGTTCTCGGGGAAGACGCCGGACTGGACGGTCCAGATGCCGGCTGCTTCGGTCGAGTGGATGAAGGCCGTGAGGAGTCTGCGGGCAACGCCTTGTCCTCGCGCGGCGGGGTGAACGTACACGGAGTGTTCCACGACGCCCGCGTAGGCGCAGCGGTCGGAGACCCGGCTGGCCGCGATCCAGCCGAGCACCCGGTCGCCGTCGTTCTCGCTCGTGGCGACGAGGCGGTGGCGGGGAAGCCTGGAGGCGTGGAAGGCGGACCAGGACGGAGCCTCGGTCTCGAAGGTGGCGTTCCCTTCGTCGATGCCTGCCTGGTAGATCGCCAGGACTTGCTGGGCGTGTGCCTCGGACATGGCGGTGATGATCACGTCTGCCCCATGATGGCTCGGACGGCGGCCGGGAAGCAGTCCGTGCAGGCCTCGTTGAGGGTGTAGTGGTTGCTGGTCCCCTGTCGCTCGGGCAGGACGAAGCGAACGTCTGCCAGCACTTTGAGGTGGTGGGAGACCGTGGACTGCCCGATGGGGAGGCGCGAGGTGATCTCCCCGACCGTCATGGAGCGGCGTTCGGTCGCGAGGAGGTGGAGCAGCCTCACCCGCATCGGGTCCGCCAGAGCTTTGAACCAGGCGGCGTAGGTCTGGGCATCTTCGTCGGTGAGCACCGGATGCCGCTGTGGGGTGGCATTCATCGATAATCGACGATAGTCGATGATCTGGCTCTGCGCGGAAGTCTGCCGTTGTTTAGGCGAACGTCTATGTTGACGGATTTCGATTCAAGGGCCACTGTTGTTTCCATAGGTGTCGAAACGGGCGGGAGGTCCACTCATGAGCCATGAGTCCGACCTGCGTGAGAAGGTCCGTGCTGGTTACGCGGCGGCAGCGCTGCAGGTGGTCGAGGGTGGCGGCGCGTGCTGCGGGACCCATGGTGCCGAGATCGAAGAGAACTTCGGATCGCGCCTCTATGGTGAGTCGGAACGGGAGTCGCTGCCGGCCGAGGCCGTCGCGGCCTCGCTGGGCTGCGGCAATCCGCTCGCAGTGGCGGAGCTGCGGGAAGGCGAGCGGGTGCTGGACCTCGGCTCGGGCGGCGGGATCGACGTTCTGCTGTCCGCCCGCCGAGTGGGAGCCGGCGGTAAGGTCTACGGGCTCGACATGACCGAGGAGATGCTCGCCCTGGCGCTCGAGAACGCCAGGAGGGCGGGTGCCGAGAACGTCGAGTTCCTGAAGGGTGCGATCGAGGCGATCCCGCTGCCCGCCGGCACGATCGACGTGGTGATCTCCAACTGTGTGATCAACCTGTCCGTCGACAAGCCCTCCGTGTTCGCGGAGATGTACCGGGTCCTCGCTCCCGGCGGGCGGATCGGCATCTCGGACGTGGTCGCCGATGATGAGCTGTCATCGTCCGAGCGTGCCGAGCGCGGCGACTACGTGGGCTGCATCGCCGGCGCGTTGTCGTTCGCCGAATACCGGCGGGGCCTGGAGGCCGCGGGCTTCACCAACATCGAGATCACCTCGACCCACTCGGTCGCCGACGCCATGTACTCGGCGATCGTCCGCGCGGTGAAGCCAGCCCGCGCCGGCTGACCGCCCGGTGGCCGGTCGAAGTGGCGGGCGGGGTAGGGGGAGACGTCGGATCGCCGCCCGTCATGGTCGCCGGCCTTCGGTCGGCCCTCCGCGGCACGCCAGGGTTGAGAACGTGCTCGCTCCGCTGGGCCACGAGACCGGTCTGTGCCCGTCGCCGGTGCTGTGGCAGGCCCGGGAGGGGCGGCGTGGCTACGCTTGGGGTGGGGGTTGAGCCGAGGACCGGTGGGCACCGTGCCGATGAGACGACGCCGTCACTTCCACATCGAGTACGCGGGGCACTCCGTGAGCGCCACCGTCCAGGCGGGCCACACCCCGTGGTGGAGGTCCTCGTGGATGGCCAGGGGGCCGGGCACCGGGCGACCTGGGACGACCACCCCGTCACCGTGCACGTGCAGCTGCCCACGGACCTGCCGGCTCGGGTCGGCGTCCGCGCGACTCCGGGTCCCGGGCTTGCCGCGCTGCATCCTCGAGGTGCCTGGAGAGGGGGCCGGGTGATGTCGCCGCGCTCGCATTGGTCGACGCGCCAACGGCCCTGGCGGCGAGCAGGGGCTCAGGCTTGCATCATGATCTGTCTATATAGATGCCTGCCTATAGTTCACGCGTTGAGGGGTAATTCTTCGCGCTCTGTTCATATAGGCGAGCTTCGATCTAACTGTCCGAAAAGAGCGCTCAGCGCGCCGGCTTTCAGACGCGGGGCGCTGGCAGACGCGAGGGTCGAAAGTCGTGAACATTTCCACTTCGCTGCGCCAGGCCTCGCTCCCGATGGCTCTGACGGCGGCTGTGATGCTGGCGGTGAGCGCGTGCGGGGGCGGTGACGCGGGCTCGAACAGCACGAGCGAGAAGCTGTCCGGCACGGTCAAGGTCGACGGCTCCAGCACCGTGGCCCCGCTGTCCACCGCGGCGGCCCAGCTCTTCCAGACCCAGAACCCCGGGGTCAGGGTCACCGTCGGGACATCCGGCACCGGTGGCGGATTCGAGAAGTTCTGCAACGGTGAGACGGACATCTCCAACGCCTCGCGTGCGATCAAGGACGAGGAGAAGGCCGCCTGCGACAAGAAGGGCATCAAGTTCGAGCAGTTCCAGGTCGCCAACGACGGCCTGTCCGTCGTGGTGAGCAAGGACAACGACTTCGTCCAGTGCCTCACCGTCGCCCAGCTGAAGAAGATCTGGGAGCCGGGCTCCAAGGTCACCAACTGGAACCAGGTCGACCCCAAGTTCCCTGATGCCAAGCTCGAACTCTTCGGTGCCGGCACCGACTCGGGTACCTTCGACTACTTCACCAAGGAGATCAACGGCAAGGAGAAGGCCTCCCGCACGGACTACAACCCGAGCGAGGACGACAACGTCACCGTCCGCGGCGTCTCCGGCTCCAAGGGCGGCCTCGGCTACTTCGGCCTGTCCTACTACGAGGAGAACAAGGACAAGCTGAAGCTCGTCAAGATCGACGGCGGCAACGGCTGCGTCGAGCCGACCACCCAGACGGTCCAGGACGGCACGTACAAGCCGCTCTCCCGCCCGCTGTTCATCTACCCGAACGCGGCCTCGCTGGACAAGAAGCCCGTCGAGGCGTACGTCGAGTTCTACGTGGCGAACCACGCCGACATCGCCAAGAAGTCCCTCTTCGTGCCGCTGAACGCGGCCCAGGAGGCACAGCTCAAGACCGCCCTCGAAAAGCTGCGGACGCAGCACGGGTCATGAGCGCTCCGACGACGAGGCGGCGGGCCGATTCGGGAAGCCCCGGCTTCCTGAAGCGGTCCCAGCCGCGCTACGGCGAGAAGGTCATCAAGGTCCTCCTGGTGGCCGCCTCCCTGGTCTCGGTGCTGACCACCCTCGGCATCGTCGTCGCCCTGATCCCGCCCGCCAGCCAGTTCTTCTCCAAGGTCGGCTTCGGCGAGTTCCTCACCGGCACCGACTGGGCCCCGCTCTTCAGCCCGCCGCACTTCGGCGTACTGCCGCTGGTCGCCGGCACGCTGATGGTCACGGTGATCGCGCTGCTGGTCGCCGTACCGCTCGGCCTCGGGGCCGCCGTCTGCCTCAGCGAGTACGCCAGTCGCCGCGTCCGCAGCTTCTTCAAGCCGGTGCTGGAAGTCCTCGCGGGCATCCCGACCGTCGTCTACGGCTTCTTCGCCCTCAAGGCGATGACCCCCGTACTGCAGAACATCTGGCCCACGGGCAACGGGCCGCAGATCTTCAACGCGCTCTCCGCCGGCTTCGTCATGGGCATCATGATCATCCCGACCGTCGCGTCCCTGGCCGAGGACGCCATGAACGCCGTGCCCCGCGCTCTGCGCGACGGCGCCTTCGCGCTCGGATCCTCCCGAATGCAGGTCTCCACCCGCGTCGTCTTCCCCGCCGCCCTGTCCGGGATCGTCGCCGCCGTCGTCCTGGGCGTCTCCCGCGCGCTCGGCGAGACGATGATCGTGGCGATCGCGGCGGGCGGACAGCCCAACCTGTCCTTCAACCCCCTCGAGGGCATGCAGACGATGACCGCGTTCATCGCCGCCGCCGGCATCGGCGACCTGCCCACCGGCTCCACCGGATACCAGACGATCTTCGCCGTGGGCGCGCTGCTGTTCGCGATGACCCTGGTGATGAACCTGCTCAGCATCCGCTTGGTGCGCAAGTACCGCGAGGTGTACGAATGAGCCCCCGCGTCATGGACCAGCCCACCGCCACCGGCCCGGCCCCCGAGGCCCGCCGCCTCAAGGGCCGCGGCACCCCGTGGCGCGAGCGGTTCTTCCACCTCAGCCTCTGGGCCTCCCTCGCCGTCGGCGTCGTCTTCCTGGTGTCGCTGCTCGTCTACGTCGTCGTGGAGGGATGGCCGCGCCTCGACTCCCGGCTGTGGAGCAACTTCCCGGACATCATCGACCCGACCCAGGCCGGAGCCCAGTCCGCGATCATGGGCACGGTGTGGGTGATCGGCTTCACCGCCCTCTACTGCCTGCCCACCGGCGTCCTCACGGCCATCTACCTGGAGGAGTACGCCGATCCGCACCGCTGGTGGAACCGCGCAGTCGAGATCAACATCCAGAACCTGGCCGCCGTACCCTCCATCGTCTACGGCATCCTCGGCCTCGGAGTCATCTCCCGCGGCCTGGGCTTCGGCCAGACCGTCCTGACGGCCTCCCTCACCCTGTCCCTCCTGGTCCTGCCGGTTGTGATCATCTCCTCGCGGGAGGCGATCCGGGCCGTACCGCAGTCCATTCGGCAGGCATCCCTTGCCCTGGGCGCCACCCAGTGGCAGACCATCTGGCGCCAGGTTCTGCCGGCCGCCGTCCCCGGCATGGCCACCGGCTCGATCCTCGCCCTGTCCCGCGCCATCGGCGAGGCGGCCCCGCTGCTGCTGCTCGGCGGCCTGACCTTCATCACCTTCAACCCGACCGGCGTGCACAGCCAGTTCACCGTGCTCCCGATCCAGATCTTCAACTGGATCAGCCAGTCCCGGGCCGAGTTCGTCGCCCTCGCCTCCGCCGCGATCGTGATCCTCCTGGTGATCCTGCTCGCCATGAACTCGTTCGCCATCTGGCTCCGCAACCGCTACTCCCGCACCTGGTGACCGCCATGACCGCCCCCATCGAACCGGCAGCCGATGCCCCGCAGGAGACCGCCATGACCACCCCGCCCGACAGCTCCGGCGGCACCAGGACGCCGCGCGTCACCTACCGTGAGGCGGGCTCCCTCGACAGCCCGGTCTTCGACGTCGGAGGCCTGTCCGTCTTCTACGGCGACCACGAGGCCGTCCGTGACGTCAACATGCTCATCGGCCACCGTCAGATCACCGCCATGATCGGCCCCTCGGGCTGTGGCAAGTCGACCGTGCTGCGCTGCTTCAATCGCATGAACGACCTCATCCAGGGCGCCCGGATCGCGGGCAAGATCCGCTATCACGGCGAGGACCTGTACGGCCGCGACGTCGACCCCATAGAGGTCCGCCGGCGCATCGGCATGGTCTTCCAGAAGCCCAACCCGTTTCCGAAGTCGATCTACGACAATATCGCGTACGGCCCGCGCGTCGGCGGCGCCAAGGGCAACCTCGACGACCTCGTCGAGGAGACGCTGACGCACGCCGCCCTGTGGGACGAGGTGAAGGACAAGCTGAAGTCCTCGGCCCTGGCACTGTCCGGTGGTCAGCAGCAGCGGCTGTGCATCGCCCGCACCATCGCCGTCGAGCCCGAGGTGATCCTCATGGACGAGCCCTGCTCGTCCCTGGACCCGATCGCCACCGCGAAGATCGAGGACCTCATGGAGCACCTCGCCCAGGAGTTCACGATCATCGTCGTCACCCACAACATGCAGCAGGCCGCCCGAGTTTCGCACCACACTGCTTTCTTCACCGCGGACATCGACGACAAGGGTGTGCGCCACGGTCGACTGGTCGAGTACGACGAGACGTCGCGCCTCTTCTCCAACCCCTCCGACCAGCGCACCGAGGACTACATCTCAGGCCGCTTCGGCTGACCGGTCCCGATGCGGCCGGAACGCAGCCGCCGTAGCCAGATATGAAGGAGAACCACGGGTGACCCCCGACGCACCTCAGCAGGCCCAGGTCGGCGCCCAGCGCAGCCCGGCAACGGCAGCCCTGGCGGCCGGAGCCCTTGCCTTCGTCGCCCGCCCGTACCGGATCGAAGAGATGGCCTGCTGGGCCACGGTCAGGGCCTCGACGAGCTCGATCGGCGACATCGAACTCGATCCTGCGGGCTTCCACGTCTCCGTGCGCAGCCGGTCTCTCCAACTCCCGGTACGGGAGTTCATGCTGCTGCGCTACCTGATGCAGCACCCCAACCGTGTCGTCAGCCGTGGCGAGCTGACCCGGGCGCTGTGGGGCACCGACCATCTGGACAGCAACACGCTGACCGTCCACGTGCGCCGGGTCCGGCACAAGCTCGTGGACGAGGGCGGAAGTTGCTGCACGATCGACGCCATCCGCGGCGTCGGCTATCGCCTGGAGTGCGCGGCCGACCGGACCGCGGGGCGGGCCGGCCCTGCGTAGAACGGGAAGGCGCGGGCCGTCAGGCCTGCGCCGCACCGGCCGGCAGCAGCTCGCGCACCAGCTGCTCGATCCGGTGCCGCAGCGCGTCCCTGACGGAGCGGGCGCTCTCGATGTCCAGCCCGGACAGGTCCGGAAGATCCCAGTCCAGATAGCGGCGGCCCGGTCGTACGGGGCAGGCATCACCACAGCCCAGCGTCACCACGACGTCAGACGCCGTGATGATCTCCTTCGTCAGCGGCTTGGGGAACTCCTCACCGGTCTTCAGGCCCTGTTCCGCCAGGAGTTGCCGTACGACCGGGTCTATGGCGCGGGCCGGTGCGGATCCGGCGGTCAGGACGTGGATCGCCTCTCCTGCGAGATGCCGCATCAGGGCTGCCGCGAGCTGTGACCGGCCGGCATTCTCCGTGCACACGAACAGCACCTCGGGCACCGGCTTGGGCGACAGCCCCAGGCCGCGGGCCAGGGCGCTCAGGCGCTGGTCGGCGAAACGCTCGACGAGTACGGGAACGTGCCGTTCCCATCGCGCCCGGTAGCCCAGAAGGTCCGCGCAGTCGGCGACGTACTCCGCCACCGTCTCGCGCGAGAAGCACCGGCGGTGCCGGGCGGCGAGCCGTGCGGTGATGCGACCCAGGACGGCCTCGGTGTCACGCAAGGGAGGTGTGGGGCGACCCAGCGGGCCCAGGGGAGTCGAGTCGTCCACCGCAGCACCTCCTCACCCGGGCCCACGGCTACGTGGCGCCTCTCACAAGCCATGATAGGCGGATGTCTATGTATCGGGGAGGCGGGACGCGAAGGTGAACGGTAGGTGAATAGGTGCCTGGGCGGCTCCTGGACGACGGTGGATCATTCGTTCGATCGTATGGTGAATAGATGGCCGTCACTGCGATAGGCGCATCCGAGTCGGAGGCGGACGCTTCGGAGTCGGAGGCATGCTCCCCGAAGCTGTCCTGCCTTCTGATCGACCGCACGGAGGCGGAACGGCTGGCCGGCATGCTGAAGGCGATCGCCGACCCCACCCGCCTGCAAATATTGCGCCTGATCGAGCGCTCGCCCTCCGGCGAGGCCTGTGTGTGCGACCTGACCGAATGCCTGGGCCTGCGGCAACCGACGGTCAGTCACCACCTCAAGCTGATGACGGAGGCCGGTCTGCTCACCCGCGAACGGCGGGGGACCTGGGCCTGGTACTCCGTGGACGAGGAAGGCCTGCGTCGCCTGCGCGACATCCTCGATCCGGCAACCGCCTGAACCTAGCGCAGGGTCGGAACGACCTCGCGGACCTTGGCGGCCACGCCGGTCGGCAGCGGAGCGTAGTGGATCTCGGGAAGGATCTTCTGGCCGTCATCGCCGGCGGTATACGTGAGGAAGGACTTCAGCGCCGCCAGCGTCTCCGCCTTGTTGCCCTTGTTGCAGACGATCTCGTACGTGATGAGCACGATCGGGTACGCCCCGGGGCTGGGGGCGCCGTAGTCGAAGGCCAGGGTCAAGTCGCCGTCCGTACCGACGAACCGCGCGGCCCCGATGGCCTTCGATGCCGTCTCGGCTGATGGAGCCACTGGTTCTCCGGCTCCGCTGTCGATGTGTACGGTCTTGATCTTCCGGGCTGCGGCGAAGGACAAGCGGCTCCAGGTTCGCCCGCGCCGTGTAGAGCGCGGCGGTGTACCCGGCGGGGCCGGAGCCGATGACGATGATGTTGCGTATGCCCCCCGCCGCGCTCACGCCGCCGGTTCCGGGGCGATCTCCGCGATCAGGCCCTCGACGAGCTTCTTGATCTCGTCACGGATGGGGCGGACGGCCTCGACGCCCTGGCCGGCCGGGTCCTCGAGCTTCCAGTCCAGGTAGCGCTTGCCCGGAAAGACGGGGCAGGTGTCGCCGCAGCCCATGGTGATGCACACGTCGGAGGCCTTGACGGCGTCGACCGTGAGGATCGTCGGGGTCTCGGCGGACATGTCGATGCCGACCTCGAGCATGGCCTCGACGGCGGCGGGGTTGACCGAGTCGGCGGGGGCGGAGCCGGCGGAGCGGACCTCGACGCGGTCGCCGGCCAGGTGGGACAGCCAGGCGGCGGCCATCTGGGAGCGGCCGGCGTTGTGGACACAAACGAACAGGACAGAGGGCTTGCCGGACTGCTCGGACATCAGACGTCTCTCTCGACTCAAGGGGAAAAGGAGCTACAAAAGATCAGCTCCCGGTGGTGTCAGCCACCACTGATGTGAGAGTATCAGTCCATGATGACGTCAGTCGACACTGAACTGATCCGAGTCCTGGCAGACCCCCTCAGGCTTCAGATCGTGACCCTGCTCGCCCGCGAGACGCTGTGCACCACGCACCTCGTGGAAGAGACCGGTGCCAAGCAGACCAACCTCTCCAACCACCTGAAGGTGCTGAGAGAGGCCGGGGTCGTGGAGACGGAGCCATGCGGGCGGTACGTCTACTACCGTCTGCGCCCGGAAGTCATCGAAGGCATCGCCGGTCAGTTCGCCGACCTCGCCAAGACCGCGCGGGCCACCGCCGAAACGAACAACAAGCGGTCCTGCCCCTAGCCCGCTTCCAGCCTCACCCTGCCCGAGGAGAACCTGCCTTGACCGCCACCGAGCCCGTCGGCACCGCCCCCGCAGCGGAGTCCCCGATAGCTGCCGCCGACGCGCCCCAGCCCGCTCCCGGCGCGACCCCGCCCCGTACCCCGCTGATCGCCCGGGCCGCCGCCGAGCTGGTCGGCACCGCCGCCCTGGTGGCCGTCGTCGTCGGCTCCGGTATCCAGGCCACCGAGCTGACCCAGGACGTCGCGCTCCAGCTGCTGGCCAACTCCACCGCCACGGTGTTCGGCCTCGGCGTGCTGATCGCCCTGCTCGGCCCGGTGTCCGGTGCGCACTTCAACCCGGCGGTCACGCTGGCCGAGTGGTGGACCGCCCGGCGGGGTGGCGCGGGCGTGAACGCCCGTGAGCTGGCGGTGTACGTGCCCGCGCAGATCGTCGGTGCGATCGCGGGCGCGATCCTGGCGGACGCGATGTTCGGCGAGCCGCTGGTGAAGTGGTCCACTCACGACCGCTCCGCCGGCAACCTGCTCCTCGGCGAGGTCGTGGCCACGGCCGGCCTGATCCTGCTGATCTTCGGCCTGGCGCGTACGGGTCGCCTCCGCTTCGCCCCGGTCGCCGTGGCCTCGTACATCGGCGCCGCCTACTGGTTCACCTCGTCCACGTCGTTCGCGAACCCGGCCGTCACCATCGGCCGTGCGTTCACGGACACCTTCGCGGGCATCGCCCCCAGCTCGGTGGCCGGCTTCATCGGCATGCAGCTGATCGGTGTCGTGGTCGGCCTGGCCCTGGTGGCCGTCATCTTCATGCGCGGCAGGACCGAGCAGGACCCGCCCGCGGCATGACGCAGCGCACCGACGTGGTGGTGATCGGCGGCGGCCAGTCCGGGCTCGCCGCCGGCTACCACCTGCGCCGCCTGGGCATCGAGCACGTCATCCTCGACGCGGCTGCCGCGCCCGGCGGCGCCTGGCAGCACGCCTGGGAATCCCTTCGCCTCTTCTCCCCGGCGCAGTACTCGTCCCTGCCCGGGCGGCTGATGCCGGTCCAGCCCGGCGAGACCTACCCGGACGCCGCGCACGTCGTCTCGTACCTCGCCGACTACGAGAAGCGGTACGAGCTGCCCGTACGTCGCGAGGTGTGGGTCGAGGCGGTTCACCGCGACGGCGCGCACCTACGCGTCGAGACCGACTGCGGCGACTGGCAGGCCCGGGCGGTTATCAGCGCCACGGGCACCTGGACCCGCCCCTTCCTGCCCGCGGTCCCCGGCAGCCGAGACTTCACCGGCCGCCAGCTCCACACCGTCCAGTACCGCAGCCCGGCCGCATTCACGGGGCAGCGGGTCATCGTCGTGGGCGGCGGCAACTCCGGCGCACAGATCGCCGCCGACCTCGCCCGGGCGGACGTCCACCTGACCTGGGCCACCCAGCGCCTGCCGCGGTACCTCGCCGACGACATCGACGGCCGTGCCCTGTTCGACCACGCCACCGCCCGGCGCCGCGCCCTCGACGACGGCCGCACGGACACCGGCGGAGTCGCCTCGCTCGGCGACATCGTCGCCGTCCCGCCCGTACGGGCCGCCCGCGACGCCGGACGTCTGACCGCGGAGCCGATGTTCGCGCGCCTGACGGCGACCGGCGTCGAATGGTCCGACGGTTCGCAGACCGAAGCCGACGTGGTCATCTGGTGCACCGGCTTCCGTCCCGCCCTCGCCCACTTCGCCTCCCTCCGCCTGCGCGGCACCCGCGGCCACATCACCACCCTCGGCACGCGCGCCGTCGACGAGCCGCGGCTCCACCTCCTCGGCTACGGCGACTGGACCGGCCCGGCCTCGGCCACCCTCATCGGTGTCGGTCGCCCCGCCCGTGAGGCGGCCCGTGAGATCGCGGAGCTGCTGCGGGCTTGACCTTCGATTCGGGTCGAAGGTTTACGCTGATGGGGCTGACGCTGGAGGACATCCGGGAGCTCCTCGAGGTACGTGACCAAGGTGCGTGCGCGGAGGTGAGGGCGCGGATGCTGCCCCTGGTCGCGGACCGGATCGCCGACGCCGACCGGCGGGGTGGCCGAGCTGGCCGCCTTCTCCGCACGCCTCACCGACGTCCACGAGCACCTCTCCGGGCCGCGCCGGACGGTGCCTGCGGCCCCGAATGCGGCTGCACCACACGGGAGGGGAGTGCCGGGGGCGGGCCCATGCCCGTCGACCTCTCGCCCCCGCGTACCGAGCCGGCGACCGAGCCGGCGACCGAGCCGGCGACCGCGCCGGCCACCGAGATCCCGGAAGGGCTGCGGCTGACGTTCGGCGCGAGCCCCGACCTGGCCGGTGAACTGGCGCGTCTGGCAGTGGCCGAGCAGGGCTGCTGCTCCTTCTTCGACTTCGACCTCCGCCTGGCGCCGGGACCGGCTGACGCTGACGGTGCGGGCACCCGATGCCGCCGCCGGGCTGCTGGCCGACCTGTTCCCGGGAGGTACCTCATGACCGGCACTGAGCGCTCCCGCGGCTGCGGCTGCGGCTGCGCCGGCGCAAGGCCGCGGCCCTGCCGCAGTGATCAGAGCGGCCACGTGGACCTGGGCCTTCCCACGCGCCGAGAGAATGGGTCCGGAGCCGGCTTCCCCCGTTGACGCCGGCCCGGACCGGGAGCCGGCCACGGCGTACGAACAGAAGGACTGCGGAACATGTCCACAGCACAGGGCGGGCTGGTCCAGCGCATGGAGGACCACCAGATCGCGATCTACCTGGCCGCCCTGGCCTCGGGCGCGCTGCTGGGCTGGGCCGCTCCGGCCGCCGGGCCCGGCCTGGAGTACGCGATCAACCCGGTGCTGGGGGCTCTGCTGTTCGTCACCTTCCTCCAGGTCCCCGCGGGCGACCTGCTGCATTCGCTGCGCGACGGAAGGTTCATGGGGGCCGCGCTGGTGGTCAACTTCGTCGTCGTACCGCTCGTCGTGGCCGCGATGTTCGCGTTCCTGCCCGCCGACCAGGCGGTGCGACTGGGTGTCCTGCTGGTGTTGCTGTGCCCGTGCGTGGACTACGTCATCGTCTTCAGCGGCCTCGCCGGTGCCGACAGCCGCCGCCTGCTCGCAGCCACGCCCCTGTTGCTGATCGCGCAGATGCTGCTGCTTCCCGTCTTCCTGTACCTCTTCATGGGCTCCGGCCTGGGGCACGTCGTCGACGCCGGCCCGTTCCTGGAGGCCTTCTTCACCCTGATCGTCATCCCGCTGGCCCTGGCCTGGGCCCTACAGGCGTGGGCGGCCCGACGCCCGGCCGGGCGGACGGTGTCCCGGGCAGCCACTACGACGATGGTGCCGCTGATGGCCGCCACGTTGGTCACGGTCGTGGCCTCGCAGGTCCCCGAGCTGGGTGGCAGTCTCGGCGACGTCGCGGCCGTCGTCCCCTGCTACGCCGCGTTCCTGGTCGTGATGGCATGCGCGGGTCGTGCGGTCGCCCGCCTGTTCCGCCTGGACGCCGCCGCGTCACGGGCGGTGATCTTCACCGGAGCCACCCGCAACTCCCTCGTCGTCCTGCCCCTGGCCCTGGCCCTGCCGGACGACCTCGCGGTCGCCGCGGTGGTCGTGGTCGCCCAGACCCTCGTCGAGGTCCTCGGCATGGTCGCCTACGTGCGGCTCGTTCCCCGGCTCGTCCCGGCGCGGGCCGTGGTCACGACCGGGTGAGGATCGGGCAGACGTCCCCGGCCGAGCAGGACCGGGGGTCTGCGGCGGCCGCCCGCCCCGCGAGCTCCCGCACAGCGGCCCCCGCCTGCCTCAGCTCTGCCATGCGCTGCACGATCTCGGCCCGGCGGCCGACGCGCTGGCCGAGCCGGATCGCGAAAACTTCCTGAGGGTGGACGCAGACGCGGCTGGCCGGCTCGCTGCGGCCTACCCCACCGTGTGCGGCTGGCCGGCGGCGTCCAGGTCTGGTCCATGTGCGCGATCGACGCCCTCGGCATCTCCGCGATGCTCGGCCAGGACGCCACGGTCACCGGCCTTCCGTCCGCCGAACAAGGGCAGCGGGCACACCCGGAATTCCTCGGGGAGACCGTCAGCCGGACCCGCGCCGTAGGACTCGGCGAGCAGCCCCTCGGTCCGCTCCTCCGGGACGACGCCTGAAGGAAGCCGAGGTCAAGCTGCTTTCCCCGCGCCGGCCAGCAGCGCGCCCATGGCCGCGACCACGGACGGCTCGACCCGGTAGTAGACCCACGTCCCGCGCCGCTCGGAGGACAGCAGCCCGGCTTCCTTGAGCTTCTTCAGGTGATGGGAGACGGTCGGCTGGGACACGCCGACGTCCGAGATGTCACAGACGCAGGCCTCCCCGCCCTCGTGGGAGGCGACGGCGGAGAAGAGGCGCAGACGCACCGGGTCGCCCAGGGCCTTGAACATCCTCGCCGTGCGCTCCGCCTCCTCTGCCGTGAGCGGGCGCTCGGTCAGCGGCGGGCAGCACGGCGCAACGGCTTCAGGCTCCAGCAGGGGCAGCGTGCTCACGTTAGACATGCATCTATGTTGACATACGTCGAACTAGTGCGGCCAGTGTCCCTCCAGGCCCCACAGAGGCAAGCCGGTCATGCGTGAGGGAGATGCCGCCGTGGTGCAGTGGGCGGCCCGTGGTCGTCCAGGCCGCCGCCGAGGGCTGCGCACCGCCAGGGGGAGATGCTGCTTCGATGAATGTCTATGTTGACGTCTATCGAAACAAGCGCCATGCTGGCAGGGCAAGCCATCGACAGGTATCGAAATATCGAGGAGTCGACCATGAACGCGCCCGCCACCACCGACCTGCCCGTCGTCGTCATCGGAGCGGGCCCCTCCGGCCTGGCCGCCGCAGCCCACCTCGTCGATCGGGGCCTGGAACCCCTGGTCCTGGAGGCCGGCCCGGCCGCCGGCAGTGCCGTGCGCGAGTGGAGCCACGTACGGTTGTTCTCCGCGTGGGGCGAGGTCGTCGACCCGGCCGCCGAGAAGCTCCTCGCCCCCACCGGCTGGGTCAAGCCGGAGCCCGGCGGCTACCCGACCGGCGGTGACTGGGCCGAGCAGTACCTCCAGCCGCTGGCAGCCGTACTCGGCGACCGCGTCCGCCTCGGCGCCCGGGTGACCGGAGTCTCCCGCCAGGGCCGCGACCGGGTCGTGGACGCCGACCGCGAGCAGCAGGCCTTCACCGTCCACGTCGCGCACGCTGACGGAACGGAGCAGCGGCTCACCGCGCGCGCCGTGATCGATGCCTCGGGCACCTGGTCGACCCCCAGCCCCATCGGCGGCGACGGCCTGCCCGCGCTCGGCGAGCGCACCGCAGCCGACCGGATCTCCTACCGCGTGCCGGACCTCGAGGACCCGGCGATCCGGGCCCGTTACGCCGGCAAGCGCACCGCCGTGATCGGCTCCGGCGCCTCCGCCTTCACCGCACTCGCGTACCTGGCCGACCTGGCCGAGGAGACCGACGGCACCCACACCACCTGGATCCTGCGCCGCGGCATCTCCGGCTCCACCTTCGGCGGCGGCGAAGCCGACCAGCTGCCCGCCCGCGGCGCCCTGGGCCTGGCCGCCAAGGCCGCCGTCGACCACGGGTACGCCGACGCGGTCACCGGCTTCCGCACCACCGCCGTCGAACGGGACGGCGAGCAGCTGGTCCTCGTCGCCGAGGACGGCCGCCGCCTCGACCCGGTCGACGAGGTCATCGTCCTGACCGGCTTCCGCCCCGACCTGTCGTTCCTGGCCGAGCTGCGCCTGGACCTGGACGAGCGCCTCCAGGCTCCGGTCGGGCTGGCACCCCTGATCGACCCGAACCAGCACTCCTGCGGCACCGTCTACCCGCACGGCGTGAACGAGCTCTCCCACCCGGAGCAGGACGTCTACCTGGTCGGCATGAAGTCCTACGGCCGTGCCCCGACCTTCCTGGCCATGACCGGCTACGAGCAGGTGCGCTCGATCGCCGCCGCCCTCGCCGGCGACCGCGAGGCCGCCGAACGCGTCGAACTCACCCTGCCGGAGACCGGTGTCTGCGGCGGCGCGGGCCTCTTCGACCAGCCCGAGGCCGCCGGGGAGAACAGCGGTGGCGGCTGCTGCGCCGCTCCGGCCACCTTCACCCTCGGGGCCCCGGCAACCTCCTCCGGCGGCTACTGACCGCCAGAAGTGGCTGACCTCCAAAGCGGCGCGACCGCGACCGGGGCGGAGGTCCGGTCGCGGCCGCGCGCTGTCCTGCCCGCCCTCTGTGCCACCAGATCACGTCCCGGGGCATCGTCTACTGGACCGCTGCTCCGCTGACCAGCACCACTCGACCGGAGCCGTGGCCGTCCGCGGCGCGGACTGCGGTCCACGGCTCGGCCGAACCGATGTGCATGCTCGTGGGTCCTCTATCGGCCGGCCACCGGTGCGGCCTGACCACCGGAGGCTCCCTCACATGTTTAGGTGAGGGACCGGAGGCCTGCCGAGTGTGACGGTGTCCCCCGCGCCTCCGAGACGGACATGGGAGGTGGCCTCGGGTCAGCGTCACCGAGCCCTCCGGACCAGTGGTCGCAGGACACCCCATCGGAGCGTGCACATGGCTACCGGCACCACCGAGAGCAGCGCCAGGAGCGGGCAGCAGAACTCGTACGCCACCCTGCCGAACAAGACGGTCACCGCCGCGAACGGCATCGCCTACGCCTACCGGGACACAGGAGGGAGTCATACAGGCGTCCCGCTGGTCCTGCTCCAGCACTTCCGCGGGAACCTGGACAACTGGGATCCCGCACTCGTCGACGCGCTCGCCTCGACCAGGCGTGTGATCGCCTTCGACAACACCGGGGTCGGCGGCTCCGGCGGTAGTACACCGCACACCGTGGAGCAGATGGCCCACGACGCCCTCGCCTTCCTGGCCGCGACGGGCCTGGAGCAGGTCGACGTCCTGGGGTTCTCCCTCGGTAGCTTCGTCGCCCAGCAGATCGCCCTGACCAGGCCGAACGTCGTCAGGCGCCTGGTGCTGGCCTCGTCAGCGCCGCAGGGCGCGGCCGGGATGCACGGCTGGGCACCGGAGGTCATCGGCGCCATCGGCGCCCCCGACAGCGGCGCCGAGGAAGTGCTCGACGTCTTCTACACCCCCTCACCGGCGAGCCGGAAGGCTGGGGAACAGTCCTTGCAGCGGATGTTCGCCAGGACCGAGGACCGGGACGTGCCGACGTCCTGGGCGACCCGGGAGGCGCAGTACGACGCGGTCTGCGCCTGGGGCATCCCCGACCACGGCCTGCTCCAACGGCTCGGTTGCCTCGAACTGCCCGTGTTCGTGGCCAATGGCGACAGCGACCCGATGATCCTGCCCCACTACACCCACCTGCTCGCCGGTCTGATCCCGCAGGCACGGCTGAAGATCTACCCCGACGCGGCCCACGGCTTCCTGTTCCAGCACCACGCCGAGTTCGCCGCCGACGTCGAAGCGTTCCTCGCCGACCCGCAGTAGCCGCATCGATCACCGCCTGGGCACCCACCCACGAAGGCCCGGTGACGGCCCCGTGACGGCCCGAGCCCGTCCTCCCGCATCGCACCGCTCCAGCCCGCCAGAAGGGGCAGCACCGACGGCCAGATCGAGGAGGTCGCCGCATGGGTGGCCGACAGCGGGAAGAACGTCATCGCCACCGCCGGCACCATCGCCGTCATGCACGGCAACGTGGAAGCCCGGCCGTTCGCCTGGGACAAGCTCTGGCCCGGGCAGATCCCCGACGCCCCGGTCACCGCCGTCACCGTCCCCGACAACACCCTCACCCTCGAAGGGCACGCCCTGCACCTCGTCGAGGTGGGCCACACCGACACCGAGCAGACCAGCGTCGTGCACGTCCCCGACCTCGGTCTCGTGGTCGCCGGCGACGCGCTCTACAACGGCGCCCACATGTACCTCGGCGAGTCGGCCGGGGGCGGCCTGGACGCCTGGCGCCAGGCCATCAGCACCGTCGAGGCGCTCGCACCCCGGTACGTCGTCGCCGGCCACAAGAACGAGGACCTCGACGACGACGCCACCCGCGTCATCGCCGGGACCCGTCGGTACCTCGACGACGCCGAGGCGTCGCTGGAGCAGTGCTCCTCCGCGACCGAGTTCTTCCACACGATGGTCGACCGCCACCCCGACCTCCCCTACGGCAGGACCCTCCTGTGGGTCGGTGCGAAGACGCTCTACGCCCTGCGCGAGCCGGGGGCCGACCCCGTCGCCGCGGCCGTGGGCAGCTGGTTCTAGGAGCGGTCACGTGCACCCGGCGACGACACATCTGATCGTTCCACACCGGGCCTGTCGGCCGGCGTCTTCCGCTGCGCGCTCAGGGCGAGCCCGTCCGCCTTCACGGTGTGGCTGCGGCGAGTGCCTCCTGTGCGGCGGCAGCGAGGTCCGCGTCGTTCCCCTCGGTGCCGATCCAGGCGACGTGCCCGTCGGGGCGGATCAGGGCGGCGCGTACGTCCGCCCAGGCGGCGGGCGGGCGGTGGAGGGCGCCGGTGCGTACGACGAGCCCGGGCCGATCCGGTGTGGACGGTCGGTCGCCGCCGGACAGCAGGAGCAGGAGGTGAGCATCGGCCCGCAGAAGGGCGAACAGGCCGGCGTCGGAGCCGGCGAAGGCCAGGTCGGGGGCGCGGGTGCCGGTGAGGGGGTGCGCGTCCGGGACGGTCGCAGGGTAGCGGACGGCGAGCGCGGTGAGGCGTTCGGACAGATCCTCGTTGACCGCGGGGCGTCGGACGATCACGTCGCCGAGCAGGGTGCGCAGGGCGAGGTTCTCGGGTGTGAAGGAGGACATCAGTGCGGTCTGGGCGCGACTGTGCTCGGCGAGTCGGGCCCCGACGGGGTGGCGTTCGTCGTGGTAGGTGTCGAGCAGGCCGTCGGGCGCACGTCCGGTCAGGGTGGCGGCGAGTTTCCAGCCGAGGTTGTGTGCGTCCTGGATGCCGACGTTCATGCCGACTCCGCCGGCGGGGAAGTGCTGGTGGGCGGCGTCTCCGGCGAGGAGGACGCGCCCGCGGCGGTAGCGGTCGGCCAGGCGGGTGGCGTTGCCGAAGCGGGAGAGCCACCGGGGGTCCCGCATGCCGAAGTCCTCTCCGGCGATGGCGATCGTCTTGTCGCGCAGTTCGGCGAGGGTGAGCTCTGCCGGCCGGGTTGCAGTGAGGCTGTCGGGGCTGACGCCGACGACCCGGTACAGCCCGTCGGGCATCGGTGCGACCATCAGTCCGCCGCGGGGGCCGAAGGTGCTGAAGCCCGCCCGTGGCGGGCTGTCGAGGAGGACGTCCCCGAGCCAGCCGTAGACGGTGGAGGGGGTACCGGGGAAGTCGATGCCGGCGGTGGTGCGGACGGTGCTGCGGACGCCGTCGCAGCCGACGAGGTAGGCGGCCGGCAGTTCGTACGGGCCGTCAGGCCCCTGCGCCCGTACGGTGATCGACTCCGTGTGCTCGGTGAACCCGGTGACGCGGTGACCACGGAGGAGCCGGGCCCCGAGCGCGCGTGCGTGGTCTTCCAGGAGTTCCTCGGTCCGGGCCTGCGGCAGGGCGAGGGTGTAGGGGAAGGGGGTGGCGAGCCCCCGGAAGTCGAGGCGCTCGGCGAGCATGGCGAAGTGGCCCCCCGGGATGCGCAGGCCCTCGTCGAGGAACGGGCCGTGTGTGCCGCGCGAGGCGAGCACCTCGATGGTGCGCGGGTGGATGGTGAGCGCCTTGGAGCGCCGATCGATCTCCTGGCGCTGTTCGAGCACGGTGGCGTCCACACCGCCGCGCCGCAGTTCGCTTGCGAGCCACAGGCCGACCGGGCCGCCCCCGGCGATGACGACGAGTTGTTCCATGACGTCCCCTCACTACTTTCTTGGTCACTGACCAATGCTTGGCGCTGAGTAAACTAGGTCAATGACCAAGAAGCAAGCGGGTGAGGGGCAGGGCGCACGCCTGGACGCCGACACGGTGATCCGGGCGGCGCTGGACGTGCTGGAGGAGAAGGGGCTGGAGGCGCTGTCCACACGGGCCGTCGCCGACCGCCTCGGCGTGCGGATGAACACCGTGCTCTGGCACGTCAAAACCAAGGCGCGGATGCTGGAGCTGATGGCCGACGCCCTCATCGGCGAGATCCCGCTCGGCGGGTTGCCCGACTCCTGGGACGAGCGGGTCCGTGAACTGGCCCGCCGCTATCGCGGCGCGCTGCTCGCCCACCGTGACGGAGCTGCCCTCGTCGTCGGCACCAATGCCCCCGAGCCGCACACCCTCCGCTTCGCGAACGCCCTCGTCAGTGGCCTGCTGGACGGCGGCCTGGACGAGCGCGAGGCAGCCTGGACGGCGTGGACGCTCGTCTACTTCACTCTCGGACTGGCCCAGGAGGAACAGGCCGCCGCACACCAACCCCTGGAAGGACGGCTGCCAGCAGCGGTCTCCGCGACGGCGCACCCCGCCCTCCACCGGGCGCTCGCCCACGTCGGCGCGGACTCCTTCGACGAGCGCTTCGCGTACGGCCTGTCGAGGATCCTCGCCCGGCCGTGAGCATGCACGGGACGGCGCAGGCCCCGGATCCTGCTACGGGGCCGGCCGGGGGGAAGACCACCCGGAGCCTTTCGACGCGCCCGTCGCGGGGAGCCGACCCAGAGGTCAGACGGGGCCGGTGAGCCCGTAGGCCCGGGCGAGTGCGCCGATCGTGTCGGCCATGGCCCGGCGTAGTTCGGCCGGCGCGACGACCTCCACGTCCGCGCCGAGCCGCAGCAGTTCACGCATGCGTGCGCGGTGCTCTCGATCGGAACAACCGCCTCCACCCATCCGTCCGCGCCGACGGCCGTCGCGGTGGCGTCGACGCCCCGCACCACCTCCGGCGCCACGTTGTCGGGCAGGCGTCGGCGTCCTCGCCGGGACAGGTGGATGGTGGCCGTGCCCGTGTAGCGGCGTGCCTGGAAGTCCGCCAGGTGGGCGGCCCAGTACGCGCCCAGTTCGAAGACCCGCGGCCGGTCGAACCGTTCCTCGCTCAGCACCGCGTCGAGGACCTGGGCGACGCGGTAGGTCGCCGTCCCGCTCTCCGTAGCGGCTACGACGTACCAGACGCCGGACTTGAGCACCAGGCCGTAGGGGCGGAGACGGCGGGACACCTCCTGCGGCGCGCGTCAGCGACGGTAGCGCGCGTCCACGACCCGCTGCGTGAGCACCGCGTCGACGAACAGCGGCAGCTGCGGCGTCTGCTCGGGCTCCCGGTACCAGCCCGGAGCGTCCAGGTGCTCACCGCCGGCACTTCACCGCCGTACGTGCACACCCCGTCGCACGGGACGAAGTCCTGTCCGGCATCGAGCGGGAGCAGACGGCCGCCCCCCGGACCCTGCGCCTGGCGCCCACGGGCCGCTCGCTCATCTCCTGACCGTGCCGGTGCTGGCCGCACCTGCCCCCACGGGTCGCACCGAGGTCCGGTGCCGGTGCTCCGGGAGGAGCCTCACGGCCGCGGTGGCGCGGCGCGCAGACCCCCGAGCAGTGTGGCCAGGTAGCGGTGCGCGGTGTCGATCCGGTCGGTGGAACCGCCGCTGTGGACGTCCACGGCGTAGGCGATGCCGCACATGAGGGGAACCAGGTCGGCGGAGGCCACGTCGGTGCGTACGACCCCGGCCGTGCGGGCCCGGTCGAGGAGTGCGCTGCCGGTCGACCACAGGGACTTCTTGAGTTCGGTGGTGTGCGGCAGGGCGTCTGCGGGGGCGGCGGTGACCGGTGCCAGTGAGGCGTCGGTGACCTGCGCCTCGACCGTGCGGGTCAGGAAGGCCTCCAGCGCGCGCCCGGGGTCGGTGTCGGCCAGCGCCTGCTCACCGTGGGCGACCAGGGCTTCCAGGCACGGGGTGGCGACGGTCTCCAGCAGTGCCTCGGTCGTGGCGAAGTGGCGGTAGACGGTGCCGACACCGAGTTCGGCGCGCCGGGCGACGTCGTTGAGCTGCAACGGTATGCCCTGGTCGACGAGCGAGCGGGCGACGGCGACGATCCGGTCCCAGTTGCGGGCCGCGTCCTTGCGCAGGGGCGTCGTCGTCATGGGGACATGCTAATCGGATGCCCCATCCGGTGATCCCGCCGCCGCCCGTGCCGCCGCCGCCCGCCGGGTCAGCCCGCCCGCTCAGCCCGCCACGAGGGGCGCGTACTGCTCGCTGAGTCGGCGCACCGCCTCGACGGCGCGCGGGTCGGTCGCGGCGCTGAACGGCCTCACCGGACGGGCCCGTGCGCCGATGACGATGCCGGTCCGGCCCGTCAGGGCGTCATCGGTGGCCGCGACGATCGAAGGCCTGGCCGCCACGGAGGCCGGACCCGAAGTCGAGCGTTCGAACTTTCGGCGCACCAGCGGCCACAGCAACCGCAGGGCGGGCGAGACGATCTTCGGGTCGGTCAGGGTTCCGTCGGTCATGGCGGTCGCGGCGCCACCGGGGTCGGCGGCGAAGACCGATACGCCCGTGCCGTCGAGCCGCTCGGCCAGGTCGAGCGTGTAGACGAGGTTGGCGAGCTTGGCGCGACCGTACCAGTGGAAGCCGTAGTAGCCGCCGGGCGGCTCAACGGCGTTGAACGTCCGCTTGGCGAGCGCGACCGCACCCGAGGTCACGTTCACGATCCTGCTCGGCGCGCCGGCCGTCAGGGTGGGCAGGAGGAGTTCGGTCAGCAGATAGGGCGAGAGGTGGTTGACGGCGAACGACGCCTCGACGCCGCCCAGGTCCTGTCGCTCCGCGAACATCGCCCCGACGTTGTTGACCAGCACGGTCAGCGGTGCGCCCGCGGCGGCACGGTCGGCCGCGATCCGGTCGGCCAGCGCGCGCACCTCGTCGAGCGAGGCGAGGTCGGCGGCGAGGAACCGGGCGGCAGGCGCCGGGCTCGCTGCGTTGATCCGCTCGACTGCCCGGGCACCCCGGTCGGCGTCGCGCCCGACCACGGTGACCGAGAACCCGGCAGCCGCCAGTCCCAGCGCAGTCTCCAAGCCGATGCCGCCCGTTCCAGCCGTGACCACTGCCGTCCTTTTCATGGCTCACCCACCCTCTCTCGAATCGGATAGCTCATCCGTTTGTCGGATCGTAGCAGCTATCTGGATGATCTATCCGGTTAGCTTCCCCTCCTGTGCGGTGGGCAGGGGCGCGAAGTGACGAGGTGTGTGGTCCGTCAGGAGTCGGGTGAACCGGGCGGGCGGGGGTGTCGTTTACCCGTTCACCGGAACTTCATCAGGGGTTCGGCGGGAAGCCCGTGCGACGGGCGCGGCGCTGCCTCGACGCGGATGCCCGCCGGACCACCCCCACTGGAAGAGGTACCGCCATGGCCCTGACCGCCAAGAGGCCGACCCTCCGGCCGGTTCCCGAGCGGCACCGCCCGCCCGCGCCGCCGGCTGCCCCCGACTCCGATGCGCGGACCGAACCGGATCCGGGCGATGCGTACGCCGAGCTCTTACAGGAAGTCCGTGTCGCCCAGACGGGGGTGCAGATCCTGCTGGGCTTCCTCATGACGTTCGCCTTCAGCCCGCGCTTCGACGCGCTCACGGACGTGCAGGCCGGCCAGTACGTGGTGACCCTGCTGGTCACCTTCGGCGCCGCCGCGTTCCTCACCGCGCCGGCACCGTTCCACCGGGTGGTGTTCCGCTGTGGAATGCGGACCCAACTGGTCACGGTCTCCCACAGGCTGGCCATCGCCGGCCTGGTGCTGCTCATGGTGGCCATGAGCAGCTCGCTCCTCCTGGTGGTGGCCATGGTGCTGGGCGTGGGCGGCTCCGCGGTGCTGACGTCCGTGATCCTCGGTGGAGTGGTCTGGCTCTGGTTCGGCCTGCCGCTCTGGTGC
This sequence comes from Streptomyces sp. NPDC127106, assembly GCF_042677605.1. Lineage (NCBI taxonomy): Bacteria > Bacillati > Actinomycetota > Actinomycetes > Kitasatosporales > Streptomycetaceae > Streptomyces > Streptomyces sp. NPDC127106. The sequence goes on along the minus strand of NZ_JBHXTC010000028.1, from coordinate 29,237 downwards.
CGTCTGCGCCATCGCCGATGACGCCCGGTCGGCTCCGTCGCCATCCGTCCCGCCGCGGCCGAGGCGGCCGTCAACCCGGGTGCGCCGAGCCGTCCCCACCGGCGGCCGTCGGCCTGCGGGGGCCCCTCGGCGTGGTAGGGATCACCTGGTAGTGGATCCCGGTCGCTCCGCTAGCATGTTCGAGTCAACACTGACCAAGTTGAATCATGAACATCGGCTGAAGAATTGATATCTGCGGTATCGCGCGTCCTCGCGCGCATCGACGGGGCAGTCGAGTCGGCCGCGTGGCGTCGGCCGCGGGTGGTGCTGTGGGCCGCGGTGAGCGCGGTGGCCCTCGGATTCCTCGTCGCGCTGGAGATCGCCGCGCGCGGTTACGGCACGCCGGGTCCGATCACCGCCCAGGCGCGCGAGGTGATCTTCGCTCCCGCGTCGGGGACGGTGCTGTACGCCAGTATGACGTTGATGCTGGTGGTGCTCACCTGGCGGCAGCGCTTCCTCGCGGTCGGCGCAGCCATCGGCATCGACCTGGTCTTCTGGCTCGTGCGGTGGGCGGTCGGCGCCGAGATGATGTTCGGCAACGGTGCGTTGTGGGTGACGCTGGGGTGTGCCGTCATCGCCGTGACGCGCCGCACCGGCCGGGAGCGCGTCCTGCTGCTCCAGGGCGTCGGACTGGCCCTGCTGCTGGTGGCCGGCCGGAAGACCGGCTACACCTGGCTGCTGATCACGTCAAAGACCCGCCCCATGGTGCTCGACCCGTACGTGGCGACCGCCGACCACGCGTTGGGCAACCCCTCATGGGTGGTGGGGCGGATCGTCGAGGCCACCGGCTCGGTCGGCGCCCATGTCCTTGACTGGGTCTACGTCCAGCTCGCGGTGGCCGCGGTGATCGTCGCGCTGTACCAGCTGCGCAACGTGGCGGTCGAGCGCCGCTTCCCCGGCCACCACCTGGTCCGCACCTTCCTGGTCATCGGGCTGCTCGGACCTGCCATCTACATGGTCTTCCCGGTGGTCGGGCCGATCTTCGCGTACGGGGCGGACGGGGGCCAGTGGGCACTGGCCGACCTGTGGCCGAACACGCCGCCGCCGGTCGGCACCCCGCAGCCGATCCCCTTCGACGAGGTCACCCCGCGCAACTGCATGCCCAGCCTGCACACGGCGTGGGCCACCGCGATCTTCCTGCACTCCCGCAAGGGCCCGTGGGCCCTGCGCTTCCTGGGCACGTTCTGGCTGATCACCACGCTCGGCGCGACCCTGGGCTTCGGCTACCACTACGGTGCGGACATCGTCGCCGGCGTGGTGTTCACGCTCACGATCGACGCGGCGATGCGCTCGGTCGACCGGGGCTGGGACCGGCAGGGGATCCGGCTGGTCTGCTACGGCACCGCGGTCTTCGCCGCGCTCCTGGCCTCGTACCGCTACCTGTCGGTGGAGATGGCCGGACACCCGTGGGTGTTCGGGCCGCTGATCGTGCTGGCGATGGCCTCGGTGGCCTACGGCTACGTCCGGGCCACCCGGCGGTGGGACCGGCAGCCCGAGCCGGTGCGGCTGCCGGAACCGCGACGCGAAGCACAGCCCGAACTGGTCTGAGCCGCCCGGTGCCGGTGCCGGTGCGGGTGACGGGTACGGGTACGGGTACGGGTACGGGGGCGTGGGGGGGGGGGGGGGGCGCGGGGGCGCGGGGGGGGGCGCCCGGCGGGGCGCCGGGGGGGGGGGGAGGCGGCTGGAGAAATGTCGTGGTTGAGGAGAGCGGAGC
>NZ_JBHXTC010000028.1:0-27474 GCF_042677605.1 Streptomyces sp. NPDC127106 | reverse complement strand
GGGGGGGGGGGGGGGGGGGGGGGGGGGGGGGGGGGGGGGGGGGGGGGGGGGGGCCCGCCGCGGGGGCCCCCCCCCCCCGGGGCGGTCAGCCGAAGTTCGCCGTGATGCGTTGCAGCGGGACGAACTTGAAGTTCTGGTTGCCGCTCGTGCCGGGAGAGCCGTTGGAGCCGTCCTGGCAGACGAAGACGCCCTGCGGGAAGGCCGGGCCGAGGTCGGCGGCGGTGGCGTCGATGCCGTCGGTGTCCTCGCAGTCGTCGGCTGCGGTGCCGTTCGTGACGGCGAACCGGCCCAGGTAGGCGTGGGTGGTGCGGTCGTAGACCGTGAAGTCGTTGCTGCCCTGGGAGGAGACGAAGAGCCGGTTCCCGGCGGCCGTGATGCCCTCGGTGTCCGCGGTGATGTGGCCGCCGGAACCGGTGGAGTCGAGCTTGGTGCGGCCGGTGCCGGCGGTCGGCTCGGCGCCGTAGATCCAGACGCCGACGTCCTCCTCGCCGAGGTAGAGCTTGCCGGTGGTGTCGTCGGCGTAGCAGCCCTCGACGGCGGAGCCCGCGTCCCACAGGCGGACCGAGGTGGCGGTCACGGAGTTCCCGCTGACGGCCAGCTCCCACTGCTCGACGCGGCCGGAGGTGGAGTTGGGGAAGGCGTACAGCTTGCCCGAGACCGGCGAGGAGTACAGGCAGATGCCGTGGGCGGTGACCTCGGTGGGGACGTCCCCCAGCCGGGTCAGCTTCCGGGTGCCGGGGTCGATGCGGTAGACGTGCATGGCTCCGTTGCCGCCGGCGGCCTCGTCGTCCGCCGAGACGACGACGTTGCCGCGCAGGTCGACGTTGTTGCCGTAGTCGCCGGTGATCCGCTGGATGCGCGCGCCGGTCATGTCGTAGACCTCCAGCGCGCCCTTCTTGTCCGTGCCGATGACCACGGACTTGGCGGGGTCGGTCGGGTGGACCCAGATCGCCGGGTCGTCGGCGGCGTCCCCGCTGTGCGAGACCGGCGCGGTCTCGACGGTCGCGGTGACGGAGGCGCCGGCCGCGTGGGCCGGTGACGAGGGTATGAGCAGAGCGGCCAGGATGGCGGCGGGGAGAGCCGCTCGGCGGGCGGAGGCGGTGGAGGACACCGGATTCCTTCCGGTCGGGGGGTGGACACGGGGAGGTTAGGGATCCTCAACGAGCCCCGCGTGAACGGCACTTGAACCGGTGGTGAGGGCTGCGGCGGCCGCGAAGAGGCGGGCGCAGCGCTGCGTCATGGCCTCGGGGGACTCTTCGGGATGTTTCACCCACCAGCGGACGAGGGTGGAGACCAGGTCCCGCCAGACGTACGCGAGCGCGTCGGCGTCCAGCGGGTCGGTGGATCCGGCCGTGCGCAGCACGTCGGCCGTGCCCTCGGCGGCGAGCCGGTCGATGGGCGCCCGGAAGTCCGCCGCGCGCCGGGCGGCCTCGCCGCCCGCGGGCAGGGAGCGGTCGTAGAGGACGAACCACGCCTCCCGCTGCCCCTCCAGGGCCGTGAAGATCCCGTTGAGCACCCGCAGGGGTGTGGGCGGCGTCGTTCCCGACCCCGTCCCGCCCGCGTCCATCGCGTCCCGGACGACGCCCAGGAGCCGGTCCCCGACGGGGGCCAGGCAGGCGAGGTACAGGTCCTCCTTGGTGCCGAAGTACTGGTGCAGCAGCGTCTTGGTGACGCCGACCCGTGCCGCGATCGAGGCCAGCGAGGCCCCCGCGTAGCCGTGGGTGCCGAACTCCTCCGTGGCGGCGGCCAGGATCTGCTGCCGGCGCTGTTCGCGCGGGACTCCCTTGGTGCCGGCTTTCGAGGACGGGGTTGCCATGCAACCAATATTATCAGTAAGTAATTTACCGCTCGGTAAATTCACTCTTCCCCGCTCCCCGCGACCCTTGGAGTGCATCCATGGACGGCACCACGGGCACCACCACGCAGCCGACGCCCCGCACCCGCTGTTGGTGGGGGTGGGGCTGGGCCGACGCGCACCCCGGCGACGCCGAATGCATCGCGATGGGTTCCCTCCTCCCCGGCACCCTCGCCCGTCCCCTGCGCGTCCCGCGCGTGCGCGACCTCCGCATCGGCAGCCCGGCCGTCGAGGCCCCGCCGAGCCTCGCGCACCTGGTCAGCACCGACCCCGGTGACCGTGCCGCGCACGCGATGGGCAAGGCCTACCGCGACGTCGTACGCGCCCTGCGCGGGCAGCCCGGCCGGATACCGGACCTCGTCGCCCGCCCGACGGACGACCGGGAGGTGGCCGATCTGCTGGACTGGGCCGGGGAACGGGGGACCGCCGTCGTCCCGTACGGCGGGGGGTCCTCCGTGACCGGCGGCGTGGAGTACCGGGGCGACGCCCACCGCGCCGTGCTCTGCCTCGACCTGACCGCCATGGGCCGCGTCCTGGAGGTCGACACTGCCGGCCGGGCCGCACGCATCCAGGCCGGGACGCTCGGGCCGAGCCTCGAGGACCAGTTGCGGCCCCACGGGCTGACGCTGCGGCACTTCCCGCAGAGCTTCGAGTTCTCCACGCTCGGGGGCTGGCTCGCCACCCGGGCCGGCGGCCACTACGCGATCGGCCGCACCCACATCGACGACTTCGTCCAGTCCATGAACGTCGTCACCCCGGCCGGGACCAGCGCCTCGTGGCGGCTGCCGGCCTCCGGCGCGGGACCTTCTCCGGACCGCCTGTTCCTCGGTTCGGAAGGGGCCCTCGGCGTCATCACCGAGGCCTGGGTCCGCCTCCAGCGGCGCCCCGTCCACAAGGCGTCCGCCTCCGTGGCCTTCGCCGACTTCCGTGACGCGCTCCGGGCGGTGCGGACCGTCGCACAGGCCGACCTAACCCCCGCCAACTGCCGCCTGCTGGACGCCGGTGAGGCCGGGCTCGCCGGCGCCGCCCAGGACGGGTCCGCCGTCCTCGTCCTGGGCTTCGAATCGGCGGACGCACCCGTCGCCGCCCGGCTCGCGCAGGCCGTCGACCTGGCCCGCGCCCACGGCGGCCGGAGCGGTACGGCCCCCGCCGCGCAGGACGCCCCGGCCGACGCCGCCGTGAGCGCCTGGCGCTCGGCCTTCCTGCGGATGCCGTACCTGCGGGACGGGCTGGCCAGGATGGGCGCCGTCGCGGAGACCTTCGAGACCGCGGCCACCTGGGACCGGATCCCCGGCCTGATCGAAGCGGTGCGCTCCGAGGTCGGGGCGGCGGCCCTCAAGGCCACCGGGCACCCCGCGACCGTCAACTGCCGGCTGACCCACGTGTATCCCGATGGTGCGGCGCCCTACTTCACCGTCCTCGCCGCCGGGCGCCCCGGGGAGGAAGCCGCGGTCTGGGACGAGCTGAAGGCCGTCGCGAGCGAGGTCCTGCACCGCCACCGGGCCACCGTCACCCACCACCACGCCGTCGGCCGGGACCACCGCCCCCACTACGACCGCCAGCGCCCCGACCCCTTCGCCCTCGCGCTGCGCGCCGCGAAGGGCGCGCTCGACCCGCGCGGCATCCTCAACCCCGGCGTGCTCGTCGACTGAGCCCGCAGCGGACCGGCCGCCCCCGCGCACCGGCTGCCGCCCGCGCACCGGCCGCGGCCCGCGCACCGGCCGCCCCCGTCTACCGGGGGCGCAGCCGGGCGGGGCGGCGGCGGGAGATACGGGACCTGCGCCCGGACAGGGTGGGCGCGGCCAGCGCGAAGGCCACCGTGATGTGCGCCCCGCCCAGGGGGCTGCGGCCGATGCGCATCGACCCGCCCGTGGCGGTCGAGGCCCGCTGCGCGATGTCCAGGCCCAGCCCCGTGGACCCGGTGCTGCTCCCGCGGGAGAGCGCCCGCTCCGGTTCGGGGATGCCCGGTCCGCCGTCCTCCACGACCAGCTCCACGGCCTGGGCCGTGCGGACGACGTGGACGCCGAACGGGGTCCCGGGCCCGGTGTGACGGAAGATGTTGCCGATCAGTGCGTCCACCACGGCGGCGATGTCGTCGTCCGAGAGGCTGACGGCCGTGGCCTCCGGGGTCAGCTCGACGGAGCAGGACCGGTCCTGCTGCTCGGCCAGGACCGCCCAGAACGCGGTGCGGCGGCGGACGACGTCGGCGACCTCGCAGCGGGGCCCGGACCCCTCCGGCGCACCGGAGACCGGCCGGCCCGCGGGGGCTTCCGCACCGAGCATGCCCTGGCCCATGGGGCCCACGGCGAGCGGGGTGCGCGCCGCGGCGATGATGGCCCGGAGCTCCGCCTCCAGTGCGCCGACCGCGGCCTCGACCCTCGCCGACTCCGGGGTGCCGGCCATGCGCTCCGACGCCAGGTGCAGGGCGGTCAGCGGGGTGCGCAGCCGGTGGGACAGGTCGGCGACCAATTCGCGTTCGACGGCCAGCAGCTCGGTCATCCGGTGGGCCATCGCATTGAACGCGACGCCCGCGTCCCGCAGTTCCCTGGGGCCCATGGGGTCCACGCGGGTGTCCAGATCGCCCTCGCCGAGGGCGCGCGAGGCCTGCGCGAGCCGCTTCGAGGACCGTACGACCTTCGCGCCGAGCCGGTCGGCGACCAGCACCGAACCACCGATCAGCCCGACGGCGAGGAAGCACATGACCGCCCACGACTCCATCACCCCGCGGGTCAGCTCCTCCTCGGGGACGAAGTTCTCGATGACGGCGACCCGGTCGCCGGGGAGCACCACCGGCTGCAGGCAGATCCAGCCGCCCGGGATCTCCCGGGAGATGGACTCCCGCCCCTTCTGCGCCCGTTCGAGCAGCGCTGACGGGGCCTTCGAGCGGCCGAGCGGGCCGGAATCCGGCAGGTGGACGACCAGGTGCTCGGCCGCGTCGAGGCTCGCCGCGGACTCCCGCAGCGCGGACGGGTCCGTGGTCAGCGTGAGCACGGGCGCCAGGGCCGCGGCGCGCTGCTCGGCCGCGGTCACGCCCTGCTCCTTGACCAGCGACATCACCAGGGCGGCCAGCGGTATGAGGAAGGACAGCGCGACCATGGAGGTCACGGCGAGCGCCACTCCGGCCAGCGAGCGTCTCACCGCGGAGCCACCAGCTTGATGCCCACACCGCGTACGGTCAGCAGGTAGCGCGGGGCCGCCGCGCGTTCCCCGAGCTTGCGGCGCAGGGACGACAGGTGCACGTCGACGGTCTGGTCGTCCACGTACGGCTCCCGCCAAACCTCGGTCAGCAGCCGGCGCTTGGAGACGACCTGGCCGGCGTGGTGGGCGAGGAACGCCAGCAGGTCGAACTCCCGCCGGGTGAGGCGGAGCTCCCGGCCCGCCAGGTACGCCGTGCGCGCGCCCGGGTCCACCGTCAGCTCGCCGACCGTGGTGGCCCGCAGCGGATCCGGAGCCGCTGCCGCCACCGACGCACCCGCCGCCGCGGGACCGGCGGCGGGAACCTGGCCGGTGCGCCGCAGGACGGCGGACAAACGGGCGATGAGCTGGCCCCCGGAGAAGGGCTTGACCAGGTAGTCATCGGCGCCCGCGTTGAGGAGGCTGATGATTTCCCGCTCGTCGTCGCGGGCGGTGGCGACCAGCACGGGCACGGAGGAGATGCCACGGATCATGCGCAGGGCATCTCCTCCGTCCAGATCGGGCAGTCCCAGGTCGAGGACCACCGCGTCGACGGGCGTCTGGGTGACCTCGCGCAGCGCGCCGAAGCCGTCGGCCGCGCTGCGCACGGCGAACCCGTGCTCCGCCAGGACCTCGATCAGTGACTGGCGGATGCTGGGGTCGTCTTCCACGACCAGGACGCTGGGCATGGGGACACCTTAGGGGCTCGGCGGACGGGGGTTCCGCACACCCTAGCGGGCATCGAACACCGGGCCGTCTGCGGTGATGCGCAGGCGGACGGGGCGGTCGGAGACCGGGATGGTGCAGCCGTCGCGTTCGCTGCAGCTCGCGTAGCCGAGCAGGACCGTCGCCTCTCCGTTCCCGTCGGCGCGGACGGGCAGGGTGGTGGTGACCGGGCCGTCCGGGTAGACGGGGACCGGGGCGCCGACACCGGGCACCCTGATCGACCGCACCTTCGCGGCGGCCGTCAGCGTGCCCTCCGCCTCGAGGGCCCCGGTGACGGACATGGCGGTCGGGCGGCCCACGCCCTCGATGCCGTCGGCCGGCAGGTCGGTGCTGTAGAGGTGGAAACCCTTCTCCTCGGGCGTGAAGACCGCGGTGAGGGTGCCCTTCGAGGCCTGCCAGCCGGACACCGAGAGGGTGACGGTGACGCCCTTCTCGCTGAAGCTCGTCGTGGCTGCGGACGCCGACGCGGATGCGGATGCGGGTGAGGGGGCCGACACCGATGCAGGTGCGCCGGAGTTCGCCGCGGGCTGCTCGCCGCACGCCGTGAGGGCGGTCAGGGACAGGAGGGCGACCGCGAGACGGGCCTTCCGGGCATGTCGGGTCTGCGGGGAAACGTTCATGTGTGCCTCTGTGTCACGTGTCACGGGATCAGATTCGGTTCTCGGGCCGGCGGTGGGCGGGGGCCGGCAGCCGGGGGGCGTACGCTGCGAACAGCGGCTCTACAGGGCCGTGGTGAAGTCCGCGCTCCACAACTGCAGCCCGTACACCAGGTCGTTCCACACACCGGTCGCCAGCAGGACGCCGACGAGCACGAGCATGCTTCCGCCGGTCCGCAGGACCCACGGGTAGTGGCGCTTGACCAGCCCGAACGCGCCCAGCGCCCGCCGGAACGCCAGCGCGGCCACGACGAACGGCAGGCCCAGCCCCAGACAGTACGCGGCCATCAGCAGGGCCCCGCGGGCCGCGCTCGCCTCGGACCAGGCGAGCGCCTGCACGGCGGCCAGCGTCGGGCCGATGCAGGGGGTCCAGCCGACCGCGAACACCGCCCCCAGCAGGGGCGCCCCGGCGAGTCCCAGCGCGGGACGCCGGTGGCTGCGCAGCTCCCGTTGGGTCAGGCCCGGGAGGAATCCCATGAAGGCCAGCCCCATGAGCACGGTGAAGACGCCGAGCGCCTGGGTGACCGCCTCCTGGTGGGCCAGCAGGCTGCGGCCGGCATGGCCGAACAGGGCACCGCCGGAGACCAGGACCGCCGTGAAGCCGAGGACGAACAGCAGCGCGCCGGCGGCCATGCGGCTGCGGTGTCCGCTGCGCGGGTCCGCCAGGTCGGCGACCGACAGGCTGGTCACATAGCTGAGGTAGCCCGGTACGAGGGGCAGGACGCAGGGGGAGAGGAAGGAGACGAGCCCCGCGACGAGCGCCACGGGGGCTGCGATCAGGAGGGTTCCGCTGACGAGGGCGGGGGCGTCCGCGGCGGCTGAAACTGGAACTGAGGCTGCGGCGAGCATGCCGTGCGCGACCGGTGTCATGACGGTTCCTCCACCAGGCGCGCGAGCAGCGGCCGCAGCTGCTCGTCCGTCACGGCGCCCCCGATCGCGGCGGCGATGCGCCCGCGCCGGTCGATCACCAGGGTCGAGGGGACGGCCTGCGGGTTGAGCAGCGCGGGCGGGAAGCGGAGCAGCAGCTCGCCCTCGGGGTCGTGGAGGCTGGGGAAGGTCACGTCGTGGGCCCGTACGAAGGACCTGGCCGCGGCCCGGTCCCGGTCCCGGGTGTTGATCCCGAGGAACCGGACCCCGTCGGCCCGGGTCTGTCGGCTGAGCCGCTCCAGGTCGTCGGCTTCCGCCCGGCAGGGGCCGCACCAGGACCCCCACACGTTGAGGACGACGACGTGGCCGCGCAACCCGTCGAGGCCGACGTGCTTGCCGTCCAGGTCCTCACCGGCCAGGACGGGCGCGTTCTGCCGGGCGGCGGGGTCGACGACCGCCGCCCGGTCCGCCGTCCGGACCGAGCCGGCCCGCCCGCCGTCCGGCGTGCCGGCGCCGTCCCCGCCGTCCCCGCCGTCCGTCAGGACGCCGGCGAGGAAGCAGCCGGCCGCGACGGCGAGGCCGGCCGCCGTGGCCCGTACCGCTCGTCTCACGACGCCCACTGGCGGAGGAACGCGTTGATGCCCTCCGAGGTCAGGGACGGGTTGCCCGTGACGTGGGTGTCGGTGCGCACCGTGCCGGACGGGGAGACGACGACCAGCACGGGCATCTTGTAGGTGCCGCCCGAGGGGCTGTACTTGCGCAGGAGCGCGGAGTTGGCGGAGCTGTTGCCGCCGATGTCCACCTTGACCATGTGGTACGAGGCCCCGAGGATCGCCGCGGTCTGCGACTGGGCGAACACCTTGTCGGCGGCCTTGCAGTTGCCGCACCAGTTCGCGCCGAAGTCGAGCAGCACCATCCGCCCGTCGGCCTTGGCCGCGCGCAGCGCCGCGTCGATCTGCTTCTGGGCGTCCGCCGAACCGTCGTAGCCCGGGCCGGGGACCGCCGCCGGAGCGGGCGCGGCCGACGAACGGGCCGTCGGCTTGGCCGACGTCCGGGCCGGCGCGGCGGACCCTGCCCCGGCCTGCGAGGACGTGGCGGACGCAGAGGCGGATGCGGAGGCGGAGGCGGAAGCGGACGGCGAGGCGGACGGGGACGCCCCGGTGGACGCGCCGGCGGTCTCCGACGCGGAGGGGAGGGCCTCCGCGGACGCGCGGGCGGCGGAGGGCGCCGCGGATCCTACGGGCTGGGAGGACGGCCCGCAGGCCGCGGTCAGCCCCACCGCGACCACGGCCGCCGCGGCCAGCGGCAGGCGCATCCCCAGGGGCGCGGCGGAGCGGGACGGTGTCGTACGGCGGTCGGCGCGGACGGGTCGGAGCATGCGGGAACTCATGGCGAAGACACCCCAAGGCACGGTTCGGACTGCGGGACGGGCCGAGACGCCCCCCGCTCGGTGGAACGGCGGCCCGTACGGTCCGCCGGGGAGTCGCGCCCCGGCGCCGAGGGCCGCTCGGCTGACGCGAGCATAGGACCCCTCGGGGCCGCCGGAACCGTCTCGGCGGGATCTTCAGCTTGCCCTAAGGAACAGCTCACCTTCCGCTTCGCCGGAGCCCGGCCCACGACCGCGCACACGGCGTGAACCGCGTGAAAGGGGACGGGGCGGGCGAGCGGTGCGAAATGGTTTCAGAACGATGTTTCGCGGACGCTGGCCCGCGGGCCCGGGTCGATCGTCGCCGTGATGACCGAGCGGTGGTTGTCGCTGGTGAACGTGACCGTGAGGGTGTCGTCCGCGGTCTGCGAGGTGGTCGCCTTGAAACCACGGCTGGGGATCGCGGAGATCAGGCACACGCCCCGGCTTCCGTACCGCACGGTCGCCTTGCCGCCCTGCGAGGGGACGGTGTGCAGGCCCACTCCGCCGTCCTCGCAGTCGACGTCCGACTTGGGTGCGGTGGCCCGGGGGGTTCCGGGCGCGGCCTTGGCGGGGGTGGCGCTCGCGGCCGAGGGGGAGGGCCGCTGCGTCGCCGAGGGTGAGGGGCTCGCGGACGCGCTCGGGGAGGGCGCCCCCGGCGAAGGCTCCTGTCCCGCCTGCCATGCCGGCGGGGTCTCGATGACCGTCGGAGCGGACCGTGCGACCGGGGGCGTATGCCGGGTCGTGCCGACCACGAACTGGACCGTGGCGAGCACGGCGGTCACGCTGGCGGCCGTGCACGACAGCCATATGAGCAGGTAACGCGGAAGACGGGGCACGGCCCCATACTGGCCGACGTGCCGGCCGGCCCGTCACCGGCTCCCCCCGAAGCGCGCGGGGGAGCCCTCCACGCCCTGCGGAGCCGGCCAACGCCGACGTCCCCCGGACCCGGAGGGGCCGGAGGACGTGGCGGAGGGGGTGTGGGGGGTGGATCAGGGGGGAGGGGGTGGCGTTCGGGGCCTTGGCTGCCCGCCGACGACCTCTTGGGCGGTTCAGGCGGTTCAGGCGGTTCGGGGCGTCCGTTACCTCGGGGCGCCGAAGTTCTGCGTCCACCACGGGCCGCCGTCGCCCTTGTGGACGCCTATGCCGATCTCCTTGAAGGCGCAGTTGAGTATGTTGGCCCGGTGGCCGGGGCTGTTCATCCACGCCTTCATGACCGCGTCGGCGTCGGCCTGGCCGCGGGCTATGTTCTCGCCCAGGTTGGACCACTTGTAGCCGGCGGCCTCCACCCGGCTGGTCATGGTGGACCCGTCCGGTCCGGTGTGCGACATGACGCCGGCGCGGGCCATGGTGTCGCTGTACCCCCGTGCGGCGGTGCTCAGCTTGGCGTTCGTGCTCAGGGGGCCGCAACCGGCGGCGGACCGCTCCTTGTTGACGATGGCGAGGACGGCGGACTCGGCGTCGGCGTTCACGGTGCCGCCGGAGCTCCCGGACCCGCCGGACCCACCGGATCCCCCCGATCCGCCGGATCCGCCCGAACCTCCGGAGCCGCCGCCCGAGCCCGAAGCGGGCTTGCCGGCGGGCTTGCCGCCCTGGTTCGGCGCCGACTTGGCTGCCGTGCTCTCCTCGCCCGCGGGGCCGGAGGGGGTGGCGGATGCCGAGGCACCGGCCTCGGGCGACCCGGACGGGCTCGGGCTCGCCGAGGCCGAGGCCTCGGCGGTGGGGGCGGCGGTGGTCGGGGTGGCGGTCGCCGACCCGCCGGCGGTGGCCGCCGCGGACGTCTTGCCGGCGGCCCCGCCGGCCCGCTGGTCCACGCGGGAGTCACCGTCGGAGTCGGCCACGGCGACCCCGACCGCCACCGCCGCGGCCGCCGCGGTGACAGACAGCACGATGCGGGTACGCGCCGTCTTCCTCCGCCGGGCCTCGACGCGGGACGGGGTTCCGGTGGTTCGGCTGCGGCTCATGCCGGTAACACCTCACTAGAGCAGGGGGAGTGGAACTCCTCCCGAGCCTAGGGCGGTGACCAGCGGAAAAACCGTTCTGGAGGGGTTCTTCAGGTTCCCTTAAGGAAGCCCGAAGGGTCGACTCAGGAACGAGCCGGGCAAACCTGCCGATTCGGAACTCGCGGCAGGTGCAGGGGTATCGGTCTCGGCCGCCGGGGAGCGCCCTGCGGTACGTGGCGGAGGGGTTGCCCCTTCTGCAGCACGCTTCAGACGTCGAAGTCGGGCAGGATCAGGGAGCCGTCCTCGGCGAGGGTGAAGCCGGGATTGTGGGCGATCTCCCAGGCATGGCCGTCGGGGTCGGTGAAGACGCCCGAGTAGAAGCCGATCGCGTTGACGGCGGCGGGTCGGGTGACCGTACCACCGGCCCGGGCGGCGGCATCGAGGACGGCATCGACTTCGGCATCCGTACGCACGTTGTGGGCGAGGGCGATACCGCCGAAGCCGGCCGGCGGGGAGTCGGGAAGACCGCAGTCGGCGGCCAGTTTCCCGCGGTCCCACAGCACCAGGGCCAGACCGCCCGCCTGGTGGAAGACCGTCTCCTGGACCTCGGTGCCGCGCCAACCGAGGGCGGTGTAGAAGCGCTTGGCGCGGGCGAGGTCCGCCACGCCCAGGGTGATCAGGCTGATCCGCTGTTCCATCCCGCCACCGTAGCGGCCGGGTGCGGGTCAGGGCAGGAGCTGGCGTACGAGGGCGTCCGCGGCCCACTCCTCCCAGCGGGCGGGGGTCCAGCCGCGCCGGGTGACGAGCAGGTCGTAGGTTTCCGGGCCGAGCACGGTCAGCGCGACGTCGGCCGCCGCCGTGACGTCGAGCCCGTGCCGCAGGGCCCCGCCGGCCTTCGCGTGCAGCGCCTGCGCGAAGCGGAGTTGGACGGCGTGGCGCTGGTCGTGGTTGAGCCGCCACAGTTCGGCGAGTTCCGGATCGGCGGTCGCGGCTCCCCGGACGACCTCCAGGACCCGTGCGGCCCGCTCCAGGATGTGCCGGGCGCCCGCGGCTTGGAGGGCGAGCTGGGTGGCAGGGTCGGCCTCGTCGAGGACCTCGCGGGCCCAGGGGCGGTCGAGGGTGGCGACCGGGTCCGCGTCACCGGCGACGGCCGTGTCCAGCAGCTCCTTGAGCAGCGCCCGCTTGCTGCCGAACGTGAAGTAGACGGTCTGCACGCCGACTTCCGCGGTGCGGGCGATGTCCTCCACGGTCGTCCCCGTCCAGCCCTTCTCGGCGAACAGTCGGGCGGCGGCGTCGAGCATCCGCTGCCGGGTGCGGCGGGCCTTCTCCGCGCGGGTCAGGGGTGCGGCCACCGGTTCTCCTCGGTCGGTCCCGGGCTCTTTGACTGTAGTGAGACTACAGTGTATTTCACTGGAGCATGACTACAGTGAAATCGGGTCGCCTCCTGGTGGTCGGCGGCTACGGCGCCGTGGGTGCGACGGTGGCCGCGGCCCTCGTCGACTGGTTCCCCGGCCGGGTCGTCGTCGCGGGGCGCGACGCGGCGAGGGCGTTGAGGCTCGGCGGCGTCCGCGTCGACGTCACCGATCCGGACGGCTTCCGGCGGACGCTCGACGGCCTCGGTGACGTGGCCGTCGTCGTGATGTGCGTGGAGCCGCCCGACGCCGGGATCGCGCACGCCTGTTTCGAGCGCGGCGTCCACCTGGTCGACATCGGTGCCACCCGGCGGCTGCTCGACGGCGTGGCGGAGCTGGACGGCCTCGCGGCGGCTGGCGGAGCCACGGCCGTGCTCAGCGTCGGAGTCGCCCCCGGGCTGACGAACCTCCTCGCCCGCCGGGCGCACGAGGCCGTCGGCGGCGCGGAGCGCATCGACCTCACGGTGCTCCTGGGCGCCGGCGAGCGGCACGGCGCCGACGCGGTCCGCTGGACGGTCGAGGGCCTGGCCGAACCCGCGACCGCCCGCCCGCTGCGGGTCGAGCTGCCCGGACACGGGCCGCGCACCGCGTACCCCTTCCCCTTCTCCGACCAGCACACGCTGCCCCGCACCCTCGGAACCGTGCAGGTCACCACCCGTCTCTGCCTGGACTCCGGGCCGCTGACCGGCACGCTCTTCGCGCTGCGGCGGGCCGCCCGCCACCCGGCGGTGCGGCAGGCCCTGACCGCAGTCCTCCGCAGGGTCCACGCCGGGGGCGACGGCTTCGCCGTACGGGCCGACGCCCGGCGCGGGGACCTGCACGCGGCCTACGCGCTCACCGGGCGGGCGCAGAGCCGTGTCACCGGGCTAGTCGCGGCGTACGTCACCCGGGAGCTACTCACCGGCTCCCTGCCCGTGGGGGTCCATCACATCGAGGGGCTTGCGGCCCTGGCCCGCCTCCCGGAGGCGCTGGCGGAGCACGGGGTCGCCCTCCAGCGCCTCGGTGGACCGCCGGAAGGGTGAGGGCGGGCACCCGGGCCGACCGGCTCTGGAGGGAATACCCCCAGGGGGTATATCGTTGTGCGTGGGGCGCAGGGCAGGGAGCCCTGCCCGGACGGACATGGGGATGAGGGTCATGGGTCAGAGCGCACGCCACCACCGCCACCACTCCGCCGCACAGGACCATGCCGTCCATCACGGCGCCGGCGAGGCGGGACGCGCGGGCCGCGCCGGCGCCTCGTGGGGGACCGCCGCGAAGGCGACCCTGCACTGCCTGACCGGGTGCGCCGTCGGCGAGATCCTCGGCATGGTCATCGGCACCGCCCTGCTGTGGGGCAATGTCGCGACCATGGTCCTGGCGATCGCCCTCGCGTTCGTCTTCGGCTACTCGTTCACCCTGTTCGCGGTCCGCCGGGCCGGCCTGGGCCTCAAGGCCGCGATCAAGGTGGCGCTGGCCGCCGACACCGTCTCGATCGCCGTGATGGAGCTGGTCGACAACGGCATCATCGCCCTGGTGCCCGGCGCGATGGACGCCCATCTGGACGAGGGGCTGTTCTGGGGCGCGCTGCTGGGCGGATTCGCCGTCGCGTTCCTGGTCACGACCCCGATCAACAAGTGGATGATCGGCCGCGGCAAGGGCCACGCCGTGGTCCACGCCCACCACTGACGGGGCCGGTGGAAAACGCTTGGACGGCGCGGGCGGCCCTGCGGGACACTGCGGAACCTGTCCTAACCGGTCCAACAGCACAGGGTTGCGATGGGATCGCCTGAAACACCTGAAAGCCCACCGCGCAGGGGCTCGGTGCTCCTCGCGCTCCGCTACTACTTAAGGGAGCTGGCCCGGCTCCGCCGCATGACGGCGCCGGCGATGCTGGCCCCGGCGCTCGGCAACATCGGCATCAACTACGTTGCGCCGCTGATCGTCGCCAAGCTCGTCGGCCGGATGGCCGGAGGCGGCAGCACCGACATCGGCGCGATGCTGCCCTACGTCCTCGGTTTCGGCGGGGTACTGCTGCTCGCCGAGGCGTTGTGGCGCATCGGCCTGCACTGCCTCAACCGCCTCGACGCCCTCGGCATCGAGCGCCTGTACGTGATGGGGATGGACTCGCTGTTCGCCAAGGACGCCGCGTTCTTCCACGACAACTTCGCCGGATCGCTCACCAAGCGGGTCCTCAGCTTCGCCTCCCGCTTCGAGGAGTTCGTCGACACCCTGACCTTCTCGGTCATAGGCAAACTCGTACCGCTGGCCTTCGCCTGCGTCGTGCTGTGGTTCTACGAGCCGCTGCTCGTCGTGGGGCTCCTGATGATGATCGCCGTGACGGCACTGGGCGTGGTGCCGCTGGTCCGCCGCCGCCAGGCCCTCGTCGACGAGCGCGAGGAGGCCATCGCCCGGGTGTCGGGCCACGTCGCCGACAGTCTGATGAACATGGACACGGTCCGGGCGTTCGCCGCCGAGGAGCGCGAGGCCGCCGAGCACCGGTCCCGCGTGGCGGAGTCCCGGCGGCTGATGCTCCGTTCGTGGGACTACGGCAACCTGCGCATCGACACGCTGGTCGCGCCCATGTCCGTGCTGACCAACGCGCTGGGCCTGCTGGTCGCCGTCGCGCTCGGCGCGGGGGAACACGGGGTCGAGGCGGTCATCGTGGCCTTCGCCTACTACTCCAGCGCCACCCGGATCATGTTCGAGTTCAACCAGATCTACCGCCGCCTGGAGAGCTCGATGACGGAGGCCGCACAGTTCACCGAACTGCTGCTGACTCCGCCGACCGTGCTCGACCCGCCGTCACCGGAGCCCCTGCGGTCGGGGGCCTCCGCCGGCGTGCGCTTCGAGCGGGTGACCTTCGCCCACGGCGGAGGGCGGCCGCTGTTCCAGGGCCTCGACCTGGACGTGCCCAGCGGGGCGAGGATCGGACTCGTCGGCCGGTCCGGCGGGGGCAAGACCACGCTCACGCGGCTGCTGCTGCGGATGACGGACATCGAGGCCGGCCGGATCCTGATCGGCGGTCAGGACATCAGCAGGCTGGCCCAGGCCGACCTGCGCAGCCTGATCGCCTACGTACCGCAGGACCCGGCGATGTTCCACCGCACACTGCGGGAGAACATCGCGTTCGCCCGGCCGGGCGCCACCGACGCGGAGATCCGCCGCGCGGCCGAGGCGGCGCACGTCACCGAGTTCGCCGACGCCCTCCCGAAGGGCTTCGACACCATGGTCGGCGAACGCGGCGTCAAACTGTCCGGCGGTCAGCGCCAGCGGGTCGCCCTCGCCCGGGCGATCCTGCGCGACGCCCCGATCCTGCTGCTCGACGAGGCCACCAGCGCCTTGGACTCCGAGAGCGAGATCCTCGTCCAGGAGGCGCTGTGGCGGCTCATGGACGGGCGGACGGCGCTCGTCGTGGCACACCGGCTGAGCACGGTCGCGAGCATGGACCGGCTCGTCGTCCTCGACCGCGGGCGCATCGTCGAGCAGGGCACGCACGACGAACTCCTCGCCTCGGACGGCGCCTACGCGCGGCTGTGGCAACACCAGTCCGGCGGCTTCCTCCACGACACCCCCACCCCCACCCCCACCCCGGACAACGTCCTCTGACCCCACCCCCCACTCCACCCCCACCCCTACCCCCAGTCCCGTCTCCCCCCGAACCCGTACCCCGCGCTGCACACGGGGTGCGGGTTCGATCCGTGCGGTGACGGTGGTTGCGCCGCCGGGGTGACACCCGGGCGAGAGGCGAATACGCGCCGACACCGTCCGTGCGATGTCTGGGGAGAGATCGCGGTGAGCCCCGGGATTCCGGGGGCGGCGAGGAGGGATTTCCGACATCACGGTCGGCATTGCTGGCGCAAAGCAATCGGTCGAACCTCCCCTCGATACCCTTCCGGGTGACGGTGCACGAGCGCCACGTTTCGCTGCCGCTAGCCTGAGGGAGCTTTGCAAGGCCCGGGGCAGGAACGACGTCCCGCGGCCGGCAGGCCGGTCGTTTCGGCACAACCGCCGACCGGTATGCGTATCGGTTCGGCCGTCCTCTTCGCCGTCGATTGCCGACGCTCGACGTGTTGCCACACTCGCGGCAATTTCCACCGCTCGGTGTTCCCGACCAAGACCCCGCTCCGTTCAACGACGCTCGTCCACCCAACGAAGAGAGGTAGGGGATCATGCCGCCCGTCCTTCCCCCGTTCCTGATCGGACTCATTGCCGCACCGCTGGCCAAGCGGATCGCCAAACCGCTGGTGCGCGGCATCGTGAAGACCTCCGTCGGGCTGGTGCTGGAGGTGAAGCGGGCAGCTCACGACGCCACCGAGAGCCTGCAGGACCTCGCGGCCGAGGTGACCGCCGACGTCGTCGCCTCGCAGGTGACCTCCGGCTCGGACCGGCAGGCGGCTCCCGCCCCGCAGAAGGACGGGCAGGGCCCGGAGGCGGGCAGGTCCGCCTCGACCCACATGCCCGGGTCGCAGCAGCCCAAGGGGCGTGGACCCGACGTCGCACCCGCCCAGGCGTGACGCCCCTCCTCTCCAGGCCGCCGCGCCGCCCGGTCGCCCTTGGTGAAGAGGGCGTTGAGAAAACACCCAGGAACTGCGGAGAAATGACACTGCTGGTGGAACCCGCGGCCGTTCGACAGCCTCTCCGGCTGCCGGAGGACGCGTATGCGTTGACGATGTGCTCCGCCGTTCCCGGCAGGCAACGCTGGAAGATTCCGGAGATGGCCGGCAAACGGCACCTGGCCGAGGTCCTCCAGGAAACACTGCACGGCGTTTCCTGGATCCGCTCTGCGCGTGCGAACCATGTGACGGGTACGGTTCTCGTTCTGTACGACGAGAATCACGGACCGGTCGACGTACGCGAAGTCCTGGAGAATGTCCTTTCGGCAATCCTCCGGTGCGCGCAGAATCCGGGCGGGCTTCCCACGGTTTCCTCCGGGGAGCCCCCCGCAGGGGCTGCGCCACCATCCGCCGGGGCCGGCAACGGGCGCGCGCCGGGTGCCGTTCTCGCCGTGGCCGGCGGTGCGACGGCGGCCGCGGCCCTGCTCGCGCCCGGCAGGCTCCTGCGCAGGCCCATCGTGGTGCTGGGCGCTGTCGTGGCGGCCACCGCCGTCCTCGTACGCCGCGCCGTGCGCCAGGCGGCCGGTGCCACCGGACTCGACACCGGCACTGCCACCGGGCTCGACACCGGCACCGACACCGCCGCGGCGGCCTCCGGTCCGCCGGGAGGCGCGCCGCCGGGCCGACGCTCCTCGTTCCGGGCCCTCCTGGACGTCGTCGGCCCGCACAAGGCCCGGCTCGGCCTCGCCTCCGGCCTGTCCGCCGTGTGCCAGCTGGCCGAGGTCGCCCTCGGCCTCTTCCTGGGCTGGACCGCGCTGGTGCTGATCAAGGGGGAGTGCGCGCCGCTGCTCACGCTCGGCCTGACCAGCGCCTCCTCGCAGCTGTGGTTCCTGGCCGCGGCCGCGGCAGCGGCCTGCGCCGCCGTCGCCGGCCTCTCGTACGCGGCGGGCGTCGCCTGGCGCAGGCTCGGTCAGGACGTGCAGCACGACTGGCGCAACCACACCTACGCCCACGTGCAGCGGCTCGAACTGAGCCAGCTGGAGGGCGAGCGCACCACGCGCGTCGCCGGCGTCCTGACCGACGAGGTCGCCCAGCTCGGCGCGTTCTTCACGTCCTCCGCGAACGACGTGGTCCAACTGACCACCAGCTTCCTCGTGCTGGTCCCCGCCTTCCTGCTGTTCGCGCCGCAGATCGCCTGGCTCGCCTTCCTGCCGATGCCCCTCGTGGCCTGGCTGTCGTTCCGCTACCACGACCGCGCCGCCGCCGACTACGCCGTCTCCAGCGAGAACCGGACCCGGCTGCACAGCCAGCTCGTCAACAGCCTGCAGGCCGGCGCCACCGTCAAGAGCTTCTGCACCGAGGACTACGAGGCCGGACGCGTCGACAGCCTCGGCGAGGTGTACCGCGACAGCAACCTGCGCACCGACCGCAGCAGCATCCGCCACTCCGAGACCGTCCGCGCCTGCACCACCGCCTCCATGACCGGCACCCTCCTGCTCGGCGGGCGCCTCGTCCTCGACGGCACCCTGCCCTTCGAGGTGTTCAGCCCGCTCATCGGCCTGCCCCAGCAGGTCCTGCTGCGACTCACCCGCCTCGGCGGCATCGTCGACCAGTACCAGCGCACCCTCACCGCGTACGCACGGGTCCAACAGCTGCACGCCCTGCCCACCGAACCCGTCGGCCGGGAGCACCCCGTCGACCGCCGGGACGTCGGCGGAGCCGTCACCCTGGAGCGGGTCACCTTCGCCTACCGCGGCCGGCCGCCCGTGCTCAACGACCTGTCCCTGCACATCGCCCCCGGCAAGGTCACGGGCATCGTGGGCGCGACCGGCTCCGGCAAGACGACCGTCGCCAAACTCCTCATGCGGTTCCAGGACGCCGACTCCGGCCGGGTCCTCCTCGACGGCCGCGACGTCCGCGACCTGTCCCGGCACGGCCTGCGCAGCGCCGTCGGGTTCGTCGCCCAGGACCCCTTCCTGTTCGACGGCACCATCGCCGACAACATCCGCTACGGCAGCTTCGACGCCCCCCACGGGCACGTGGAGCGCGCCGCCCGGATGGCCGAGGCCCACCCCTTCATCGCGGAGCTCCCCGAGCGGTACGACACGCACATCGGCGAGCGCGGATCCGCCCTGTCCGGAGGGCAGCGCCAGCGCATCGCCCTGGCCCGGGCGATCCTCAAGGACCCACCCGTCGTCATCCTCGACGAGGCCACCTCTGCCGTGGACAACGAGACCGAGGCGGCGATCCAGCACGCCCTGCGCACCTTCGCCCGGGACCGCACCCTGATCGTCATCGCCCACCGCCTGTCGACGATCCGCGGCGCCGACTGGATCTACGTCCTCGACCGGGGCGGCATCGTCGCAGAACAGGGCACCCACGGCGACCTGCTCGCCCGGCACGGGCTCTACACGTCCCTCTGGCAGTTCCAGGCCGGCGAGCGGCCCGACCGACCCGCGGTACGCCGGGTCCCCGCCCGCGCCGTCCTGCCGCACGGCGGCGCGGGCGAGCCCGCCGGCTCCCGCCGCCCCGCGCCCCAGCCCGCACCGTCCCGGTCCTAGGCCCCTCCCGGGCCGTCCCCCTCCCGATCCCGGCTCGACCGCCACGCCCCGGGCGCGCGGGCCGGCTGGTTCTCCCTGCCGCAGCGCCGGCGGCACCGCATCCCCGACCGCACTTCTGGAGGTACCCCCATGCCTGCTCGCGACGGCGTCGTCCTGCCCCTGACGGCGGCTCAGCGCGACATCTGGCTCGCCGAACAGCGGACGACCGGCGTCAACCCGCACTACCGCCTCGGCGAGTACGTCGAGATCCACGGGCCCGTCGACCCCGACCTGTTCGCCGCGGCGCTGCGGCAGGCCGTCACCGAGAACCAGGCCCTCCACACGCGGTTCGTCCACGACGACAACGGGCCGCGGCAGGTGCTGGGGGCACCGGCCCGGTGGGACCCCCACCGTCTCGACCTGAGCGCGGCGGACGCCCCGCTCGCCGCGGCCGTGGACTGGATGGCCGCAGACCGGCTCCGGCCCCTCGACCTCACCGCCGACCCGCTGTTCAGCCATGCCCTGATCAAGCTGTCCGACGAGCGCTGGCTCTGGCACCACACCTACCACCACCTCGTCGCCGACGGCTTCGGCTACGTCCTCGTCGCCCGCCGGGTCGCCGAGCTGTACACGGCCCTGACCGAAGGACGCACGCTGCCGCCCACGCCGTTCGTGCCGCTGCAGGACGTGGTCGACAACGACGCCGCCTACCGGGCTTCCGACCGCTTCGCCGCGGACCGGCGGTACTGGGTGCAGCGCCTCGACCGCCTCCCCGCACCCGTCCGCCTCGGTCGCGCCCCCGCCCACCCCGACGGGGCCACCCTGTGCACCCGGCTCACCCCCGAGCACTCCGGGAGCGCAGCGGTGCGGGCAGCGGCCGAACGCACCGGGGCCCGCTGGTCCAGGATCCTCATCGCCTCCACCGCCCTGTACCTGCACCGTCTCACCGGCGCCCGCGACCTGCTCCTCGGCCTGCCCGTCACCGGCCGCGACCCCGACGACGCCACGGCGATGTCCGCTCCGGGCACCCTCGCGAACGTGGTGCCCCTGCGCCTGGCCCTGCAACCCGGCACGCCCTGGGGGGCGTTCCTCGACCAGGTCGACGCCGACGTCCGCTCCGCGGTGGAGCACCAGCGCTACCGCGGCGAGGACCTCCGGCGGGACCTCGGGCTGACCGGGTCCCCGTACTCGGCGATCGTCAACATCAGGTCATTCCCCCGGCAGCTGACGCTCGCCGGCCACCGGGCCACCCCGCACGGCCTGTCCGCCGGCTCCGCCGCCGACCTGGCGGTGTGGGCCGTGGACCGGCGCGACGGCACCGGCCCGCGGATCGCCCTCCACACCGCCCCGGACCTGTGGCGCGACGACGAACGCCAGGCCCACCGCCGGGGGCTGACGGCCCTCCTCGACAGCCTTGCCGAGACGGCCCCCGACCGCCCGCTGGGCCGCATCCCCCGGCACGGGCGTGCCGCTGCGCGCCCCCGCCCGGCCGAGCCCGGCGCCGGCTCCGGGCCCGCGGCCGTGCCCGATGCGTCCGCGCCCACCGCCCACCTCGCCGTTCTGTTCGAGGAGCAGGTCCGCCGCACCCCCGGCGCCGTGGCCGTCGTCGGCCCGGACGCCACCCACACCTACGCGGAACTCGACGCGCGGGCCAACCGCATCGCCCGCCTGCTCATCGCGCACGGAGCCGCCCCGGAGAGGCTGGTCGCCCTCGCCCTGCCCCGCACCGCCGACCTCGTGGCGGCCGTCCTCGCCGTCCTGAAGACCGGCGCGGCCTACGTCCCCCTCGACCCGGAACACCCTTCCGCCCGCCTCGCCCGGATCCTCCAGGACACCCGCCCGGCCGTCCTCGTCACCCACGACGCCCTGCGCGGTCGGCTGCCCGACGAGCCCGCCCCGGACCTGGTCGTCCTCGACGCGCCGGAGACCGCCGCCCGGCTCGCCGCCTGCTCCCCGACCGCCCCCGCCGTGGACGCCGACCCCCGCCACCCGGCGTACGTCGTCCACACCTCCGGCTCCACCGGCCGGCCCAAGGGCGTCCTCGTCACCCACGCGGGCGTCGCCAACCTGTACCGCCACCAGCGCGGCACCCTCTTCCCCGTCGTGGCGTCCGAGGACGGGAACGGGAACGGGAGCGGGGACGGGGACAGGACCGGGGACGGCGCCGGACGGCGGATGCGGGTGGCGCTGACCACCTCCCTCGCGTTCGACGCCTCCTGGGACCAGCTGATGTGCCTGTTCGCCGGCCACGAGCTGCACGTCCTCGACCGCGACACCTGGGCCGACCCCGACGCCTTCCTCCGCCACCTCGACCGCCACCGCCTCGACTTCGTCAACGCCACGCCCTCCTACCTGCGCGTGCTGCTCGACCACGGGCTCCTCGACGGCGGCCGGCACCGCCCGTCCGTGATCGTCGCCGGAGCCGAGGCCGTACCGCAGCGCCTGTGGGACGAGCTGCGCGCCGCCGAGGGCGTACGCTGCCTCAACTTCTACGGCCCGACCGAATGCACCGTCGACGCCCTCACCGCCCCCGTCGCCGCAGCCGCCCACCCCGTCATCGGCAACCCGGTCACCGGCGTCCGGGCCCACGTCCTCGACGCCGCCCTGCACCCCGTCCCCGACGGCACGCCCGGCGAGCTCCACCTCGCCGGCGCCGGCCTCGCCCGCGGCTACCTGGGCCGGCCCGCCCTGACGGCGGAGCGCTTCGTCGCCGACCCGTACGGCCCGCCCGGCAGCCGCATGTACCGCACGGGCGACCTGGTGCGCCGCACCGCGCACGGCGCCCTGGAGTTCCTCGGCCGCACCGACGACCAGGTCAAGATCCGCGGCTTCCGGATCGAACCCGGCGAGATCGAGGCGGAGCTGACGTCCCACCCCGCCGTGGCCGACGCGGCCGTCGCGGCCCGCACGGACGACGACGGCGCCCCGCGGCTGATCGCCTACGTCGTCGCCGCGCCCGGTGCCGAGCCCCGGCCCGAGCAGCTGCGCGCCCACCTCCGCGGCCGGCTGCCCGCCCACCTGCTCCCGGCCGGCTACGTCGTCCTCGACGCCCTGCCGCTGACCCCGACCGGAAAGCTGGACCGGCAGGCGCTGCCCGCGCCCGCCCCCGCCGCGGCCACCCGCGGCCGGGCGCCCCGCACGGTGCGCGAAGAGCTGCTGTGCGGGCTGTTCGCCGACGTCCTCGGCGTGCCCGACGTCGCCGCGGACGACGATTTCTTCGCCCTCGGCGGCGACTCCCTGCTCGCCCTGCGCCTCCCGGCCCGGATCCGGGCCGCCCTCGGCACCAGCGTCCGCCTCGCCGACCTCTTCGCGGCCCCTACCCCGGCCGGGGTCGCCGCCGCCCTCGACGACGCCGCCGCCCGCGGCGCCGACGGTGCCCGCACCCGCACCCGGCCCGCGCTCACCCGCCGCGAGCGCCCCGAAGTCGTACCGCTCTCCTCCGCCCAGCGCCGCCTGTGGTTCCTCCAGCGAATGGAAGGCACCGGCGCCACCTACAACATCCCGCTCGCCCTGCGCATGGCGGGCAGCCTCGACCGGGCGGCGCTGGAGGCCGCGCTCCACGACGTGGTGACCCGGCACGAGAGCCTGCGCACGGTGTTCACCGACGAGCGGGGCAACCCCGCCCAGCACGTCCTGGACGCCGACCGGGCCGCGCCCGCCCTGCCCGTCACCGACTGCGACGAGGCGGAACTCCCGCAGCGGCTGGCCGCGGCCGCGCGCCGCACCTTCGACCTCGCGGCGCAACCGCCCGTCCGCGCAGAGCTGTTCGCCCTGCGCGCCGACGAGCACGTCCTGCTGCTGGTGGTCCACCACATCGTCGGCGACGGCTGGTCCCTGGGAGCCCTGGCCCGGGACGTCACCCAGGCGTACGCCGCCCGCCGCCGCGGCACCGCACCCGACTGGCCGGCCCTGCCCGTCCAGTACGCCGACTACACCCTCTGGCAGCGCGAGCTGCTCGGAGACGCCGCCGACCCCGACAGCCTGTCGGCACGTCAGCTCGCCTTCTGGCGCGCCAACCTGGCCGACCTGCCGGAGCGCCTCGACCTCCCCCTCGACCGGCCCCGCCCCGCCGCGACCACGTACCGCGGCGACCGGGTCGAGCTGCACCTCGACGCCGACCTGCACCGTGCCCTGCGCACGCTCGCCCGCCGCCACGGGGCGACCCTGTTCATGGTCCTCCAGGCCGGCCTCGCCGCCCTGCTGGGCAAGCACGGCGCGGGCACCGACGTCCCCGTCGGCGTACCCGTCGCCGGACGGACCGACGAGGCCGCCGACGAGCTGGTCGGCTTCTTCGTCAACACCCTGGTCCTGCGCACGGACCTGTCCGGCGACCCGACGTTCACCGAACTCCTCGACCGGGTCCGGAGGAACGCCCTCGCCGCCTACGCCCACCAGGACGTGCCCTTCGAGCACCTGGTCGAGGAACTCAACCCGACGCGGTCGCTCGCCCACCACCCCCTCTTCCAGACGATGCTCGCCCTGCAGACCGCGCCGCTCGGCGAACTCGACCTGCCGGACCTGCACGTCGCCACGGCCCTGGTGCCCACCGGCACCGCCAAGTGCGACCTCACCTTCAACCTCACGGAACGCAAGGACCCGGAAGGCGGCCCGGCCGGCCTCACCGGCCTGGTGGAGTACAGCACCGACCTGTTCGATCCGGAGACGGTCGGTGCGCTGGTGGAGCGGTGGTTGCGGTTGCTGCGGGCGGTGACGGCCGACCCGGGGCTGGCGCTGAGCCGGGTCGACGTGTTGTCGGAGGCGGAGCGGTTCGTGGTGGTCCCGCCGGTGCCGGCCGGGGCGCCGGCGGCGCCGGACGCGTGCATCCCGGCCCTGTTCGAGGCGCGGGTGCGGGAGTGCCCGGACGCGGTGGCGGTGGTGGCGGGGGAGACGTCGCTGACGTACGGGGAGTTGAACGCCCGCGCGAACCGGCTCGCGCACGCCCTGATCGAGCGGGGCGTCGGCGTCGAGGACCTGGTGGCGCTGGCCCTGCCGCGCTCGGCGGAACTCGTCGTCGCGGTACTGGCCGTGCTCAAGTCGGGAGCGGCGTACCTCCCGCTCGACCCCGGCTACCCCGCGGCACGGCGGGCGTACATGGTCGAGGACGCCCGGCCCGTGCTCGTCCTGGACGATCCGGCCGCCGTCGACCCCGGGGACCACTACCCGGACACCGATCCGTCGGTGGGAGTGACCTCCGCGCATCCGGCGTACGTGATCTACACGTCGGGTTCGACGGGGCGGCCGAAGGGGGTGGTGGTGCCGCACGGGAACGTGGTGCGGCTGTTCTCGGCGACGGAGGAGTGGTTCGGGTTCGGGGCGGATGACGTGTGGACGTTGTTCCACAGTTACGCGTTCGACTTCTCGGTGTGGGAGTTGTGGGGTCCGTTGTTGTACGGCGGGCGGTTGGTGGTGGTGCCGTTCGAGGTGTCGCGGTCGCCGGAGGCGTTCTGGCGGCTGCTGGTGGAGCAGCGGGTGACCGTGCTGAACCAGACGCCGTCGGCGTTCTACCAGCTGATGCAGGCCGATGCGGAGGCCCCGGGCGCCGAACTGTCGCTGCGGTGGGTGGTGTTCGGCGGGGAGGCGCTGGAGCCGGCGCGGCTGGCGGGCTGGTACACGCGCCACGCGCCCGATGCCCCGGTCCTGGTGAACATGTACGGCATCACCGAGACCACCGTCCACGTCACCCACACCCAACTGAGCGGCGACACCGCGGTCCCGGGCGCCGCCAGCGACATCGGCACCGCCCTCCCCGACCTGCGCGTCTACGTCCTGGACGACCGGCTGCGCCCCGTCCCGCCCGGCGTCGCCGGGGAGCTGTACGTCGCCGGGGCCGGCCTCGCCCGAGGCTACCTCCACCGGCCCGGGCTCACCGCCTCCCGCTTCGTCGCCGACCCGTACGGACGGCCCGGCACCCGCATGTACCGCTCCGGGGACGTGGTGCGCCGGAACTCCCGGGGCGCCCTGGAGTTCGTCGGCCGGTCCGACGACCAGGTCAAGGTACGCGGCTTCCGCATCGAACTCGGCGAGATCGAGTCCGAGCTCGCGGCCCATCCGGAGGTCGCCCAGGTCGCCGTCCTGGCCCGCCGCGACCGGGCCGACGACCCCCGCCTCGTCGCGTACGTCGTCCCCGGCCAGGGCTGCACCGCGCACTCCGCGGTGCTGCGCGGGCACCTGCGGGAGCGGCTGCCCGAGTACATGGTCCCGGCCGCGTTCGTCGCCCTCGACGCCCTGCCGCTGACCGTCAACGGCAAGCTCGACCGCCGGGCGCTGCCCGAACCGCAGCTCGGCGCCCTCGGTAGCGGCCGGGCACCGCGCACCCCGCAGGAGCAGATCCTGTGCGAGCTGTTCGCCGAGATCCTCGGAGCCGCCGAAGCGGGCGTCGACGACAGCTTCTTCGATCTCGGCGGGCACTCCCTGCTCGCCACCCGCCTCGTCGCCCGCGTCCGCGCCACCCTCGGCGTCGAGCTGGAACTGCGCGCCCTGTTCGAGGCGCCGACCCCGGCCGGCCTCGCGGCGGGCCTAGCCGGCGCGGGCCAGGCCCGGCTGCCCCTCACTGCCCACCCGGAGCGGCCGGAGCTGGTCCCGCTGTCCTTCGCCCAGCGCCGACTGTGGTTCCTGCACCAGCTCGAGGGGGCCAGCGCCAACTACAACATCCCGCTCGCCTGGCGCCTGTCCGGGCCGCTGGACCGGCCGGCACTGGGCCGGGCCCTCGCCGACGTGACGGCCCGGCACGAGAGCCTGCGCACCGTCTTCCCACAGGTCGACGGCACCCCCCACCAGCGCATTCTGGACCCGGCGGAGAACCGGCCGCGACTGGACGTGCACACCGCCACGGAAGCGGACGTCGACTGCCTCCTCGCCGAAGCACTCCGGTTCCCGTTCGACCTGGCCGCCGACCTGCCGCTGCACGCCGAACTGTTCGAGTTGGGGCCCGAAGACCACGTCCTGCTGCTCGTCATCCACCACATCGCCGGAGACGGCTGGTCCCTCGGCCCGCTGGCCCACAACCTGGCCGATGCCTACGCCGCGCGCCGCCGCGGCGAGGAACCCGCGTTCGCGCCGCTGCCCGTGCAGTACGCCGACTACACCCTCTGGCAGCACCGGCTGCTCGGCGACGCCACCGACCCGGACAGCCTGTTCGCCCGGCAGGCCGCGTACTGGACGAAGGCCCTGGCCGGGCTGCCCGAGCGGATCGAGCTGCCCACCGACCGGCCCCGCCCGCCGGTCGCCTCCCACCGCGGCGGCTTCGTCACCGCCGCGATCGACGCCGAACTCCACCGCGGGCTGCGGGAACTGGCCCACGCCCACGGCACCAGCCTGTTCATGGTGCTCCAGGCCGGCCTCGCCGCCCTGCTGAACAAGCTGGGCGCCGGCGACGACATTCCCGTCGGCAGCCTCATCGCCGGCCGCACCGACCAGGCCCTCGACGACCTGATCGGATACTTCGTCAACACCCTCGTCCTGCGCACCGACACCTCCGGCGACCCGACGTTCACCGAACTCCTCGGCCGCGTGCGCGACGGGGCCCTCGGCGCCTACGCCCACCAGGACCTGCCGTTCGAGTACCTCGTCGAGGCCCTCAACCCGGCGCGCTCGTTGTCCCACCACCCCCTCTTCCAAGTCATGCTGGTGCTGCAGAACGCACCCCGGGCCGACTTCGCCCCGCCCGGCCTGCACACCGACCCCGTCCGGCTCACCACGACCACCTCGAAGCTGGACCTGATCTTCTCGATGTCCGAGCGCCACGGCGACGACGGGCACCCCGCCGGCATCGACGGCTTCGTGGAATACGCCGGCGACCTGTTCGATCCGGAGACGGTCGGTGCGCTGGTGGAGCGGTGGTTGCGGTTGCTGCGGGCGGTGACGGCCGACCCGGGGCTGGCGCTGAGCCGGGTGGAGGTGTTGTCGGAGGCCGAGCGGCTGCTGGTGGTCCCTCCGGCGCCGATCGAGGTGCCGGCGGTGTCGGAGGCGTGCCTGCCGGAGTTGTTCGAGGCGCGGGTGCGGGAGTGCCCGGACGCGGTGGCGGTGGTGGCGGGGGAGACGTCGCTGACGTACGGGGAGTTGAACGCCCGCGCGAACCGGCTCGCGCACGCCCTGATCGAGCGGGGAGCCGGCCCGGAGACCCTGGTCGCCCTGGCCCTGCCGCGCTCGACGGAACTCGTCGTCGCAGTGCTGGCCGTGCTCAAGTCGGGAGCGGCCTACCTGCCGCTCGACCCCGACGCCCCGGCCGCCCGGCGCGCCTTCATGCTGGAGGACGCCCGGCCCGTGCTGCTCCTGGACGATCCGGCCGCCGTCGACCCCGGGGACCACTACCCGGACACCGATCCGTCGGTGGGAGTGACCTCCGCGCATCCGGCGTACGTGATC
>NZ_JBHXTC010000027.1:71973-96970 GCF_042677605.1 Streptomyces sp. NPDC127106 | reverse complement strand
AACAACACCCCCCCCCCCCCCCACCCGCCGGGGGGGGCCCCCCCCCCCCCCCCCCTCTACGTGATCTACTCACCACCTGAAACCAAGTGGTGTTGCGACGACCCCTTGAACCCAAGCTCGGGCAGGGGGCCTGTCCCGCGTCCGGGGCCGGGTCAGTCCGCCGCCGGGGCGGTCGGCGGCTTCGGCCGGGCGGGCTCGGGCTCGGGCTCGGGCTTCACCGGTCCGGGCTTGCCGGGCTCCGCGGACCCCCGGGGCTCCCCGGGCTTGCCGGGCTCCGCAGGCTCCTGTGGCTCCCGGGGTTCACGGGGCTCCGCAGGCTTGGCCGGCTTCGAGGGCGCCCCGGGCTTCGGCGCGGCCGGCTCGCGCTTCGCCCCCGCCCCCGCCCCCGGCTTCGGCTTCGGCGAGGCCGTCGGCTTCGGCAGCTCCGGCGCCACCCACGGCGCGGCCGGCTGCACGTTCTCGGGCCCGCCCGGCGGCGGCGGCCCGATCATCGCCAGCGCCTGCTCGGCCAACGGCCCCCGCACCGGCGAGAACCGCGGGTTCGTCCGCAGCGCCTCCTGCAGGTGCCGCCGCGCCGACGCGTGGTCGCCCAGCGCCCACTCGATCACCCCGCGGTGGTAGGCGAAGTCCGCGCTCCGCAGCCCCCGGTCCGCCGCCTTCACCGCGTACTCCAGCGCCGCCGGTTCATCGCCCAGCCGGTGCAACGCCCATCCCAGCGCATCGGCCACCTGTACGTTCTTGTGCCGCGCCCACTCCACCGTCAGCCGCCGCACCGCCGCGCCCGGATCCCCGTGGTCCGCCTCGAACAGGCCGAGGACCACCGACTCGTTCACCCCGCCGTGCTGCTTCGCGGCCGCCGCCCGCAACAGGTCGAACGGCGCCTTCGCCTCGTCCCCGCGCCCCAGCGACTCCAGCAGCTCACCCAACTCCAGCGCCAGCCGCGGCGACTGCGCCCGCCCCAGCGCCAGCCGGTAGTCCCGTACGGCCTCCCCGCCCCGCCCCAGCCCCGCCAGCGCCCGCGCCCGTCCCCCCAGCGACTCCACCTGCGCCGGGTCCGCCCGCAGCGCCCCCTCGTAGTGGCGCAGGGCCTCCGCGGGCTCGCCCCGCTCCCACAGCAGTTCCCCGCGCCGGTAGAGCACGTACGCCTTCTCCGCCGGGGACTTCGCCGCGGCCGCCGCGTGCTCCAGCGCCACCGCGGCATCCTCGCGCCAGCCGCGGTCCCGGTACACCTGCGAGGACTTCAGGGAAGCCGCCAGACCGGGCCGGAGCTCCGCCAGTCGCTCCACCGCCTTCTCGGCCGCCTTGTAGTCGCCCAGCCCCGAGTAGGCGTCCACCAGCACCGGGTACGCCGTCCACTGCCGCGGCGCCTGCGCCCGTACGAGCTCCCCCCACTTCCGCCCGGTCCCGTAGTCCCCGCGGGCGTTGGCGAGCGTGCCCATGCCCGTCATCGCGTCGAGGTTGCCCTTCTCCGCCGGGCGGAGCTCCAGCGACCGCTTCAGCGCCCCCTCCGCCTTCGGGTACCAGGCCGGGTCCGCGGTGCGCCGCGCCTGCTCCAGGTACGCCGACCCGAGCACCGCCCACGCCGCCTCGTCCCGCGGATGCCCCGCGACCCACTTCTCCCGGTCCGCGATCAGCGCCGACAGGTCCACCGCCGACGCCGGCGCCCCCATCCCCACCGCCGACGCGGCCCGCTCCATCGGCCCCGCGGGCCGGGCGTCGTCGCCCGCGCGGGCCGGCCGGATCACCAGCGCCCCCACGATCAGGACCACCGCGACGGCGGCCGCCACGAGCGTCTTGCGGCCGGTGAACGTCACGGGCGGCGCAGCCTCCTGCGCTTCCTTGTCGATACGGTCCATGCGATCACTGTGCGTCAATATGAATGGGCCGCAGCAGTGTCCGAAGCCTGCCGCGGCCGTGTTCACACCGATGGCCCCCGGTGCCACGCTGATCGCATGGAACTCAAGGACGACGAGCTCACCGCACGGCTGCGCACGCGCCTCCTCCAAGGGCTCCCCGCCGCGGCCCTCCTCACCGACCCCCAGGTGACCGCCTCCTACGCCACCGACATGGCGAACTTCTGCCCCGCCGGCACCCCGGCGGCCGTGGTCCTGCCCCGCACCGTGGAGCAGGTGCAGCACGTCCTGCGCACCGCCACCGCCTTACGGATCCCCGTCGTCCCGCAGGGCGCCCGCACCGGACTGTCCGGCGCGGCCAACGCCACCGACGGCTGCATCCTGCTCTCCCTGCTCAGGATGGACCGCATCCTGGAGATCAACACCGTCGACCGGACCGCCGTCGTCGAGCCGGGCGTCGTCAACGCCGTCCTCTCACGGGCCGTCGCCGAACAGGGCCTGTACTACCCGCCCGATCCCTCCAGCTGGGAGCAGTGCACCATCGGCGGCAACATCGGCACCGGCTCCGGCGGCCTGTGCTGCGTCAAGTACGGCGTCACCGCCGAGTACGTGCTCGGCCTCGACGTGGTCCTCGCCGACGGCCGGCTCCTGCGCACCGGCCGGCGCACCGCCAAGGGCGTCGCCGGATACGACCTCACCCGGCTCTTCGTCGGCTCCGAGGGCAGCCTCGGCGTCGTCGTCCAGGCCGTCCTCGCCCTGCGCCCGGCCCCGCCCCGGCAGCTCGCGCTGGCCGCCGAGTTCCCCTCCGCCGCGGCCGCCTGCGCCGCCGTGTGCGCCGTCATGGAGGCCGGGCTGACGCCCTCGCTGCTGGAGCTGATGGACCGCACCACCGTACGGGCCGTCAACGCGCTGGGACGGCTGGGCCTGCCCGAGACCACCGAGGCCCTGCTGCTCGTCGCGTCCGACACCCCGCACGCGCCCGACGACCTCGCGGCCGTCGCCGGACTGTGCACGGCCGCCGGCGCCACGGCCGTCGTACCCGCCGAGGACGAGGCGGAGTCCGAACTGCTGCTCAAGGCGCGCCGGATGGCGCTGACCGCCCTGGACGCGCTGCGCCCGGCCACGATGATCGACGACGTCTGCGTACCCCGCTCCCGGCTGGCCGAGATGATCGACGGGACCGCCCGCATCGCCCGGGCCCAGGACCTCGTCGTCGGGGTCTGCGCCCACGCCGGCGACGGCAACACCCACCCCGTGGTCTGCTTCGACCCCGCGGACGAGGACGAGACGCGCAGGGCCCGCGCCTCGTTCGACGAGATCATGGCCCTCGGGCTGAGCCTGGGCGGGACCATCACCGGGGAGCACGGGGTCGGCGTCCTGAAGAAGGAATGGCTCGCCCGCGAACTGGGACCGGTGGGGCTGGAGATGCAGCGTGCGGTCAAGCGGGCCTTCGACCCGCTGGGCCTGCTCAACCCCGGCAAGCTCTTCTGACCGCTTCCCCCGTCCCGGCCCGCGGCGGCGCGGTGCGCGGTTCCGGCCGTCCCGCATCACAGGTCGCCGTCCGCTGCCTCGTCCGACGGCCACGGATCGCGCATCCACAGGTCGTCGGCCGGGGTCGGGGCGAGCAGCTCGGACAGCGCGGCGTCCAGGCCCAGCAGGTCGGATTCGGTGCCCGGCGGCACCACCCGCAGGGTGCGCTCCAGCCACGTCGACACCGAGGCGGCCGGGGCCTGGAGCAGGGCGTCGCCGTCGGGCGAGGTGAGCGCCAGGCAGAGCACCGACCGGTCCTGCAGCTTGGCCGGCCAGATCCGGACGTCACCGTGTCCGCAGGGGCGGAACACCCCCTCGACCAGCAACTCACGGGCGAAGGTCCAGTTGACCGGGGCGTTGGAACCGGTGTGGAAGGTAATGTGGACGGCGTACGGGTCGTCCGCGAGGTAGACCAGCCGCGCGGGGACCGGGACGCTGCGCTCGGGGGAGAGGACGAGCTGGACCTCCAGCTCGCGCTCGACGACGGGGTGGTGGTGCATGGCGGCCTCGCTTCGGTTCGGTGTGCGGGGCCGGGTCGTCGCCCCACACCCGCAGAGAGCACCGGTGTGCCCGGGTATGACGCGACTTCGCACACCGGACCGCACTATGGCGTGAATCTTTCGGTGACCGAAAACAACCCTACGGAGGGATGTTCGCCCGAAGGCTTGCATTCTCCCGTTACCGGACGTCTCGGGGGGCGGTTCTTGGCTATGGTCCTCCCTTGCACAAGCCTCAAGCCCACGATCGGAGTTGGGGACATGACGGCCTCCCCTGGTGACGGAGAGCACGCGGCCCGAGAGGGCTACTACCCCGATCCGTCCATCCCCGGCTACGTCCGGTACTGGAACGGCCTGTCCTGGGTGCCCGGCACGAGCCGGCCCGCCACCCCGGCCGACCGGACCGGCCCGGCGCTCCTGGACGAGACCTCCGTGACCGAGGCGTTGCCCGAACCCGAACCCGAACCCGAACCCGAACCGGCGCGGTCGTCGCCGTCCCCGTCGCCGTTGCCGCTGCCGTCGGCCCGCGGCGACGCCTGGCAAGCCGATCCGCTGCACCAGTCGGGCTTCGGCGGGCCGCACGACCGCCGGGTGTCCTGGGGCGGCGGCAGCGACCCCGCCGGGCGGCCCGAGCCGGAGCCCGACGCGGGGCACGCACCCGCCCGGTCCGCGGGCGCCGCGCCGGGTCGCGGCCCGCACCCCGAGCCGGAGCCGCCGTCCCACGGAGCCCCGGCCGGTGCCCGGGGCGCGGGCAGCGGCCCGGACGGCAGCCCCGGCAGCCGCCCGGACGGGCTCTCGGCCCGCCGCGCCGACGGCCTGCCGGAGCGCGGGCCGGGCGTCTCGTTCGCCCGCACCCCGGCAGCTTCCGCCGCGGCCGCGGAGCGGTACCCCGCCCAGGGCGTGGGCATCCTGTCGGCCCGTTCCCCGGCCGCCGCCGCTGCCGCGCCGTCGGCCCCCGCCCCGGCGTGGCCCACCGTCCCCGGGAGCGGCACCGACTCCGGGATCACCTCCTCGTGGCCCGAGGCCACGGAGCGGCGCGCCCCCGCCGCCCCTGCCGCTCCCGCCGCCACCCGCCCGGGGCCACAGCCCGGAGTCCGGCCGTCCCCGGCGGGGGCCGCCGTGTTCCCCGCGGCTCCCGAGGCCCCCGCGGCTCCCGAGGCCCCCGCGTCGCCCGCGCCCCCCGCATCGGCCACGTCCCCGGTGTCCCCGCCCGCGCGGAACCTCCCCGCTGCCGGGACGCCGGCAGCCGCTCCGGCGCAGGCGGCCCCCGCCGTCCCGGAGGCCCCCGTCCCGCACGGTGCTCCCGGGCCCCGACAGGCCACCGCCCCGGCGGCCCCCGCTGCCCCGGCCCCGGCCCCGACTCCGGCGCGGGCCACCGACCGGGGCGTGTTCGAGGAGATGGCGGAGCGGGCCGTGCGCCCCTCCGGGCTGGCGCGCCGGCTCGTGGCCCGCGCCCTGGACACCCTGGTGTTCGGCGCCGTCGCCGCGGCCACCGCCCGGCCCCTCGTACCGGCGGCCACCGCCCACCTCCAGTCCAAGGTGGACGCGGCCCGCGGCAGCGGCAGGGTCACCACCGTCTGGCTGCTCGACGCGACCATCGCCGGGTACGCGGGCGTGGTTCTCGGCGTCCTCGTGGTCTTCGGACTGCTCTACGAGGTGCTGCCGACAGCCCGTTGGGGCCGGACCCTCGGCAAGAAGCTCCTCGGCGTCCGTGTCCTGTCCGCGGCGACGTACCGCCCGCCCGGCTTCGGCGCGGCCCTTTCCCGCTGGCTGGTCGGCGCGTTCCTCGGGCCCGTGGGCGGGCTGTGGTGCCTCGCGGACCGGCCGCGCCACCGGGGTCCGCACGACAGGGCGGCCGGGACGTACGTGGCCCGCTGACCACCCCTCAGGAGGCGTGCCGGGGGCGGTCCCTCCCCCGAACGGACTCCGCTGCGTTGCGGGGCCCGCAGGGCCGGGTTCGACTCGGGGCATGAGCACCGACCAGCCGCCGCCGGAGCAGCCGCCCGAGGGCGATCCCTTCCGCAAGAGACCCGAGGGCCCCCCACCCCCGTCGAACGGAACGCCCCCCGGCGGCACACCCCCCGGCGGGCCGTACGGCGGCGGGCCGGGCGGCAGCGGTTATCCGCCCCCGCCGCCCCCGTCCGACGGCGACCCCTTCGGCTCGGGCCCGGGCGCCGGGGGCGGCTACGGCATGCCCGACCCGCTCGCGGGCATGCCCCCGCTCGCGGACACCGGCAAGCGCTTCGTCGCGCGCGTCATCGACCTGCTGATCGTGGCCGTCCCGCTCTGGATCATCTGGTTCGTGACCAGCATGATCTGGACCGCGGGTTACGACCCGGACGAGGAGGTCTCCGACGCCGCCGCCACGTGGTTCGGCGGCGCCTTCCTGCTGTGGCTGCTGATCGGGTTCGTCGCATTCATCGGCTACGACTGGTTCTTCGTCAAGAAGAACGGCCAGACCCCCGGCAAGAAGGCGATGCGCATGCGGGTGGCCATGCTCGACGACGGCAGCGTTCCCCCGTCCAACGCCGCACTCGGCCGAGCGGCCTCGTACTGGCTGCCGACCCTCTGCTGCGGTGTCTTCTGGTGGCTGGGCGTCGGCATCTCGATCCTCGTCGACAAGCCCTACCAGCAGGGACTGCACGACAAGGCGGCCAGGACGGTGGTGGTCACCGCGTAGGACGGCACCGTCGACCCGGCTCAGTGGTGGACGGGTTGTTCGGCAGCGGCCGCCCGGGGTGGTCCCGGCACCCGGGCGGCCGCCGCCGTGTCTTCGCCGGCGCCCTCGGGCGCCGCCAGGGGTGTGACTTCGGTGACAGTCACGGCCTCCGGCCGGCCGGCGGCGGCGGAGCCGGCGCGGGCCGCGTGCCGGCCCCGGCCGCGCGGGGCGGCAGCGGTGAGCGCGACGAGCAGGCCGAGGGCGAGGGCGGCCGTGGTGATGACCGCGACACCCGCTGCGGAGCGGGTCTGCGAGAGCAGCAGCATCGCGATCGTCGAGGCGACGACGGCGGCGGACCCGTAGAGGAACTGGGCTGCAGTCGGGCGCGGCATGGCGGTGTCCGTCCTCAAGGCGGGTGCGGGGGGAGTCTGCTCAACTGGGCGCGCGTCAAGCGACTCTACGTGCGGACATGCCCGGACGGAACGGGCCGTAAGCGTGACCTGACCCACGGTGCCCGGTGCACGGGGGGCGCACGGAGTCACGTCCCGTCCCGCAGGACGGGCAGGACGTGCCCTTCGCCCCGTATGACCGCGTAACGTCCGGATAGCGGAACTCCCCGACCGCATAGTGCAGTTGTAAGGAAGAAGTCAAGGTCTGTCTTTTCTTTAGACTCTCCGGTCAAATGTCGTCACTTGAGACGCGCGCCGCGCGGAACCCCCCACTCCTTCGGAGACGTTCCGACCTGTGTCGCGGCCGCGGGAGGGGAACGACATCAAGTGACCAGCAATTCCTACCGCCGGCGTGCGCTGCGTACGGCGGCCATCGGCGTGACCCTGGCCGCCACCGCGGCCTCCGGCGCCTTCCTCGCCACCACGGCCCAGGCCGACAACGGTCCGGGTGCCCCCGCGGGTGCTCCGGCCGTCGACAAGCAGGACCCGACCGCTCCTGCCAAGGAGAAGGTCAAGCACGACCTCGAAGGTCCGTTCAGCAAGCAGCAGGCGCAGGCGCGCGAGGCTGCCCTTGACCAGGTACTGGCGGGCAAGAAGGGCGTGGAGCAGCGGGGCGCCTCCAAGGTCGTCAAGCTCGACGACAAGAAGTACGTCGAGCTCGGCCGCGAGAAGACCGACAAGATCTTCACCATCCTCGTCGAGTTCGGCGACCAGGTCGACAACCAGACCATGTTCGACCCGGACGGCCCGGAGGGCCCGAAGCCCCCGGTCGTGAAGTACGGCGGCACCCCCGGCCCGCAGCGCAACCAGATCGCGCAGCCGGACCGCGCCAACAACAACAGCACCGCCTGGCGCAAGGACTTCAGCCGCGAGTACTTCCAGGACCTGTACTTCGGCAAGGGCAACTCGCTGAAGACCTACTACGAGAAGACCTCCTCGGGCCGCTACTCGGTCGAGGGCGAGGTCTCCGACTGGGTCAAGATCCCGTACAACGAGGCCCGTTACGGCTCGAACTTCTGCGGCCAGAGCAACTGCTCCAACGTGTGGGACACCGTCAAGGACGGCGTCACCGCGTGGGTCGAGGCCCAGAAGAAGGCCGGCAAGACCGACGAGCAGATCAAGGCGCAGCTGGCCCAGTACGACCAGTGGGACCGCTACGACTTCGACGGCGACGGCAACTTCAACGAGTCCGACGGCTACATCGACCACTTCCAGATCGTCCACGCGGGCGAGGACGAGTCGGCCGGCGGCGGTGTCCAGGGCAAGGACGCGCTGTGGGCGCACCGTTGGTACGCCTACGGCACCAACGCGGGCAAGACCGGCCCGGAGAACAACAAGGCCGGCGGTACCCAGATCGGCAACTCGGGCATCTGGGTCGGCGACTACACGATGCAGCCGGAGAACGGCGGCCTCGGCGTCTTCGCCCACGAGTACGGCCACGACCTCGGCCTGCCGGACCTCTACGACACCTCCGGCGGCGGCGAGAACGGCGTCGGCTTCTGGTCCCTGATGTCCGCCGGCTCCTGGCTCGGCGAGGGCAAGGAGTCCATAGGCGACCTCCCGGGCGACATGACCGCCTGGGACAAGCTCCAGCTGGGCTGGCTGAACTACGACACGGCCAAGGCCGCGACGAAGTCCACCCACAAGCTCGGTGTGGCGGAGTACAACACCAAGGACAAGCAGGCGCTGGTCGTCGAGCTGCCGAAGAAGAAGGTCAAGACCGACATCGTCGCCCCCTCCGAGGGTTCCTCGCAGTGGTGGAGCGGCATGGGTGACGACCTCAAGAACACCCTGACCCGCTCGGTCGACCTGACCGGCAAGAAGTCCGCCGCCCTGTCCCTCAAGGGCTGGTGGGACATCGAGAAGGACTACGACTACCTCTACACCGAGGTGTCCACCGACGGCGGCGCCACCTGGACCGCCCTCGCGGGTACGGCCGGCGGCAAGGCCCTCCCGGTCGACGCCGCGGGCGCCCCGGCCCTGACCGACGTCTCCGGCGGCTGGCAGGACCTGAACTTCCCGCTGGACGCCTACGCCGGCAAGAAGTTCGACCTGCGCTTCCGCTACCAGACGGACGGCGGCGCGGGCGGCAAGGGCTTCACGGCCGACGCCGTCACCCTGACCGCCGACGGCTCCGCGCTGTTCACCGACGGCGCCGAGAACGGTGACAACGGCTGGACCGGCAAGGGCTTCTCCCGCATCGGCGCCGGCTTCACCAAGGAGTACGAGCAGTACTACATCGCGGAGAACCGCCGCTACGTGTCGTACGACTCGACCCTCAAGGTGGGCCCGTACAACTTCGGCTGGGCCAACACCCGCCCGAACTGGGTCGAGCACTACCCGTACCAGGACGGCCTGCTGATCTGGCTGTGGGACAAGTCCCAGAAGGACAACAACACCAGCCAGCACCCGGGCCAGGGCCTGATCCTGCCGATCGACGCGAACGCCAAGCCGATGAAGTGGTCGGACGGCACCCTGCTGCGCAACAAGATCCAGCCGTACGACGCCACCTTCAGCGCGTACTCGACGGACGCCTTCACGCTGCACAACAAGGGCGAGTCGCTGTTCCTGAAGCCGAAGCCCGCGAACCTGGTCTTCGACGACCACAAGGGCAAGTACTACTACGACGAGAACCCGACCGGCTCGGTGAAGGTCACTGACACCAACACCAAGATCAAGATCCTGAAGGAGACCTACGACGGTCTCCAGATGACGGTCGAGGTCGGCCCGTCCACCAAGTAATTCGATAAACCCGCTGGTCACAGCATGATCGGCCGTCGCCCCCTAGCGGGCGGCGGCCGATCGCGTTTAGATGCGGAAGCGACCTGTGTTGACCGGCGTTATTGACATCCAGCTGACGGGGGAGACGTACAGCATGCCTGCAGGAGGTTTCACCAGGCTCCCGAACGGGAGCGTCGTCGTCGCGCTGACCCTGCCCAGGCCGGCGGGGAGCAGCGACACGGGGCCCGTACGGGTCCTGGTCCACGCGGCGAACCGGGCCCGCGCCCTGACCAGGCTGCGAAACCTCGGCCTGCGCGCGGTGTACCTGCGCGGCAACACCGAGCCACCGACCCCGGACGAGGTCACGGCCGTCCTGCACCACCCGGACGGCCTGCTGTGGCGGGCCGTCCCGGACGAGGCGGGCGAGCTCTGGCACCCGATACGGGCCCTGCTGCGCGGCGCCTGAGCGGCGGCCCGAGCCGAGTCGGACGCGAGTGGGCCGAGTCGGCCGGCTCGCGTCCGGTGGCTCCGGGGCCCGTAGGCCGCCTCAGGCGGCCCGGACGACCGGGGTGCCGACCAGATCGACCCCGGCGGCCCGGAGCTCCTCCAGGGCCCGTTCCGTGGTGCGTGCGGCCACGCCCGCGGTGAGGTCGAGCAGGACGCGGGTGCGCAGGCCCGCGCGGGCCGCGTCCAGGGCCGTGGCCCGCACGCAGTGGTCGGTGGCGATGCCGACGACGTCGACCTCGGTGACGTGCCGTTCGTGCAGCCAGTCGGCGAGCGGGGTGCCGTTCTCGTCGGCGCCCTCGAACCCGCTGTACGCGGCCTCGTACGCGCCCTTGTCGAACACGGCGGCGACGGCCCCGGAGGCGACGGCGGGCGCGAAGTTCGGGTGGAACCCGACGCCCTCGGTGCCGGCCACGCAATGGGCCGGCCAGGAGGTCTCGTAGTCGGGGGTGGCCGGCGGCTGCGCGAAGTGGGGGCCCGGGTCGACGTGGTGGTCGCGGGTGGCGACGACGTGGCGGTAGCCGGCCGTGGACTGCCCGACGAGCTCGGTGATGGCGGCGGCGACGTCGGCCCCGCCGGCGACCGCGAGGCTGCCGCCTTCGCAGAAGTCGTTCTGGACGTCGACGACGATCAGTGCGCGGTGCATGTCGCATGCCCTTCGGCTGGTGGGTGTGGTGCGGTTGCGGCGGCCTCTGCGTGGTGGGCTCTTCCCCCACCCGGCCCCTTCCCGAAACTGCGGGCTCCGCCCCCGAACCCCCGAACCCCCGGACCCCGTGCCCGGAGCGGCGGCGCACCGGGCGCGCGGTGCACGGAACGGGGTCCGGGCCGGAGCCCCGCCCCGCGGCGGCGCCGCACGGCGGGGCCGGGGGCCGGTGGTCAGACGTACTCGGTCGGGATCACGGCCTCGCCCCGCGACAGCTGCGTCGCGGAGATGGGAAGCCGCCCGCGCGCCTCGCGGTGCCGGTTCCGCGCGGCCTCCAGCGGCTCGCGGGCGACCACCTCCCCGCCCTTGACCAGCGGGACCAGCAGCTGCCGGCCGGCCAGGGCCGGGGGGGGGGGGGGGGGCGCGCGGGGGGCGCGCGCGCCGCGGCGCCGCGGGGCGGGACTCGCGGGGGGGGGCCCGCGGGCGCGGAGAGCGGGGGCGGCGGGGGCGCG
Source organism: Streptomyces sp. NPDC127106 (assembly GCF_042677605.1). NCBI lineage: Bacteria > Bacillati > Actinomycetota > Actinomycetes > Kitasatosporales > Streptomycetaceae > Streptomyces > Streptomyces sp. NPDC127106. Next base: position 85,602 of record NZ_JBHXTC010000027.1, on the reverse strand, counting down.
GTGCGGGGGCCGCGCCCGGGGCGGGGGGTCACCCCCCGCCCCGACTTTCCCCGGGGGCCCCCGCGGCGGCGGGCGGGCGGGGGCGGCCGGGACCGGCCCGGTCCCGATCACCTCGGCCTCCGCGACGCCGTCCGTGTCCACGCGGCGGGCGGCCCACTTGCGGCCGCCGATGGAGGTCTTGCCGCCCGTGGCCTTCTTCGCCACCGGCACCAGCGGCGCCTTGGGGTCGGCGGACTCGGCCCGGGCGACCAGCTTGTAGACCATGGAGCAGGTCGGGTGCCCGCTGCCCGTGACCAGCTGCGTGCCGACGCCGTACGCGTCGACCGGAGCGGCCGCCAGCGAGGCGATCGCGTACTCGTCGAGGTCGGAGGTGACCACGATCCGGGTCCTGGTGGCGCCCAGCTCGTCCAGCTGCTGGCGCACCCGGTGCGCGACGAGCAGCAGGTCGCCGGAGTCGATCCGGACGGCCCCCAGCTCGGGGCCGGCGATGTCGACGGCGGCCCGGACGGCCTCCGCCACGTCGTACGTGTCCACCAGCAGGGTGGTCCCCCGGCCCAGCGAGTTCACCTGGGCGGTGAACGCGTCCCGCTCGCTGTCGTGCAGCAGGGTGAAGGCGTGCGCGCTGGTGCCGACGGTGGGGATGCCGTACCGGAATCCGGCCGCCAGGTCCGAGGTGGAGGTGAAGCCGCCGACGTAGGCGGCCCGCGAGGCGGCCACGGCGGCCAGCTCGTGGGTGCGGCGCGCCCCCATCTCGATGAGCGGCCGGTCACCGGCGGCCGAGGCCATCCGGGAGGCGGCGGCCGCGATCGCCGAGTCGTGGTTGAGGATCGACAGGACGACGGTCTCCAGCAGCACGCACTCGGCGAAGCTGCCCTCGACCCGCAGGATCGGCGAGCCGGGGAAGTACACCTCGCCCTCCGGGTATCCCCAGATGTCACCCGAGAAGCGGTACGAGGAGAGCCAGTCCAGGGTCCGCATGTCGACGACGGCCCGCTCGCGCAGGAACTCCAGCACGGCGGTGTCGAAGCGGAAGTTCTCCACCGCGTCCAGGACGCGGCCGGTGCCGCCCACCACTCCGTAGCGCCGCCCCTCGGGCAGCCGGCGGGTGAACACCTCGAAGACCGAGCGGCGGTCGGCGGTGCCGTTCGCCAGGGCGGCCTGCAGCATCGTGAGCTCGTAATGATCTGTGAAGAGCGCTGTCGACGGCACGTCCACCGGCAGGCCCAGGTCCGCAGGGTTCATGGCAGGGATGCTAGCGCACATTTCGTCAGAGTGACGAAATGGGGGTCCTGTTTGTGCGACGGGCCCGTCACAGTGGCAGCATGGGACGAGTGAGTGTTGCTCCCATTGAGATCGAACGCACCGAATCGGCCGAAGAGGCATCCGCGGTACCCGAACCCGACGTCCCCTGGGTGACTCTGGTGCACAACGACCCGGTCAACCTCATGAGCTACGTGACGTACGTGTTCCAGGCGTACTTCGGCTATTCGAAGGACAAGGCGCACAAACTGATGCTCGACGTCCACCACAAGGGACGGGCTGTCGTGTCCAGCGGCACCCGCGAGGAAATGGAGCGCGACGTGCAGGCCATGCACGGCTACGGCCTGTGGGCGACCCTCTCCCAGGACCGGATGTGATGGGGCGGACCGCGGGAATGTTCGAAGCTCGCAAGGGCGGCGGGGCCGTCATCGCGCTGGACGAGGTCGAGATCTCCATCCTGCGCTCCCTGGCCGTACAGCTGCTGGAGCTCATCGGCCCCGGCGCGCCCGAGCCCGACGCCGAGGCCGACCCGCTGGCCGCCCTCTTCGCCGAGGGCCCCACCGAGCGCCCCTCCGACCCGGCCCTCGCCCGGCTCTTCCCCGACGCCTACGGCCCCGGCCCCGGCTCCGCGGAGGAGGGCGCGGACCAGGCGGAGCAGGCGGCCCATTCGGCGGAGTTCCGCCGGTTCACCGAGAACGACCTGCGCGCCCGCAAGCGCCAGGACGCCCTGGCCGTGGTGCACAGCCTGAACGAGCTCACCCCGGGCGGGGACGGGGCGGCGGTGCTGGAGCTCACCGGCGAGCTGTCGCTGCGCTGGCTCGGCGCCCTCAACGACCTGCGGCTGACGATCGCGGCCCGGCTGGACATCACCGAGGACGACGAGGGTGCGGCCCTCTACCGGCTGCCGGACGATGATCCGCGCAAGCCGATGGTGATGGCGTACCTCTGGCTCGGAGGCCTCCAGGAGACCTTGATCGAAACGCTCTGAGAACCCTCGACCAACCCTCAGTAAACGCTCAAATCGGGATAACGATCAGATCACCGCCATGCGATGATCTGATCGTTTTCTTGTCTCTTGTCCTGTTTTTATCGGGCACAGTGCCACTTTTACTCCCTTCGGCCGTCCTCGAACCGTGATAGATCTTCACGACTGCCGAAGGGGCGCCACCCATGTCCCCGCCGGCCTGCTTGAACCGGCTGACCGCCGGCGTGCAACTCCATCCGTATCCGGGGGATCGAGGACCCGATCCGCAGCCAGTCAGGCGCGGGTCGGCGTGGAGAAAGGCGCACCAGAACATGACCTCAGCGCAGGTCGAGCAGCACCACCAGGCACCCGGCGAGGGAACCGGGGCCGACGGCGGGGAGGGGTACCACCGCACGCTCGGCGCCCGCCAGATCCAGATGATCGCGATCGGCGGAGCCATCGGCACCGGCCTCTTCCTGGGCGCCGGCAAGGCGATCTCGAAGGCCGGACCGAGCCTCATCCTGGCCTACGCCATCGCGGGCCTGGCCATCTTCTTCATCATGCGCGCCCTGGGCGAGCTGCTGATGTACCGCCCGGTCTCGGGCTCCTTCTCGGACTACGCACGCGAGTTCCTCGGCCCGTTCTGGGGATACGCGACCGGCTGGACCTACTGGCTCTTCTGGGTGGTCACCGGCATCACCGAAGTCACCGCGGCGGCCAAGTACATGGCGTACTGGACCCACGACAGCTTCCCGCAGTGGGCCTACGCACTGATCTTCACCGTCATCCTCTACGCCGCGAACCTGATCTCCGTGAAGCTCTTCGGCGAGCTGGAGTTCTGGTTCTCCATGGTCAAGGTCACCGCCATCGTCGGCATGATCCTGATCTGCGCCGGCATCCTCACCATCGGCTTCTCCGACGCCGCCGCCGGCGCCTCCTTCTCCAACCTGTGGAACGACCGCGGCTTCTTCCCCAACGGCATCGGCGAGACGCTGATGACGCTCCAGATCGTCGTCTTCGCCTTCCTGGCCGTCGAACTGGTCGGCGTCACCGCCGGCGAGTCCAAGGACCCCGAGAAGACCCTGCCCAAGGCCATCAACACCGTGCCGTGGCGCATCGCCGTCTTCTACGTCGGCGCCCTCATCATGATCATGTCGGTCATCCCGTGGTCCAACTTCAAGGCGGGCGAAAGCCCGTTCGTGCTGGCCTTCGAGAAGATGGGCCTCGGCATCGGCGCCGCGATCGTCAACTTCGTCGTCCTGACCGCCGCCCTGTCCTCCTGCAACTCCGGCATGTACTCCACCGGCCGCATGCTGCGCGACCTCGCGCTCAACGACCAGGGCCCGAAGTTCTTCACCAAGCTGACGAAGAACGGCACCCCGCTGGTCGGCACCACCTTCTCCGCCGCCCTGATGCTCGTCGGCGTCTGGATCAACTACGTCGCCCCCGGCAAGGCCTTCGACTACGTCGTCTCCTTCGCCACCATCTCCGGCATGTGGGCCTGGATCGTCATCCTCGTCTGCCAGATCCGCTACCGGGCCAAGGTGCAGCGCGGCGAACTGCCCGCCTCCCCGTTCCAGACGCCCGGAGCGCCCTGGACCAGCGGCCTCTCCCTCGCCTTCATCGGCGTGGTCATCGTGATGATGGGCGTCGACGCCGACGCGCGCGTCTCGCTGTACTGCGCCCCGCTGTGGGCGCTGGTCCTCGGCGTCTCCTACCTCGTGCTCAAGCGCCGCAACCCGGCCGGAGCCGCCTTCACCAAGGCCGGCAGCAGCACCTCCTGACCGGCCCCCGACCGGCGGTGACCGGCGCCCGACCGGCGCACCGATCGCCGCCCGACCGCGGCCCACGGGTCGCGCGTCCAGCATGCGGGCCCCCGCGTACCACACCTCGGTACGCGGGGGCCCGTCTGCTTATCCTGTCGCTCATGCTGACCCTCACCCAGGCCCTGTACGACCAGATCGTCGAGCACGCCCGCAAGGACCACCCCGACGAGGCGTGCGGCGTCGTGGCCGGCCCGGCGGGCACCGGCCGCCCCGAGCGGTTCATCCCCATGCTGAACGCGGCCCGCTCGCCCACGTTCTACGAGTTCGACTCCAAGGACCTGCTGAAGCTCTACCGCGAGATGGACGACCGCGACGAGGAACCCGTGATCGTCTACCACTCGCACACCGCCACCGAGGCCTACCCCTCGCGCACCGACGTCACCTACGCCAACGAGCCCGGAGCGCACTACGTCCTCGTCTCCACGGCGGACACCGACGGACCGGGAGAGTTCCAGTTCCGCTCCTACCGCATCGTCGACGGCGTGATCACCGAGGAAGAGGTCGAGGTCGTCGAGACCTACTGACCAGGATGCGAGCCGGATACGTCCACGATGCGGGATCACACTCCAAACGCCGGACCGGGAATCGTTAACATGACCGCATGGTTCCTCCCGACGTGAGCATCGAGACGCCCAGCAGACTGCTGCTCGTGGCGCGGCTGCACGTCGACCTGTGCCGCCTCGCCAGCAGCATCTGTCCTGCCGCCTGAGCACCGCAGCCCCTCGCGCGGGGGCCCTGAGCCACGCGCCCTCAACCCCTCCCCGCACCACTTCACACTGGAGCCTGCCATGGCCATCGAGGTCCGCATCCCCACCATCCTCCGCACCTACACCGACGGCGAGAAGGCCGTGACCGGTGAGGGCAGCACCCTTTCCGAGCTCTTCGCGGACCTGGAGACGCGCCACAAGGGCATCGAGGAACGCATCGTCGACCAGGCGGCCGGCGGCAAGCTGCGCCGCTTCGTGAACGTCTACCTCAACGACGAGGACGTCCGCTTCCTCCAGGGCATCGCGACCCCCCTCAAGGACGGCGACAGCGTCACCATCCTCCCCGCGGTGGCCGGCGGCGCCGCCTGATGCGGTACGACTCCCCGCTCGCCGCGGTCGGCAACACGCCGCTCGTCCGGCTGCCCCGGCTGTCGCCCTCCGAGGACGTCCGCATCTGGGCCAAGCTGGAGGACCGGAACCCGACCGGCTCGATCAAGGACCGCCCCGCGCTCCACATGGTCGAGCAGGCCGAGAAGGACGGCCGGCTGTACCCCGGCTGCACCATCCTGGAGCCCACCTCCGGCAACACCGGCATCTCCCTGGCGATGGCGGCGAAGCTCAAGGGCTACCGGATCGTCTGCGTCATGCCGGAGAACACCAGCCAGGAGCGCCGCGACCTCCTCACCATGTGGGGAGCCGAGATCATCTCGTCGCCCGCGGCGGGCGGGTCGAACACCGCGGTCCGGATGGCCAAGGAACTGGCCGCGGAGCACCCCGACTGGGTGATGCTCTACCAGTACGGCAACCCGGACAACGCCGGCGCCCACTACGCCGGCACCGGCCCGGAGATCCTGCGCGACCTGCCCTCGATCACCCACTTCGTGGCCGGCCTGGGCACCACCGGCACCCTCATGGGCGTCGGCCGCTACCTGCGCGAGCACAAGCCCGACGTGAAGATCGTCGCCGCGGAACCGCGCTACGACGACCTCGTCTACGGCCTGCGCAACCTCGACGAGGGCTTCGTCCCCGAGCTGTACGACGCCTCCGTCCTCACCACCCGCTACTCGGTGGGATCCGCCGACGCCGTCACCCGCACCCGCGAGCTGCTCCAGCAGGAGGGCATCTTCGCCGGCGTCTCCACCGGGGCCGCACTGCACGCGGCGATCGGCGTGGGCCGCAAGGCGATGGCCGCCGGCGAACCGGCCGACATCGTGTTCGTCGTCGCCGACGGCGGCTGGAAGTACCTGTCGACCGGCGTCTACACCGCCCCGACGACGGAAGCCGCCATCGAGGCCGTCCAGAACCAGCTCTGGGCCTGAACCCCGCCCGCCGGGCCCGCGGCGCCGCGCCGCCCGCAGGCCCGGCGAACGGCGGCGCCCACGGGCACGACGACCCGGCGGAACGGTGACCTCGCGTCCCGGCCGGCCCGCCGGCGCCACCCACAGGCTGCGACCCCGCGGGACGGGGCCGCGGCTCCGGCGGCCGGGCTACCGGGACAGCAGATCCGCCAGCACCGCCGCGTGGCTCGACCCCGGGTCGCGGACCGCGGTCAGCAGCGTCACCGGGCCGCGAGCCGCGAGCTCCCGCAGCCGCTCCAGCTCCTGCGCCGCCTCCGGAGCCGCCAGCTCCGCCTCGTACCTATCCCGGAACTCCTCCGGCGTGCCCCCGCCCCCGTGGTACCAGGTCCGCAGCTCCCCGGACGGGGTCACCGCCTTCGGCCACTCGTCCACCGCGGCCGCCGCCTTCGCCAGCCCCCGCGGCCACAGCCGGTCCACCAGGACCCGCACCCCGTCCGCCCCGGGCTCCGGCGGGTCGTACACGCGCCGCACCCGCACCCCGCCCGCCGCCGCTGCCATCAGCCGCCTCCTCCGAGCCCCTTGACCTCGTCCCACACCGCCGGGTCCAGCACCCCCAGCCGGGACCGGAACTCCCACACCCACACCTCCGACGGCCGGTCCGCCTCCAGGTAGCCCACCCGGCCCGGCGTCACCCCGAGCGTCCCCGGCGGCAGCGGGATCACCCCGGCCCGCCGGTCGTCGTACTTCCCGCTGATCCACGCGACCCGCGCCCGGTGCCCCCGCACGGACGCCGCCGCCAGCACCAGGCACGACCGCCCGTCCGCCAGCGTCCACAGCTCGCCCGCCCGCGGCCGCGGCGCCGGACCCGGCCCGTGCGGCGGCGGCGCCCGCCGGTCGATCCCCGGCCGACGCCCCGCGACCAGCACCAACAACATCACGGCGACCACCGCGAGGGCCGCGGGCCACCAGGACGTATCCATAGTCCGACGGTAGCCGCGCCCGCCGCCCACGGCACGCAACCACCCCCGGACGGCCCCGGCACGCCCGTGCACACCGTCGCTCCCCCGGGTGACACCACAGGTGATTCCCCCCACAACGGCCTGCCGCGGAGGAGCGACCCGACGTTTCGCGCCTTACGCTCGACCCACGCACGGCCCGCATTCCGTCCACGGACCGTCCCGGAGGTTCTCGCTCCATGAAGCTCACCGTCGTCGGCTGCTCGGGGTCGTTCCCGTCCGCGGAATCGGCCTGTTCGAGCTACCTCGTCGAGGCCGACGGCTTCCGGCTGCTCCTCGACATGGGCAACGGCGCCCTCGGCGACCTGCAGCGCTACTGCGGCCTCTACGACCTCGACGCGATCTTCCTCAGCCACCTGCACGCCGACCACTGCATCGACATGTGCGCGTACTTCGTGGCCCGCTACTACCGGCACGAGGGCGGCCGCTGCGGCACCATCCCCGTGTACGGGCCCGAGGGCACCGAGAAGCGCCTCACGACCGCGTACGAGGACGTCCCCGACGAGCGCTCGATGAGCGAGGTCTTCGACTTCCGCACGCTGAAGTCCGGCACCTTCGAGATCGGCCCCTTCCAGGTGCGCACCGAGCGCGTCAGCCACCCCGTCGAGGCCTACGGCATCCGCATCGAGCACGGCGGCCGCTCGCTGACCTACTCCGGCGACACCGGCGCCTGCCCGGAGCTCGCGCAGCTCGCCGACGGCGTGGACCTGTTCCTGTGCGAGGCGTCCTTCACGCACGGCAAGGAGGACATCCCCGACCTCCACCTCAACGGCCGCGAGGCCGGGGAGTACGCGCACGCCGGCCGGGTCGGCCGACTCGTCCTGACCCACATCCCGCCGTGGACGGACCCCCGGCAGAACCTCTCCGACGCCCGCGCGGTCTACGACGGCTCGGTCGACCTCGCGCACGCCGGCGCCGTCTACGAGGTCTGACCCCGACCGCCCCGCACGCCCGCCCCCGTACGGCAGCGGCTGCGGCTACTTGGCCTCGGCCTTCTGCAGCTCGGCCAGCTCCTCGTCGGACTCGCGGCCCGGCGTCGGCAGGTTGAACTTGGTGATCGCGAACCGGAAGATCGCGTAGTACAGGACGGCGAAGCACAGGCCCACGAGCGCCAGGCCCCACGGGTTGGTCGCGATGCCGAGGTTCAGGACGAAGTCGACCAGGCCGGCGGAGAAGCCGAAGCCGTCCTTCATGCCCAGGGCCCAGGTCAGGGCCATCGAGACACCGGTGAGCACCGCGTGCACCGCGTACAGGACCGGCGCGATGAACATGAACGTGAACTCGATCGGCTCGGTCACACCGGTGACGAAGGAGGTCAGCGCGAGGGAGAACATCATGCCGCCGACGACCTTGCGGCGCTCGGGGCGCGCGCAGTGGACGATCGCGAGGCAGGCCGCGGGCAGGGCGAACATCATGATCGGGAAGAAGCCGGTCATGAACTGGCCGGCGCTCGGGTCGCCGGCGAGGAAGCGGGCGATGTCGCCGCTCTTGCCGTTGTACTCGCCCGCCTGGAACCACGGGAAGGAGTTCAGCAGGTGGTGCATGCCGATCGGGATCAGCGCGCGGTTGGCGACACCGAAGATGCCCGCGCCGACGGCGCCGGAGCCCACGAGCCACTCGCCGAGGCTGTGCAGACCGGTGCCGAGGACGGGCCAGATGAGGCCGAAGACGATGCCGATCAGCAGGCCCGCGAAGGCGGAGAGGATCGGGACGAGGCGGCGGCCGCCGAAGAAGCCCGCCCAGTCCGGCAGCTTGGTCCGGTAGAACTTCTGGTAGAGGAGGGCGACGACGATGCCCATGACCACGCCGCCGAGGACGCCGGCGTTGACCGGGGCCTCGACGTTCACGATCTTGCCTTCGACGACCTTGGCGACCTTCGGCAGGTTCGAGTCGGTGAAGGTGGCGAGGACGTTCTTGAAGACCAGGTATCCGGTGACCGCGGCCAGCGCGGTGGAGCCGTCCGACTTCTTGGCGAAGCCGATCGCGATGCCGACGGCGAACAGCAGGGCCATGTTGCCGAGGATGGCGTCGCCGCCCGCGGCCATGTAGCCGCCGAGCTTCTGGACGAAGTCCGGCAGCGACTTGTCGGCCAGCATGTCGTCCTGGCCGAAGCGGACCAGGAGCGCGGCGGCGGGCATCACCGCGACGGGCAGCATGAGGCTGCGGCCGATGCGCTGCATGACAGCCATCGCGCCGGCGCCCTTCTTCTTCTCGGCCGCGGGGGCGGCAACCGTGGTCACAACTTCCTCCAGAGGGCAAGGCGCCGCCGGAGGAACACGGGGGACGGCGACGTCTTCGTTCGGGGGTGACGAGGGCCCGGAATTGGCCCGCGTGGTCTACACCAATGGTGTGGTGTAGACCAGTTGTAGCACGGTGAGGGTTAGATAAGGAACCTTCGATTTTTTGTGGCGTGCACCACATTCACCGCCCGTCTCCACAGGATGCGGGCCGGACCCCCCAAGACCCGAACCGGAACACGCCGAAGCCCCCGGACCCAGCCGGACCGAGGGCCTCGCAGGTCGCAGGCGGAACCGCCCTTCAAGCCGGTCTACGCCTGCGTGTTCTCCCGCTCCATCCGGTCGATCTCCTCGTCCGACTCCCGGCCCATGGTGGGCAGATCGAACGCCATGATCGCGAACCGGAAGACCGCGTAATACACCACCGCGAAGCCCAGACCCACCGGGATGATCAGCCACGGCTTCGTCGCCAGCCCCCAGTTGATGACGTAATCGATCAGCCCCGCCGAGAACGTGAACCCGTCCTTCGCGCCCAGCGCCCACGTCACCGCCATCGACACACCCGTCAGCAGCGCGTGGACCACGTACAGCGCCGGAGCCACGAACAGGAACGAGTACTCCAACGGCTCCGTGATCCCCGTGACGAACGACGTCAGCGCCACCGACAGCATCAGACCACCCACCTCCTTGCGCCGCCGGGGCTTCGCACAGTGCGTGATCGCCAACGCCGCCGCCGGCAGCGCGAACATCATGATCGGGAAGAAGCCCGTCAGGAACTGCCCCGCCCCAGGGTCCCCGGCCAGGAACATGTTGATGTCACCGTGCACCGTCGTCCCGTCCGGCTTCGTATAACTGCCGAACTGGAACCACACCGGCACGTTCAGGAACTGGTGCAAGCCGATCACCAACAGCGCACGGTTCGCCACCCCGAAGATCCCCGCACCCCACGAACCCAGCCCCACCAGCCAGTCCGAGAAACTCTCCAACCCACTGCCGACCGCCGGCCAGATCCACAGACACAGCACCGCGAACCCGATCGCGACGAACGACATGACGATCGGCACCAGCCGCCGGCCGTTGAAGAACCCCAGCCAATCGACCAGCTTCACCCGGTGGAACCGCTGCCAGAACCACGCCGACAACAGGCCCATCAGAATGCCGCCGAACACCCCCGGATTCTGGTACGTGAACTCCACGAACGTGTCGTTCGCCCCGATGCACCCCGGCCCGACATCCCGCGTGCCCGGCGGGCACGGATTGGGGAACGCGTGCAACACCCCCCGGTAGACCAGGAAACCCGCCACCGCCGCGAGCGCCGTCGACCCGTCCGACTTCTTCGCCATCCCGATCGCCACGCCGATGCAGAAGAGGAGAGGCAGACCCAGGTCCGGGTCCAGCAGCGCACCCCCCGCCCCCGCCATCACCCTGGCCAGCACCTGCCAGTCCAAGCCCTCCACGCCGAACACGTCCGGCTGCCCCAGCCGGTTGAGGATCCCCGCCGCGGGCAGGACCGCGATCGGCAGCTGCAGACTCCGCCCCATCTTCTGCAGGCCCTGGAACAGGCCGTTCCACCCACTCCGCCGCGGCGCTGCTGCCGCACTGCTCGCGCTCATCGGCTACCTCCCTGGTGGGCCTGTTTGAGGCAGGTGCACCCGTGCGGCACACTGGTGTAGACCACTTTCGTCGCGGTTCCACACACCCGCGCCGGAAGGCAGGTTGCCGCTGATCGTCATCATTCGGCACACCCAACACCCGCGCTCGCGTAGCTGGGCCAACAGTGGGCTACCGTGACAAACCGGAGCCCACTCGCCGGACCAGAGCCGCCGAGACCCGTTCTTCGCAGAACTCAGGGAGAGACACACATGGCCACCAAGGCTGAGAAGATCGTCGCCGGGCTCGGCGGCATCGACAACATCGAAGAAGTCGAGGGCTGCATCACCCGCCTGCGCACCGAGGTCGCCGACCCCGCCCTCGTCGACGAAGCCGCCCTGAAGGCCGCCGGCGCCCACGGCGTCGTCAAGATGGGCACCGCCGTCCAGGTCGTCATCGGCACCGACGCCGACCCGATCGCCGCCGAGATCGAAGACATGATGTGAGACCCCCCGCCGCGGCCACCCGGCCGCGCCGAGCGCACTGACACCGCAGACCCCGTCCCGGAGCACACCCCCCGGCCGACGGGGTCTTCGCGCACCCACGCACCCACGCACCCACTAGGCTCGGACCCATGTCACGCATCGACGGCCGCACGCCCGAACAGCTCCGCCCGGTCACCATCGAACGCGGATGGAGCAAGCACGCCGAGGGCTCCGTCCTCATCTCCTTCGGTGACACCAAGGTCTTCTGCACCGCCTCCTTCACCGAAGGCGTCCCGCGCTGGCGCAAGGGCAGCGGCGAAGGCTGGGTCACCTCCGAATACTCGATGCTGCCCCGCTCCACCAACACCCGCGGCGACCGCGAATCCGTACGCGGCAAGATCGGCGGCCGCACCCACGAGATCTCCCGCCTCATCGGCCGATCCCTCCGCGCCGTCATCGACTACAAGGCCCTCGGCGAGAACACCATCGTCCTCGACTGCGACGTCCTCCAGGCCGACGGCGGCACCCGCACCGCCGCCATCACCGGCGCCTACGTCGCCCTCGCCGACGCCGTCGCCTGGGGCCAGCGCAAGAAGCTCATCAAAGCCGGCCGCAAGCCACTCACCGGCACCGTCGCCGCCGTCAGCGTCGGCATCGTCGACGGCGTCCCGCTCCTCGACCTCTGCTACGAGGAAGACGTGCGCGCCGAAACCGACATGAACGTCGTCTGCACCGGCGACGGCCGCTTCGTCGAGGTCCAAGGCACCGCCGAAGGCGAACCCTTCGACCGCAAGGAACTCAACGCCCTCCTCGACCTCGCCGCCGGCGGCTGCGCCGACCTCGAAGCCATCCAGCGCAGCGCCCTGGCCCAGGAGCTCTGACCCCACCGCCGCAGCCCCGGCGAGAACCACGAGCCGCGCTCCTGCGTCCTTGTGATCAACGGGCGCACGGCGACGACAGCCGTGCGCCCGTAGACACAGACGCAGACACACCCGAGTATCCGTAGATCCGTGTTCGTGAGGGGACCCGCATGAAGCTCCGCATAGCCGCCGTCGCCGTGGCCGCCGTCCTGACGCTCCCGGCCCTGACGGCCTGCGACGCGATCTCGACGGCCATGGACTGCGCCAACACGGCCGTGGCCATCACCGACGGCGTCGGCGAGCTCCAGCAGTCCGTCTCCAACGCCGGCAACAGCCCGCAGGACGCCCAGAACGCCCTGAACAAGATCGAGCAGAACCTCAAGAAGATCGGCGACCAGACGGACAACACCGACCTCGGCAAGGCCATCGACTCGATGAACACCGCGGTCAAGAACGTCCGCGACTCCATCCAGAGCGGCAACAAGACCCCGGACGTCACCCCCGTCGCCGACGCCGCGAAGGAAATCTCGAAGGTCTGCACCCCGAGCTGACACCGGCCCGGCCGGGACGACCAGCGGGCGGGAGGCGGGCGGGAGGCGACCGGGAGACGACCGGGAGACGGGCGGGACGGCGCCGCGATAATGGGCGCCATGACCTCGACGCCCTCCGCCCCCCGCCTCGTCCTCGCCACCCGCAACGCGGGCAAGGTAGCCGAGCTGCACCACATCCTGTCCGACGCCGGCCTGCCCCACGAGCTGGTCGGCGCGGACGCGTACCCGCAGGTCCCGGACGTCAAGGAGACCGGCGTCACCTTCGCCGAGAACGCCCTCCTCAAGGCCCACGCCCTGGCACGGGCCACCGGCCTGCCCGCCGTCGCCGACGACTCCGGCCTCTGCGTCGACGTCCTGAACGGCGCCCCCGGCATCTTCTCCGCCCGCTGGGCCGGAACCCACGGCGACGACAAGGCCAACCTGGACCTGCTCCTCGCCCAGCTCTCCGACATCGCCGACGAGCACCGCGGCGCCCACTTCGCCTGCGCCGCGGCCCTCGCCCTCCCGGACGGCACCGAACGCGTCGTGGAGGGCCGCCTCCAGGGCGTCCTACGCCGTGCCCCGGAGGGCACGGGCGGCTTCGGCTACGACCCGATCTTCCAGCCGCTGGACGACACCCGCACCACGGCGCAGCTCACCCCGGCGGAGAAGAACGCCATCTCCCACCGCGGCCAGGCCTTCCGCGCCCTGGTCCCGGTTATCCGCGACCTGCTGGGCTGACGCGCCATACGCCGAAGGGGGGGCCCCCGCCCCCCGGGCGGCCCCCCCTCCCCGGGGGCCCCGGGGGGCACGCAACCCCCCCACCCCCGCCCAAAACCCGCGCCCCCGAGGCCCC